>JAFASC010000302.1 GCA_019244955.1 Methylobacteriaceae bacterium | reverse complement strand
CTCCGCCTCATCGGCTTCAAGAGCTTCGTCGAGCCGACCGATTTCCACTACGAGCCCGGGCTCACCGGCATCGTCGGCCCGAACGGCTGCGGCAAGTCGAACCTCGTCGAGGCCATGCGCTGGGTCATGGGCGAGACCTCGTTCAAGTCGATGCGCGCCTCCGGCATGGAGGACGTGATCTTTTCGGGCTCCGGCAACCGGCCCTCGCGCAACATGGCCGAGGTCCACGTCTTCATCGACAATGCCGAGCGCCAGGCGCCGGCCGCCTTCAACGATTCCGACAAGCTCGAAATCTCACGGCGCATCGAGCGCGATGAGGGCTCGACCTACCGCATCAACGGCCGCGAAGTGCGCGCCCGCGACGTGCAGCTGCTCTTCGCCGACGCCTCGACCGGCTCGCGCTCGCCGGCCTTCGTGCGCCAGGGCCAGATCGGCGAGATCATCTCGGCGAAGCCGCAGCAGCGCCGCCGCATTCTCGAGGAGGCCGCCGGCGTCGCCGGCCTGCATTCGCGCCGCCACGAGGCGGAGCTCAGGCTCAAAGGGGCGCAGGACAATCTCAACCGGCTCGAAGACGTCCTGAAACAGGTCGACGCGCAGATCGAGAGCCTGAAAAAGCAGGCGCGGCAGGCAACGCGCTACCGCAACCTCGCCGGCGAAATCCGCAAGAACGAGGCGCTGTTGGCGCTGATCGGCCATCGCGAGGCGGCCGGGGCGCTCGCGGAAGCGCAGCGCCGGCTGGAAGCCGACGTCCGCGAGGTGGCGGAGCGTACGACCGCGCAAGCGGAGGCCGCGCGGCTGCAGGCGCTGGCGGCGGCGGAGCTGCCGGGCTTGCGCGACGCAGAGGGCAGGGCCGGGGCGGCGCTCCACCGCCTCGTGCTCGCGCGCGAGCAGCTTGAGGCCGAGGAGCGCCGCGTCCACGAGCGCATGGCCGAGCTGGAACGCCGCGTCGAGCAGCTCGGCCGCGATCTCGAACGCGAGCGCGCGCTGGTCGAGGATGCCGCCGGCGTGACGGCGCGGCTCGAGGCGGAAGATGCGGAGCTCGTTGCCGCCGGCGAAGCGGCGCTCGCGATGGAAGCGGCGGCTCAGGCGCGCGTCGCCGTCTCCGGCGAGGCGCTGACCGACGCCGAAGCCGCGCTCTCCGAGGCGCAGACCGCACTCGCCGACGCCAAGGCGAAACGCGGGGCTTTGGAGGCGGCGCTCGGCGAGGCGCGCGAGCGGCTCGCGCGCGCCGAGGCGGAGCTCACCCGCGTCGACACCGAGTTCGCGCTGATCTCGGGCGAGCGCGAAGCCGCCGACATGTCGGCGCTGAGCGCAGCGCTCGCGGCCCATACCGATCAGGCCCGTGCCGCCGAGGAACGCGCCGCCGCGGCGGAGGCGGCGTTGGCAGAGGGGCGCGAGGCGGAGGCCGGCACACGCGGCCCCTTGGCTGAGGCCGAGCAGCGCGCGCAGCGCCTCGAGACCGAGGCGCGCACGCTGTCGAAAATGCTGGAAAGCGTCACCGGCGGCCTGTGGCCGACCGTGATCGAGCAGATGGCCGTAGACAAAGGCTATGAGGCCGCCGTCGGCGCCGTCCTCGGCGACGATCTCGAAGCCTCGACCGACCCCTCCGCGCCGGCGCATTGGGCGCTCATCGAGGTGGAGGGCGATCCCGCTTTGCCGCCGGGCGTCGTCTCGCTTGCCGAGCATGTGCAGGCGCCCCCGGTGCTGGCGCGCCGTCTCGCGCAAATCGGCATCGTGCTGCGCGGCGAGGGGCAGCAGCTGCATACGTTGCTGAAACCCGGCCAATGCCTCGTCTCGCGCGAGGGCGACCTTTGGCGCTGGGACGGCCTGACCCACGCGGCCGAAGCGCCGACGCCGGCCGTGCGCCGCCTCGCCGAGCGCAACCGCCTGCAGGACCTTTTGCGCGAGGGCACGGAGGCCCGCAGCGCCGCCGACCAAGCCGCCGCCGCCGCGCAATCGGCGCGCGCCGAGGTCGAGCGCCTCGCCGCAGAGCACGGCACAGCGCGGGAAAGCTACCGCGCCGCCCGCGCCGCACTCGATGAGGTGCGCGAGCGCCATGCCGCCGCCGAGCGCCGCCGCGCGCACATCGCCGCGCGTCTCGCGGCGCTCGAAGAGGCGAAGAGCCGGCTCGCCGTCGATCGCGACGAATTCCGCCGCCGCCGCGACGACGCGGAAGCCGCGCTTGCCGGCACCGACATTTCGCAGGCGCTTGCCGCCGATCTCGAGCGCGCCCGCGCGGCGGCAGGCGAAGCCCGCGCTGAGGCGAGCGAAGCGCGCGCGGCGCTCGATGCCCTGCGCCGCGAGGCGCAATCGCGTGCGGCACGGCGCGAAGCGATCGCGCGCGACGCCGCGACCTGGAACGCGCGCCGAGAGCGCGCGCTCGCGCAGATCGGCGAGCTCGAAGCGCGGCGCGGCGAAGCGGAAAGCGAGCAGCGCAATCTCGCGGAAGCGCCCGAGAATTTCCTGGCACAGCGCCGCGCATTGATGTCGCAGACGCAAGACGCGGAGGCGGCGCGCCAGGCCGCCGCCGACGCGCTCGCGGCGGGCGAGACGGCGCTCGCCGATGCCGACCGTCAGGCACGTGCCGCGCTCGAAGCTATGAGCGGCGCGCGCGAAGCGCAGGCGCGCAGCGAAGCGCGGCTCGAAGGCGCGCGCGAGCGCCTTGCGCAGCACCTGCACACGATTACCCTCGAACTCGATTGCACGCCGGACGATCTCGCAAACCTCGCCGGCCTGAAAGCCGGCGCGGAGCTGCCCGACGCCGCGACCGTTGAGCAAAAACTCGAATCGCAGAAGAGCGAGCGCGAGCGCCTCGGCGCGGTCAACCTGCGCGCCGATGAGGAACTCACCGAGATCGAAGCCTCGCGCGATCGCATGATCGCCGAGCGCGACGATCTCAACGAAGCGATCAAGAAACTGCGCACCGCGATCGGCAACCTCAACAAAGAGGGCCGCGAGCGCCTGCTTGCCGCGTTCGAAGAGGTGAACACGCACTTCCGAGAGCTGTTCACGCTGCTGTTCGGCGGCGGCACGGCGGAACTGCAGCTCGTCGAATCCGAGGACCCGCTGGAGGCCGGGCTCGACATCATGGCGCGCCCGCCGGGCAAGAAGCCGCAGACGATGACGCTGCTCTCCGGCGGCGAGCAGGCGCTGACCGCGATGTCGCTGATCTTCGCGGTGTTCCTGACGAATCCGTCGCCGATCTGCGTGCTCGACGAGGTCGACGCCCCGCTCGACGATTCCAATGTCGAGCGCTTCTGCGATCTCCTGGACGAGATGCGCAAGAAGACCGAGACGCGTTTTGTCACGATCACACACAACCCGATCACCATGGCGCGCATGGACCGGCTGTTCGGCGTCACGATGGCCGAGCGCGGGGTCAGCCAGCTGGTATCCGTCGACCTGCAGCAGGCCGAGCGGTTTTTGGAGGCGAGCTGAAGCGCAATCTTTTAGAATCGGAGGCGCCGGAACCGTAATTACTGCTGGCTGATTCTAAAGCTAGCGGGTGCCCCTCACTGCGTTAATGTGATCGCGGAGAACTTGAGCGAGGCACACGTGGCGGCAGGCCGGCGATCTTAGTTCTCTTCTTCGGCCGCCCCGCTACTTAGGTACAGGATATCCGCTGATGTTTATTGTATAGATATTGGTTTTTGGATCGAAGCTGCTCGTCACATCCTTGGGCCCGGTAGGGCTACCCCATTGCAACTTCACTTGTAAGGGGTCCTCCGCCCCATTCTTCAGATGCTTCAAAGCGCCGCTGATGCATTGCACGATCTTATCCGCGCCGGTAGGTGACGGCCCCTCGGTGTAGGGCTGCAAGTCGGTCATCCAGTCGTTATACTCTTTCGAACCAGGGGCCCAGCCATTATACGCAGCCGTCAAGGTGCCGAACGTATACGTGCCGTTCTTATAGAGCCTCTTAAACAAAGCCAGTGTTTTATGTATGTTGGTCCCAGGTAGGAACTGCGCGTTTATATCGCCTGCACCCGGAAGCAGGTCATGACTCAGTGCTCCCATAATCGCTCCTCCTCATCCGTTGATATGCCCCGACTATATTTTCAGCTTACAATGGATTTGTGATCCGTCAAATTTGTCGTGCTCGTCACGGCCGCCGCGCCGGTGCTTGGCCGCCGCGGAGCTCTGCCAAACCATGCGCCTCGCCCTGCCGGAGCTCCGGTGCGATCGCGCCGACCATCTCAATGCATTTTAAACCGGATCGGCAGCGTTTTCGGCCCGCCGATGAAGATTGAGGCCGATCGCCTCGGCGCTCCAGCAATTTCGACCGATGCAAGCCGGGCGAGCAACTCTTCGAAAAAGATTCGCATTTCGAGTCGTGCGAGATGCTGGCCGAGGCAGGTATGGACGCCCTGACCAAACAGCGCGCTGCGGGAGGTGTTGCGCCGCAGGCGGAAACGGTCCGGCTCGTTGAAAGCCGCTTCGTCGCGATTGGCCGAAAGATAGTTCAACATGATCCAATCACCCCTCGCGACTGATTGGCCGCTTAATTCCAAATTGGCCGTCGCTGTGCGCATGACATGGTGGACCGGCGTCGTCCAGCGCACCGACTCCTCGACCAGCCGCGGAATCAATCCAGGATCATCCTTCGCCTTCCGGAATTCGCCGGGATTTTCGCATAACGCCCAGAGACCGCCCGAGATCGAAGAGGACGTGGTGTCGTGACCCGCGGCCGCGACGATCACGTAGTAGCTGACCGCCTCGAAATGATCGATCGGTTTGCCGTCGATCCTTGCATTGGCGATGACGCTGGCAAGATCGTCCTTCGGCTGGTGCCGGCGCCGCTCCATGAGCGGCACGAAATAGGCCTGGAACTCGCCGAGCAGTCGAAACAATTCCTGCGCGTGCCGCGCCGGGTCGCCCGCCGCGCTCTCGCCGTAGCCGAGCTCGGCATCCTCGCTCGCGAACAATTCCTGCGTCAGCTTCAGCATCCTCTTCTCGTCCGATTGCGGGACGCCGAGGATCTCCATGAGGACCTTCAACGGGTAATGGATCGCGACGTCGCGCACGAAATCGCAAGTGGGACCATGCTGCGCCATGCGCTCGATGCTGGCACGCGCGATGGTGCGGATTCGATCCTCGAGCGACGTCACCCTTTGCTGGGTGAACCACGATTGGGTGATGGCGCGGTATTTGGAATGGTCCGGCTCGTCCATGTGAACGAGGGTGCGGATCGGATGCGGGCTGCCACCCGTCATTGCGCGGGCCATGTCGTCGGATGCGCGCGGCACGAGCGTATGGGCGCGCTCGCCGCTATGGAAGAGATCGTGCCGACGGATGACGTCTGACACATCTGCGTGCCGCGTCACCAGCCAGAACGGATCGAAGTCTGCGGATTCGACCCGGCCGACGGGTAAGTTCGTGCGCAGCCAACGCAATCCGGCAAGCAGCGATTTTTGCCTTGCGTAAGCTTTCGGCGAGGCGATCAGGCGTGCGAGGCGCTCGGGTATTGTTTCGCGCGCCGGCGCTCCGCCGATATGTCCGACACCCGGTTGCAATAAGGGTTGCATAGCAATGAAGCTACCCTTCGACCTTTGCGGAGTCACTACTGCCATTGCCAGCTAATCGGGATTGAAGCGCCATGCCGGCCGCATTCCCCGTTGTGGGGAAGGAGTGAAAGGTGGGGCTAGATTCCTGCGCAAGGCGCATGCGATGAAAGGCAGGCAAAACTTCATTCTGCTCTACGGGCCAATCGAAAAAGCTAATCCAATGTCTCGCCATCTGCGAATGGGACTGGTTAGCTCTTCTGTTTTTCAGGCAGCATTCATTCCGGAACCTTGTCCAAACCGCATTGCGAAAAGCGCCGCGGACGTATCTTGATACAAGCTATTTGCAATCTCGCGCTCTTCTTTCGAGCGCGGGTGCGCCTCGAGCTCGCTCAACGCGGCGGCGCTTACGAGGTGCGCGTAGAATTCGGGGATTCGTTGATGTCTTAACCGCGCCACACGGATGGCTTCATCCGCTACATCGAGGGCACGCTCAGCATCGTTCGCGCAGAGATGGACATTGGCGAGATCGGCCAAAAGGCGACATTCGTTCTCGAGGCCCGCCTTCCGCCGGCGGGCAAAGTCGAGAGTTGAAGAAAACTGCTCGATAGCTTCCGAATTCCTGCCCGCCGTCGCGTAGGTCAATCCTTGTGCCCAACCGGAATAGACTCTCAGATACGGGCTATGGCTTCCCTCGCCAATTCTGACGGCCCGTTCGGCATGCTCTTGCGCCAGCTCGCAATTTTGCGTGGCCCACGCCCACTCAACGTAAGCAAGGCTGGGAATCACGTGATGAGTCGCGTCGATCCGACCACCGTCCATTGCTATAACCTGCTCCAAAAACGGGCGCGCCTCCGCTCCGCGCCCAAGCAAAACAAGAGTTTGTCCGCGCATGGCGAGAAGCCACGGCTCCAAGTCGAAGCCGAGCACCTCCCGTTCATATTTTGCGAGGTCGGAGCAATGGCCAAGCGCCTCACCATTGACGGCGAGAGCATCCTTGAGGCGGCCGGAGAGGCGCAGTGCATGTGCGAGGACCGACTGGAGGGTCACTCGCAAACTCGGGTCGGCCACGAAACCGCCGAGCAATTGAGCTTCTTTGATCTTGGCAACATATTCGTCGGCGGAGCCGGTAGCTGCGAGAATACGGCCATATGCGGCATGGAGCAGCGCGTTGCCGCGAAAGTTCTTGCCCGCCATGGCGAGTTTGGACGCCTCTTCGAAGAAGCCCCGAGCCTCCACGGCGCTTAATCCCTCGCGCCAACCTAAATTCACGATCTGCCCACATGCCCTGCCGCGCAGGAAATTGATGTCAGGGTGCGAGGGTTGGGTCCGCAGAATCGAGTGCACCTTCCTCCAAGTGGCAAGGGCCTGAGTGGAGTCATTGGCGCCCAGCCAAGCGGCGGAGCGTGCATGCGCTTGCGCGGCGCTAAGCATGTCCCCGGCCCTTTCGAAGTGGTGGGCCAAAATCGCAGCGCCTTCATCCATACGATCTTGGAAGTAATGGAGAAGCGCCTTCGCGGCGGCGGCGTGCAGCTCGGTTTTCCTGTCGCTCAACAGGTTGTGATAGGCAACTTCCTGGATCAGCGGATGACGGAATGCCAACAGCGCATTCTGTTGAATCCGCGGCAGCTCGTAGATGAGCTCGGCGCGCCGAAGCGTCTGCAGGCCGGTTTGGAGCTCCCCCTCCGAAATTCCGGCCATTTCGCCGAGCACCTCGACCGGGATTTCGCGCGCTATCACAGCCGCGATTTGCAGAAGCTTGCGGGAAAGGGGGTCCAATGCATCGATGCGGGTAGATAAAACCCCTTGCACCGTCGGCGGCAGAGACGCGAGATTGATCGAACCGGTGGCGCGATAGGCGCCGGGCCGTCCTTCCAGCCCACCGGATCCGATCAGCGCCCAGGTCAGCTCTTCCAGAAAGAATGGGTTGCCGTTCGATCTTGCAACCAGGTCTGCCCGCACATCCGCTAAAGCCTCGTCTTCGCCGAGCGAGTACTCAACGAGCGCATTCATTGCCTTCGCATCGAGTCTCTCGAGATTTAAGGCGCGGAAATGCGATCGTTGCATCCACTCGCGAACGAGACCCGGCCTGAAGTTCAGAAGCAGCATGGTCTGCGACCCGTAGGCCGCATCGACCATAGCGTCGAGAAGCTCCATGCTGGCTGAATCCAGCCAATGCAAATCTTCAATGAGGACCACGGCGGGATTCGAATCGCGAGGTTGTTGCACGAGCCGGCAGATGAACTTGATAAGCCGTGCTCGTCTCACCGAAGGATCGGGTCTGCTGCTCTCGCTCGCTTGCGCGAGGCCGAGAAGCTCCAGAACCATCGCCTCATCTTCGGGCTCCGACGCGAGGCGCTGCAACAGCGTCGTGACCGTTTGCTTGCGCAATTCCGGATCGGAGATCGGCCGGATGCGGAAAAAATCCTGCAGGAGATCGAGCATCGGCTTGAGCGGCGTCGCTTCGCCGAAGGGCGCCGCGCGCGCCTCCAGAATGCTGATGTCGCGGCGTCGGCAGCTCTCCAGAAACTCGTAGGAGATGCGGCTTTTACCGACGCCGGCCTCGCCAATGAGAGCGACGACGCATGCCTGCCCGCGTGCGGCACTCTCCAAAGCTGCCTCAAGCTGCGCGATCTCGTCGACGCGCCCAGCCAAGGGCTGCAGGTGCTCGCGTGTCCTGAAAATGCTGCTTGCCGGCGCGCTACGCAGTCCGGCGACCCGATAGACCTCGATCGGCTCGGAAAATCCCTTGGCTTGTTTCAAGCCAAGCGAATGCGCATCGACATATTGTCGTGATTGCTTGAACGCGGCTTCGCTGATCGTGACGTCGCCCGGGGCGCAGAGTTGCTCGATGCGATTGGCGAAATGAACGACCTCGCCGATGGCGCCGAGCTTCTGCGTGAGGGTCGCATCGACGGCCTTGACGATGGCCTCGCCGGAATGAATGCCGACGCGGATACTCACCGACGGATCGTCGAGCTCGGCGATCTTCTGCTGCATGGCGAGCCCGGCAAGACACGCGCGCACCGCATGGTCCTCGAGCGGTTTCGGCGCGCCGAACAGAGCCAGCACGCCATCCCCCAAAGTCTCTGCGACGACGCCATCATGTTCATGGACGGCGGCGCTCATCAGCGCCAGGACGGGAGCGATGCGTCGCAGCGTCGCCTCGGGATCCTGGCCTTGGACATGCGCCGTCGAGTCTTTCAGGTCGGCAAAAAGCACGCTTATGTATTTGCGTTCGCCGCCGCCCGAGCGCAGCGCGTCGAACTGCTCCCGAAGTGGCGGTTTCGCCGATTGCTGCGCAAAGGCGGCGCCGCAACGCGAACAAAACCGGCTCGTCGGTTTGGCGGGCTGGCCGCATTCCGCGCAGACGATCTGAAGGCGCTCGCCGCATCGGTGGCAAAAGCTGTCGCCGGGCTCGTTCTCGGCGCGGCAGGCACGGCATTCAAACGCCATGGACACCTCGGGGGCGCATGCGCTCCCGGGTGGGGCCGTCAACCTGCCGGCTGGGGGCCCCCGGGACTACCCCTAAGCATACGTCGTTGACTTCTTGCCGTCACTAGCTGCGCCGGGGACCTCCTTCATTGCGGCGCAGCGTCACCCGTGCAGCGCCGCACGTCATTGCGAGCGCAGCGAAGCAATCCAGGGGCAAAGGCTTCCGCGATTGCAGATTTTGCCCCTGCATTGCTTCGTCGGCCCTTTTTCGAAGTCGGCTATAGCCGACTTCGGACGATGCCTCCTCGCAATGACATGGCCTCTCACGCGTCA
>JAFASC010000243.1 GCA_019244955.1 Methylobacteriaceae bacterium | reverse complement strand
CCCGAGCCACCGACAAATCCGCGCCCCGTTCGGCGGCACGTTCAACCCGGCGCCGGCGGTGCTCGGCACCTTGGTTTGCTCGTAGATATCAACGGATGCGAAGACGCCGGACTGTCGCAGCGCCAATGCCGTCATCAGCCCACCCATTCCGGCACCGACGATCACAGCCCGCATCCTGTCCTCCCTCCGAAGTTAGCGAACGCACCGGTTTCCCGCTCCGCGGCAGGAAGAGAGGCGTCGCTTGGACAGAGGCGCGAGACTAGCCGCGGGAGGAGCGGCAAGGAAGCACCTTGGCAAGGGCACCTTTGCGCGAGTTGTTCGAGGGCGAAAGTCCCCTCGGAACGACCCACTTCTCCGCTCGTTGTATGTCCGCTTGGAACATCGCATGCCTCGGATTACGCGCGATTCGATTACAAACATTTGGGGCGAACGCAGCCCCTATCGAGGCGAAGGCGCCTGGCCGGTACGAGTCGATGAACGCACGCTAGCGGACCCACAACGTTGGGTGCAGTCGGCCTGTGTGTTGTGCTCGAATGGTTGCGCGCTCGATATTGGTGTGAAGGACGGCAGGATTGTTGGCGTGCGCGGCCGCGCTGCCGACGACGTGAACCGCGGGCGGCTCGGGCCCAAAGGCCTGCACGGCTGGGAAGCGAACAACAGTCCCGACCGGCTGACCCGGCCATTGGTGAAGCGCAAGGGCACGCTCAAGCCGGCAAGTTGGGACGAGGCGATGGATTTGATCGTCCAGCGTACGCGCGATATCCGCGACCAGTACACCGCGAGCGCGATCGGCTTCTACACCTCCGGGCAGCTCATGCTCGAGGAATATTACACGTTGTCGATTATCGGGAAGGCGGGGCTCGGCACACCGCATATGGACGGCAACACGCGCTTGTGCACGGCGACGGCGGCAGCGGCGCTCAAGGAAACGTTCGGCTCCGACGGTCAGCCCGGCGGCTATTTCGATATCGATGAAACGGACTGCCTGTTCATGGTCGGCCACAACATGGCTGCAACAGACACGGTACTGTGGAGTCGGGTGCTCGACCGCCGCCGCGGTCCGAAACCCCCAAAGCTGATCGTCGTCGACCCGCGCCGCACTTCCTCGGCCGAAGAAGCCGACCTGCATCTAGCCCCGCGCATCGGCACCAATGTCGCCGTGCTGAACGGGCTCTTGAATCTGCTCGTCGCAAACGGGCAAATCGATCGCGCTTTCATCGATGCGCACACGACCGGTTTCGAGACCTTGAAGTCGACCGTATCGAAATACCCGACGGAGCGCTTCGAAGAGATTTCCGGGATTGCCGCTTCCGACCTGCGCGAAGCAGCGCGCATCCTCGGCGAAACACCGACCCTGGTCTCGACGTGCCTGCAGGGCGTCTACCAGTCGATGCAGGCGACCGCGGCCGCCGTGCAGGTCAACAACATCAATCTGGTGCGCGGCCTCATCGGAAAAGCAGGCTGTGCAATTCTGCAGATGAATGGGCAGCCGACGGCGCAGAACAATAGGGAATGCGGCGCCGACGGCGATCTGCCCGGCTTCCGCAATTGGGACAATCCGAAGCACGTTGAGGAACTGGCCCGAATTTGGAACGTGGATCCCGCGATCATCCCACATTGGGCTCCGCCGACACACGCGCTCGAAATGTTCCATCATGCGGAGAAAGGCTCGATCCGCATGCTTTGGATCAGCGCGACAAATCCGGCGGTGTCGCTGCCGGACTTGGCGAAGGTCCGCGATATTCTCAGTCGCGAGGACGTGTTCGTCATCGTGCAGGACGCGTTCATGACCGAGACCGCGCGTCTCGCCGACGTCGTGCTTCCCTGCGCGATCTGGGCGGAGAAGACCGGCACCTTCACCAACGTCGACCGCACGGTGCATATCAGCCACAAGGCGGTCGAGCCGCCTGGCGAGGCGCGCTCGGATTTCGACATATGGCTCGATTATGCGCGGCGCATGGATTTCCGCGACAAGGACGGCGCGCCGCTAGTCAAATGGACGACGCCGGAAGACGCGTTTGAGGCGTGGAAGAGATGCACGCGCGGCCGCCCCTGCGATTATACCGGCCTCTCATACGGGAAGCTCACCGGCGGCTCCGGCATTCAGTGGCCTTGCAACGAGGCCAATCCCGAGGGGACACGGCGGCTCTATGTCGATCATGTATTTCCGACCGATCCGGAGGTGTGCGAAACCTACGGACACGATCTCGTCACAGGCGGCGAGGTCGATCCCGAGCATTACCGCGCCAACAACCCAAAAGGACGCGCCTTCCTCAAAGCCACGCATTACCGGCCGCCGCACGAAACAGCCGATGCCGAGTACCCGATCATGCTGACGACCGGCCGTGTCGTGCATCATTTCCATACGCGCACCAAGACCGCTCGCGCGCAGGCGCTGCAGAAGGCGGCGCCCGATGCGTTCATTCAGATCGCTGAGGCGGATGCCGCGCGGTTAGGTATCGAAGAGAGCGACCTCATACGTGCCACTTCGCGTCGTGGAGCGGCGGAAGCTCCGGCGCGGATCGGCGGCATGTTGGAAGGCGAAGCGTTCCTTCCCTTCCATTATGGCTATTGGGACGAGCCGGGCCGCTCGCGCGCCGCCAACGAATTGACGCTCTACGAATGGGACCCCGTGTCGAAGCAGCCGCATTTCAAATATGCCGCTGTCAAACTGGAGAAGGTCTCCAAGTCTACAGCGCAACCGGCCCTGACCGGATCGGCTGCGGAACACGGCTTCATCGCGGCGGTGACCGGCAGGGTTGCTGAGGCTGCTCATGAAGCGCTCGCATTCGCCAAGCGCGGCGGCCCCGCCCGGTCGCACATTCCCGATTACCTCGGCATTTTGGAGGCAAGCGAAAATCGGCTCGTGAAGGCGTTCACGCAAGCCCGCCGGAACCACCCGGAGGTGCCCGATCTCCAGGCCGAATGCGCCACTTTCATCGAGTGGGCGTCAACCGGTCTCAAGCATCTGCGGCCGTTTATCGAGCACTACGGCACACGACCGGAGGGCGAGCCGGAACGGTTGACGAAAGCGCTGATCCACGAACGTGTGTCAACCGGGTTCACGCTTTTGCGCGAGCTGCACGACCTATGGCTTCTCGTCAACGAGAGCCTCATCGCGATTCGAGCTTTGAAGCAGGCCGCACAGGCCTTGCGCGACAGGGAATTCGAAGAGGTGCTCACGCAAATGGAACACACCAACGGTCGCGAGCTGAATTGGTTGGAGAAGCGGCTGGCCCAAGCCGCGCCGCAGGCGCTTGTCGTGCCGTCGTAGGCGCGTGATAGGTCAGACGCCCGCATCTAGGGTTAGCAGAGCGCAATCCTGACGCCCGCATTCTAGAGATCGGTGCGGGGCTCGGCCGAAATGCGTTTTATGCTCGCACAATGGGCGCACGTTATACGATCAGCGATCTGCCGAGTACGAATGTCGTACAGGGGTACTTGCCCGCGCGCTGGGGCACCGCGCTTCGCTGCTCGGCGCTGATCCCGATTTCAAACTTGCGCTCTTTTCCAAGGTGTGAATGGCGCCGCAAGCGGGTTATCTCGCGCG
>JAFASC010000109.1 GCA_019244955.1 Methylobacteriaceae bacterium | reverse complement strand
GCTGCAGCGGGCCCATCGGATGGTTGGCGCCAAGCCGCATCGCGGTGTCGATCGAATCGACCGAGCCCACGCCCTCGTAAAGCGTGTAGATCGCTTCGTTGATCATCGGCAGAAGAATGCGATTGACGATAAAAGCCGGGAAATCCTCGGAGACGGTGACGGTCTTGCCGAGTTTCAGGACGAAGTCGCGCGAGCTTTCGTAAGTGGAGTCTTCAGTGGCGATGCCGCGGATGAGCTCGACGAGCTGCATGCGCGGTACGGGATTCATGAAATGGATGCCGATGAAGCGTTCCGGCCGGTCGGTGATCGAAGCGAGCCGTGTGATCGAGATCGAGGATGTATTCGAGGCGATGATCGCCTCCGGCTTCAGCGCCGGACAAAGCTCGCGAAAGATTTGGCGCTTTGTTTCCTCGTTCTCCGTCGCCGCCTCGATTACGATGTCGCAATCGTGGAACGCGGCGAAATCCGTCGCCGGCTTGATGCGCTGATGCACCACCGCGCGCGCGCTGTCGTCGAGACGGTGGCGTTCGATGTCGCGCGCCATCGCGGTGTCGATATCGCTCAGCGCTTCCTTGATGCGGTCGTCGGAAACGTCGTTGAGGTTTACATCGAGCCCCGCGATCGCGCAGACCTGGGCGATGCCTTTGCCCATCTGGCCCGCGCCGATCACTCCTACTCTGCGGATTTCGGCGCTCATCTCCTCACCTGGACCTTTGCGACACAGCGCACATCATAAGCAACATTGCACTGCGGTAAAGGCGAGCGGCATCAACGGCCTGCCTTCTCGAGTTCCTTGTCGAGCTCGGGTAGCACTTTGAAGAGGTCGCCGACTATGCCGTAATCGGCGACCTGGAAGATTGGCGCTTCCTCGTCCTTGTTGATGGCGACGATGACCTTCGAATCCTTCATGCCGGCGAGATGCTGGATCGCGCCGGATATGCCGACCGCGACATAGAGGTCCGGCGCGACGACCTTGCCGGTCTGCCCGACCTGCCAGTCGTTCGGTGCGTAGCCGGCATCGACCGCGGCGCGCGAGGCTCCCATGGCGGCGCCGAGCCGGTCGGCAATCGGCTCGATATAGGTCTTGAAGTTCTCCGCATTCTGCATGGCGCGGCCGCCGGAGATGATGATCTTGGCGCCGGCGAGCTCGGGGCGGTCGGATTTCGCCAGGTTCTCTTCCTTGAAGCTGGAGACGCCCGGGTCGCCGGCTGCCTCGACAGGTTCGATTGCCGCATTGCCGCCCTCGCCTGTCGCCTTGAACGCGGCGGTGCGCACGGTGATCACCTTTTTGGCATCCGAGGTCTGCACCGTCTGGACCGCGTTGCCGGCATAGATCGGCCGCTCGAACGTATCGGGCGAGACGACCTTGCTGATCTCGGAAATCTGCATCACGTCGAGGAGGGCAGCGACGCGCGGCATGATGTTCTTCGCTGCGCTCGTCGCGGGGGCGACGATCACGGGATGGTGCTCGGCCATCTTTGCCAGGAGCGCCGCGACGGGTTCGGCGAGCTGGTGAGCGTATTCGGGGCCCTCGGCGAGGTGCACCTTCTCGACGCCGGCGATCTTTGCGGCTTCTTCGGCTGCGCCGCGGACATTCTCGCCGACGACGACGACATGCACGGGCTGACCGATGTCCGCGGCGGCAGTGACCGCCTTTGCCGTAGCCTCATTCAGCTTGGTGCCGTGGACCTCGGCGAGAACGAGGGTCGCCATCAGATCACTCCGACTTCGTTCTTGAGTTTGGCAACGAGCTCCTGGACGGAGGCGACCTTCACGCCGGGCTTGCGGCCCGGCGGCTCGACCGTTTTCAAAACTTTTAGCCGCGGCGCGACGTCGACGCCGTAATCGGCCGGCGTCTTGTCGGCGATCGGCTTCTTCTTGGCCTTCATGATATTCGGCAGCGAGGCGTAGCGCGGCTCGTTGAGGCGCAGGTCGGTCGTCACGACCGCAGGCATTTTCAACGTGACGGTCTGCAAGCCGCCATCGACCTCGCGCGTGACATCGACCTTCTCGCCGTCGATCGCCACTTTCGACGCGAATGTTCCCTGCGCCCAGCCGAGAAGAGCGGCGAGCATCTGGCCGGTCTGGTTGCAATCGTCGTCGATCGCCTGCTTGCCCATTATGACAAGCCCCGGCTGCTCCTCCTGAGCGATGGCTTTGAGGATTTTGGCGACCGCAAGCGGCTCCGGCGGCTGATCGGTTTTGACGAGAATGCCGCGATCGGCACCCATGGCGAGGCCGGTGCGGATCGTCTCCGAAGCCTGCTGCGGCCCGATCGAGACGACGATGATCTCGGTGGCTTTGCCGGCTTCCTTCAGCCGCAAGGCCTCCTCGACGGCGATCTCGTCGAACGGATTCATCGACATTTTCACGTTGGCGAGTTCGACACCCGAGCCGTCGCTCTTCACGCGAACCTTCACGTTGAAATCGATGACCCTTTTGACCGGGACCAATATTTTCATCGAGAGCTCCCGAGCGCCGCGGGCGCTGTGGCGCCCGTGGTAATCGGGGCCCTAGGGTGAGTCAACGCGCTGCAGCATGGAGCCGGACGCCACGCTTTCGCGCGCGATTAGGCTGCCTGGCGGCGCCAGAACCAGCGCCGCCGAGATTGGAGCGCGCGCTTCGCCTCCGCCTCCGCCTCAAGCGCGGCAACGGACAAATGCTGGCCGGGAATGAACGCGTCGAACGCCGCCCAGAATTGCGCGCGGATGGGATCGCGCTCCATCAGGATTTCGTGCCGTGACTCCGGGATGACGATCAGTCGCCCGACTTTCAGACGCGTCGCGAAGCGTTCGAGGGCAGGCAGCGAAACGACGCGGTCTTCGCCGGCCCCAAAGACCAGCGTCGGCGTGAAAATCCGGCGCGGATATTCCGCATCGGAAAACTCGTCCATCAGCCGGAAGGCCGCGTTGAGCCATCCGACAGTGGGGTCGCCAAGTCCGAGTCGCGGTGTTGCCTTGATGCTGTTGGCGGTCCGCTCGAAGCGTGCGGCATCGGAGGTAAGCACATTGCCCTCGAAGGCGCGCTCTTGGGCGCCGGTCCGCGAGCCTCCGGGCACGAAAGCTGTGCCGAGCCCGACCATATCGAGCCCCTCGGCCAGCGCGCGCACCAGCCGCGGGAAGCGGAGGCGGTAAACGTCGATCATCGGCGCCGAGAGAACGAGGCGCGCAAACGGCGAGCGCCCGGCGCGCGCTTGCGCCAGCAGAATGGCGCCGCCCATCGAATGGCCAAGCGCAAACCATGGCTGCGGACAGAGGAATTGCAGCACCTGCTGCTGCAGCGCGTCTAGGTCGCGCTCGTAGAAGGCGAAGTCGTCGACATGGCCCTTGCGCGAGTCCCGGAGGTCGCGGTCCGAGAGGCCCTGGCCGCGCCAGTCCATTGCCACGACGACAAATCCGCGGGCCAGGAGCTCGCCGATAACCTCGAAATATTTCTCGATGAACTCGCTGCGGCCGGCGAACACCGCGACGGTGCCGAGCGGCACTCCTGCCGGCACCCAGCGCACGGCGCGCAACAAGATGTCATCAGCTGTGCGAACGGGGGAGACGATCGCACCCGGGGGCGCGGGATTGTCCGGGGTGGGGAAGATTTCCATGCTGAACGGGCGTCCGGCGAAGCGCGGCTTTATGCCCGCGCGGCGCCGGAATGGGAAGTCTGCGGCTCCGTACAGGCCGCTGGCCTCAGGCTCGCGATGAGTCGATCGCGCGACCGGTCCAGGCTGTCGTTCAGTGCCAGCGTCGCATCGGTCCCGAGCCGGCGTTCGAGATCGGCCTGCGCCGCGCGCCACGCGGGTACGGCGGCCTTGAGCCGGAGCCGCCCCTTGGCGGTGAGCGCTACCGCGCGGACGCGCCGATCCTTCTTGTCCGGCCGGACCTCGACCAGATTGTCTCGTTGCAGCGTGTTGAGATTGCGGTTGAGCGTCGTCGGATCGAGCCCGACGATGTTGGCGAGCGCGCCGATCGAAATGTCCTTCGCTTGTCGCGCACGGTGCTCCGCGATGGCCGTCATCAGCCCGAATTGCGCGATGGTCAGATCGTGCGCGGATAGGGCGTCGTCATAAAGCTGAGTGACGAGGCGCGCCATGCGGCGAAGCCGGCGGCAGGTGCAGCCGGGGGATGCCGGGTTTGCATCTCCGGTTTCAGTCGGCATCTCAGATCGTTTCATGGGCGCGAACATAGCTGCCATGCCTGGTGCTGGCGAGCGTCCGAATTGACCGGAAGCATAATAGCTGCATATACAGCTAACGTCCACAGCGGGAACTTAGGATGCGGGCTCTCATGCATGCAGTCGCGGTCGATGCGGTGCCCGCGCCAAGTCCAGCGCCGGCGCAGCGACTTCCCTTGCGGCAAGCGATGCTGGAGGGACCGATCCTCCCCACGATGCTGCGCTTTGCCGTGCCGACAATCGCGGTCCTCATTGCGCAGACGCTGGTCGGTATCGCCGAAACTTTTTACGTGAGTTTCCTCGGCACCGAAGCTCTGGCCGGTGTCGCGCTCGTCTTTCCCGTCCTCATGCTGATGCAGATGATGTCGAACGGCGGCGTCGGCGGCGGGGTCGCCTCGTCGATCGCGCGCGCGATCGGCGCGGGGCGGCGCGCGGATGCCGACGCGCTGCTTTTTCACGCGATGATCATCGCGATTATCGCCGGCCTGATGTTCATGGCCGGCGCGCTCGCCTTCGGCCCGCCGCTCTACCGTGCCCTCGGCGGCCGTGGCGCGGCGCTCGATGCGGCGGTGCTCTATTCGGCCCTGATCTTCGTCGGCGCGATCCTGATCTGGTTGACCAACCTCGCCTCCGCGGCCTTGCGCGGCGTCGGCAACGTCAAGGCGCCGGCCTGGATCATCCTTGCCGGCAGCGCGCTGACGATCCCGCTCTCGCCCGCCTTCATCTTCGGCTTCGGGCCGTTTCCGCGCCTCGAGGTGGCGGGCGCGGGCGTGACCATCCTGCTCTACTATCTCGGCTCGACCATCGTCCTCTTCTTCTACCTGCGCAGCGGCTATGCCGGGTTGAACCTGCGCTGGGCCAGGCTCGAATGGCGGCTGTTGAAGGACATTCTGCGCGTTGGCCTCCTCTCGGCGCTCGGCACGCTGCAGAGCAACCTGACGGTGGTTCTTGTCACCGGCGCGGTCGGCGCCTTCGGCATCGAGGCGCTCGCCGGCTACGGTACGGCGTCACGGCTCGACTACGTCATGATCCCGCTGATGTTCGGGCTCGGCACCGCGTTGGTCACCATGGTTGGCACCAATGTCGGCGCCGGGCAGCTCAAGCGGGCCCGCCGCATCGCCTGGACCGGCGCGATCTTCGCCGCGCTGGTTCTCGAGGCGATCGGGCTCTTCGTCGCCGTCCTGCCGCAGGCCTGGATGGGGCTGTTCACCAACGAGCCGGCGGTGCTGGCGACGGGGGCGCTCTACCTGCGCGAGGTCGGGCCTTTCTACGGCTTCGTCGGGCTAGGCCTGCTCATCTACTTCGCCAGCCAGGGCGCCGGCACGATCCTGTGGCCGTTCCTCGCCGGCACGCTGCGGCTGATCATTGCGGCGGTCATCGGCTGGATCGCAGTGACCCGCTTCAACGTCGGTTTGGGCGTCCTGTTCGGGCTGGTGGCGGCCTCGTCTGTCGCCTACGCGGCGATCTGCGCGGCGGCTTTGATTCGCTCCGGCTGGGGCAAAGCGCGCGCCTGAAAAAATTTCGCGGCGGCCTCTTGCGACGAAAAAACGCAGTTCCTAACTCGATAATCAGCGCGGGCCATAACGGACGCGCTTGATGACGACGGCGCTCTTCGGCCGGTGCAATGGTGCCCGTTCTCGGGTGCGCCGCATGTCGCTTCGAAATGGAGGATATGCAATGCGTTCTTACGACCTCTCCCCCCTTTACCGCTCGACCGTCGGCTTCGACCGGCTGTTCTCGTTGCTCGACCAGGCGACCGGCGCCGAACCCGCGCCGACCTATCCGCCCTACAACATCGAGCGCACCGGCGAGAATTCCTATCGCATTACCGTCGCCGTCGCCGGCTTCGCGGAGAACGAACTCTCGCTTGAGAGCCGCGAAAACACCCTGACGATCAAGGGCTCGAAAGAGCAGCGCGCCGAAGGCGACGTGCGCTCCGAAGTCCTCTATCAGGGCATTGCCGCGCGCGCCTTCGAGCGCCGCTTCTCGCTTGCCGACCATGTTCAGGTGACCGGCGCGAGCCTCGAGAATGGCTTGCTGCACGTCGATCTCGTGCGCGAGATCCCCGAGGCGCAGAAGCCGCGTCAGATCCCGATCGGCAAGGCCGGTGGGCCGCGGGTCGTGGAATCGAAGGCGGCGTAATCAGCGCGTTTTGGTTCAGGTTACGGAGGGCGTCCCGTTCGGGGCGCCCTTTTTGTTTCTGTGGGCCCGTCATCCTGAGGAGCCGCGAAGCGGCGTCTCGAAGGATCGTCAAAGGGCGTTGTGTTTGCCCATCCTTCGAGACGGTCCTTCGGACCTCCTCAGGATGAGGGTGGTGTGGCGGCCGGTACGAAGGTAGGCTTTGTTCGTGCGCGCGTCCGTCTACATTCTTCTCTGCAATGACGGAAGTTACTACACCGGAATAACGCGTCGCGAAGTCGAAGCGCGCGTGAGCGAGCATGCACAGGGAATCGATCCGACCTGTTACACGTTTTCTCGCCGGCCCGTTTCGATCGTGTTTTCCGCATTCTTCGAAAGGGTCGACGAAGCAGTCTCTTTCGAACGGCAAATCAAAGGTTGGTCTCGCGCTAAGAAGGAGGCGCTGATCCGTGGTGAGTACGATTCTCTGCCCGCCCTGGCTGCGCGAAGAAAGAAGCGGCATTAGCGGCGATTTGCCCTTCCTTCCCCCTCATCCTGAGGAGCCGCGAAGCGGCGTCTCGAAGGATGTGGCAGACGAACAAGCCTTTGCCGCATCCTTCGAGACGCGCCTGCGGCGCTCCTCAGGATGAGGGGGTGCGCTTCGACAGCCCTCCGCGCAGCCTCTCACTTCACATCCGGCCGCGGATCGCCGACGAACTTGTCCCGGTTCGGCATTTTGATCGCGCTGAGACTCTTCGCATCGAGCGTGGCATCCGAGGGGAGCAGCCCGTTCATATGCAGCACGTAGGCCGAGACCGCATAGACATCGGGATCGCTTAGCGATTGCGGCGCGTTCATCGGCATCGCGCGCCTGATATAATCGAACAAAGTCGGCGCGTAGGGCCAGTAGCTGCCGACCGTCTTCACCGGCTTCGGCGAGGCCAGCGTTCCCTCGCCGCCGACAAGGCGATCGCCAATCCCGCCTTGCCCCTTCTCGCCGTGGCACGAGGCACATTGTTCGGCGTAAACCGCGCGCCCGCGCTCGACCGTGCCGCTGCCGGGCGGCAGGTTCGACCCGTTGTTGCCGCCGACATCGATGTTCCAGGCGGCGATCTCGGCCGGCGTCGCGTCGCGGCCGATTGCGTAGCGCTCCTGCGCCTGTGCCGGCACGTACACCTGCCATGTACAGGCTGCGAGAAGCACCGTCATCGAGGACAAGCCGGCATTACGCTTGCGCATTGCTGATCTCGCCATTTGCTGCAATCCGCCAGGGCCAGATAGCATTGTTATGATAGAACGAGTTCTCGCCGCGCACCGAAACGAGCTCGGCGAGCGTCGGCTGCACGTAGCCGGTCTCATCGGTCGCGCGGCTTTGGATGACGACCGGTTTACCGTCCCAGTGCCACGGAAATCTGAAGCGCGTTATAGCGCGCGTGAGTATCGGTTCCTGCAATTGCGCTTCCTGCCAGCTTTTCCCCTCATCAAGGGAGATGTCGACGCGTCTGATCTTGCCGTGTCCGCTCCACGCAATGCCGGTGATCTCGTGGAAGCCCGGGGCGGCGAGACGCTGGCCGCCTGAGGGCCGCGTGATGATCGACTTCGCTTCCATGTAGAAGGTGAATTCGCGCGCGACGCCATCGGCCATCAGATCGGTATATTTCGAGGTCTCCTCGCGCGAATAGACGGGCTCTGCGGTGACCTTCAGACGCCGCAACCATTTCACATTCATGTTGCCTTCGAAGCCGGGCAAGAGAATGCGCAAGGGATAACCTTGTTGCGGGCGCAGGCGCTCGCCGTTCTGGCTGTAGACGAGCATCGCATCGTCGAGACATTTCTCGATCGGGATCGAGCGCGTCATCGCGGCGGCATCGGCGCCTTCGGCGACGACCCATTTCGCCTCCGGCTTCAGGCCGGCTTCCTGCAACACCAGTTTTAGGCTGACGCCGGTCCATTCGGCGCAGCTCAAAAGCCCGACCAGATCGGACGCGGTCTTGCCGTAGGGCTTCGTATAGATTGGATTGCCGGAGCATTCGAGGAAGTGGATGCGCGATTGCGAGGGGAAGCGCCGGATGTCTTCCATCGTGAAGATCAGCGGCTTCTCGACGAGCCCATGCAAGACCAAACGGTGCTGCGCCGGATCGATGTTCGGGACGCCGCCGTGGTGGCGCTCATAGAACAAACCGTTCGGTGTGATGATGCCGTCGAGATCCTGCAGCGGTGTCCGGCTCGCCGCGGAAAGATATTGCGGCGCGTTTTTCGGGACGTGTCGGACGACATTCTTTTCGTATTCGGAAGGCGTGCCGTAGGGCTGACTGCCGGCGGGGTCGCCGGGGGTCTTCATCCATTCGGGAACATTGGGCGGCAGATTGTCCGCCGCTTTTGCGGTCTCCGCGATCGCGTCGCGGGAGAGAGCGCTTGCCGCGACTCCGCCGACGACCGCGCCCTGCAAAAATCGCCTGCGAGAGGCCGCCGAAGGACGATCACTTTCCTGCTTCACGTTGACCTCCCGTTATTGACGCACGTTATTCCGAATAGCGCTGCTCCGCCCAGGGATCGCCGCGATTGTGATAGCCGCGGACCTCCCAAAAACCCGGGTGATCGCGCGTCGCGATCTCGATCTTCTGCAGCCATTTCGCGCTTTTCCAGAAATAAAGATGCGGCACGACGAGCCGCGCCGGCCCGCCATGCTCGGCCGGCAGCGGCTGCCCCTGCCAGCTGTGGGCGATCATCGCATCTTCGGCGGCAAAATCCTCGAGCGGCAGGTTCGTCGTGTAGCCGTCGTAGCTTGTGAGGATCACGAAGGCGGCGTCGTCGCTCGGCATGACTTTCGCGAGCAGATCGCGCGTCGCCAAGCCCTGCCATTGGTTGTCGTAGCGCGACCAGGTCGTAACGCAATGGATATCGGAGACTTCCTGTGTTTGCGGCTGTGCCTCGAATTCCATCCAATTCCACGAGATCGGGTGCTCGACGGCGCCGCCGACGTCGAGCCGCCAATGGTCGCGCGTGATGCTCGGCACGACGCCTAGATCGAGCACCGGCCAGTCCTTGACGATGTGCTGGCCAGGCGGCAGGCGCTCCGAATCCGGGCGCGCGTGCCGGCCGGTCAGGAATTTGCCTTGGCGCGCCCATGTCTGCTTGGTGCGCGTAAGTTTTGTGTCTGGCGGAAGAGGCGATGTGTCGTCGCTGCCGGTCATGTCCTGAAAGCGGCCCGGCCAGGTGGGCTCCTGCCTGACTAGATCAAATCGGCGCGTTCTGCCAGCGACCTCCTCCGCCGCGGCGCCGCAACGCTCTCAGGCGCGGCACGCGTCCGTTCTGCCTTCGCGGCTGCGATATAGCCGATCCAGTTCGAGAAGAAGCGTGCGGCCGAGGCGTGCCAATCGGCGCGGCTCAGCCGATCCGCTTCGATGAGCGGGAAGTGCTCCAAAATCGCGGCCGATCTTGCCGAGCGCGCCTGCTCCGAGAATGCGGTGAGAGCGCGGCTCGCTTGCCGATCGAAATAATGCTGCGGCAATGCTGGACATTTCTGCTGCTGGCCGGCGACATAGCGCGTCAGGTCGCGGCGATATTCGCGATAGAGGCTGTCCACCTCATATTCGGGATGGCCTTGCAAAAACACGAACAAACTCTCGTACTTCTTTGCGAAAGCGTCGACCCCGGCCTCACGCGAATGCGTCAGGAGCTCGTAGCCGCATTCGGCAAGGTCGGCGGCCTCGAGCCCATTCAACCGCGAATGCGGAACGTGCACGGGCTCGGTGATGCCGCGCAGCAATGGGTGCTTCGATACGGGCTCGAAGGCATAGACGCCGACGAGTTTCTCGGGCAGCTTTTCGCGCACCACGCCGTCGAGATGCAGAACCGCCGCATGTGCCGCAAGACAGGACCAGATGGTCGATAGCGTGCTTGTCTTCGACCACTCGATCAGGCGCACGAGGCTCGGCCAATAGGGCTCGTCTGCGAGACTAGGCTTGATCGGCTCGCAGCCGGTGACGATCAGCGCATCGATTCCTGCCTGAGGCAACGCGTCGATCGGCGCGTAGCGGGCGCTGATCTGCATGCGCGCGACGGCGCCACGGGCAATTTCCGGCAGGTAGAAGAGGCGCCAGCGCACATCCCCCGCCTCGCTGGCGGGTTCGACGAGGCGCATGAACTGCCGTTCGGTCGCGAGCAGTGCCGCATCGGGCATGTTGTTGACGAGGCCGATTGTGATCGGCGCTTTCGCTTCGGACCGGGGACGCGCCATGGCGTTCATTCCGCCGCCCGAACTGACAGGGCGCCCGCATGCGCGGCAGCGAGCGCCTGATCGAGATCGGCAATGATGTCGCTGACATGCTCGATGCCGATTGAGAGGCGGATGGTTTCCGGCATCACACCGGCGTTCTTCTGTTCTTCCGGCGACATCTGGCGATGCGTGGTCGACGCGGGATGGCAGGCGAGCGATTTCGCGTCGCCGATATTGACGAGCCGCTTGATGAGCTTCAGCGCGTCGTAGCAGGCGCATCCCGCGGCAAATCCGCCCTTGATGCCGAAGGTGAGAAGCGAGGACGCCTGTCCGGCAAGGTATTTTCGCGCCATCGCATAATGCGGGCTGTCTTCGAAGCCGGCGTAATTCACCCAGGCGACGCGCGAATCCCTGCGCAGGAATTCCGCGACCCTGCGCGCATTCTCGACATGGCGCTCGACCCGCAGCGCCACCGTCTCGATGCCCTGCAGAAGCAGAAAAGCGTTCAGCGGCGACAAAGCCGCGCCGGTCGTGCGCTGATAGACGCTGCGGGCGCGTGCGACATAAGCTGCGGGCCCGAAATGATCGACATAGACGAGGCCGTGATACGACGCGTCGGGCTCGCAAAACATCGGGTAGCGCGCGGCGTGATCGCGCCAAGGGAAGTTGCCGGAATCGACCAGTGCGCCGCCGAGCGTGGTGCCGTGCCCGCCCATGAACTTCGTCAGCGAATGGACGACGATGTCGGCGCCGTATTCGATCGGCCGCAACAGGATCGGCGTCGCCACCGTATTGTCGACGATAAGCGGCACGCCTGCGGCATGCGCGACCTCCGCCAATCTCTCGATGTCGCAGATGTTTCCCGCGGGGTTGCCGATCGACTCGCAGAAGACGGCGCGCGTGTTCGCGTCGATCAGCCGCGCGATGTCCTCAGCCCGGTCGCTTGCCGCAAAGCGGCAGGTAATGCCTTGTTTCGGCAGGATATGGGAGAACAGCGTGTGGGTCGTGCCGTAGAGCTGCGGCACCGAGACGATGTTGCCGCCGCAATCGGCGAGCGTTGCGATCGCGTAATAAAGCGCCGCCTGGCCGGTGCTGACGGCAAGCGCGGCATGCGCGCCTTCAAGCTCCGCAATGCGGCGCTCGAGCACGTCCACCGTCGGATTGCTGATCCGGCTGTAGCGGAAGCCCTCGGCTTCGAGGTTGAACAAAGCCGCGCCGTGGTCGGCGCTGTCGAACGCATAAGCCACGGTCTGGTAAATCGGCACCGCGACTGCGTGCGTGGTCGGATCGTGCTCGAAGCCGCCGTGGACCGCGATTGTCTCTTTACGCATGGCACTCACTAATGCGGACGCATACCCCTGGCGAAAGCCCGCTTGCAAGCATTACGCCGCGCCGGGCTGCTTCATTCCGGAACGGCGCGATCAAATCGGCGCCCGAGGAAAAGGCGGTCCGCGTCAGTTCGACACAGGATTTGGCGGTACGCTTGGTGCAAAGAGGCGGCTGATATGCAAGCACCAAGCGAGACCTGGACCTTTTTCGAGGGCGATTGGCATCGCGGCAACACGCTTATCATGGGTGTGCGCACCCACGCCGCGTGGCTGTGCTCGAGCGTGTTCGACGGCGCGCGCGCCTTCGAGGGGGTGGCGCCCGACCTCGATCTGCATCTTGAGCGGGTGAACAAGTCGGCCGCAAATTTCGGCTTGAACGCGGCCGTATCTGTCGACACTTGGCGCGAGCTGGTCGCCGACGGGCGCCGGCGCTTCGCCAACGAGGCAGAGCTTTATATCCGGCCGATGTATTGGGCCGAAAGCGGCTTCGGCGGCGGCGTCTTGTTCGATCCGGGTTCGACGAATTGGTGTCTTTCGCTCTACGAGGCGCCGATGCCGGAGCCGGTCGGCACCAACGTAACGCTCTCCCCGTTCCGCCGCCCGAGCCCGGACACCGCACCGGTCGAGGCCAAGGCCGGCTGCCTTTATCCGAACGGTGGACGCGCGCTCATCGAGGCAAAGGCCCGCGGCTTCGGCAATTGCCTGATGCGCGACGTGGACGGCAACATCGCCGAATTCGCCAACGCCAACGCGTTCCTCGCCCGCGACGGCGTGGTCTACACGCCGGTGCCGAACGGCACGTTCTTGGACGGCGTGACACGCCGACGCGTCATCGGCTTATTGCGCGGTGCCGGGATAGAAGTGGTTGAGAAGCCGCTGACCTATGGCGATTTCGAAACCGCCGATGAGATTTTCTCCACCGGCAATTATGCGAAAGTGGCGCCGATCGTCGGCATCGATCACCGCGCCCTGCAGCCGGGCCCAATGTTCCGGCGCGCCCGCGCGCTTTATTGGGAATACGCACATAGTTGAGTGCCGGTCCTGAGCTTTCGCCGCCCGCGGCTCCGCGTTGGCGCAGATTTCGCTGAGGTCCTCGAGGCTGTATCTGAATGAGACGTGGAGTGCTGTCATGAGTTCGGCAAGCGACGCAATGCATCTTCCGCCCGGCGGTTATGCGCGGGCGCCTAATCGGGCCATGGGCTCCGTCGTCTTCGCCGGCACGATCGGCACGATCATCGAATGGTATGATTTCCTGATTTACGGCACAGCCGCGGCGCTCGTCTTCAACACATTATTCTTCCCGAAATTCGATCCCATCACCGGCACGATCGCGGCGCTCGGCACGTATGCCGCCGGCTTCTTCGCGCGTCCGATCGGTGCGTGGCTGTTCGGCCATTACGGCGACCGCATCGGCCGCAAGACCATGCTGATCATCACGATGATCATCACCGCGCTTGGCACGTTCGCGATCGGTCTCATGCCGACCTACAACCAGATCGGCGTGTGGGCGCCGATCCTCCTCATCACGCTGCGCGTGCTGCAAGGCATCGGGCTTGGCGGCGAGTGGGGCGGCGCCTCATTGATCGTGCTCGAACACGCGCCCGCCAATCGCCGCGGCCTCTATGGCAGCCTCGTCCAGGTTGGCTTCCCGCTCGGGGTTGCGGCTTCCACCTTCGCGTTTTCGCTGGCCGCTCTGCTGCCGCAAGCCGACCTCATGAGCTGGGGCTGGCGCCTGCCGTTCCTGTTCAGCATCGTGCTACTCGGCGTCGGCCTTTATGTGCGCACGCGCGTGCCGGAGACGCCGCTGTTCAGCGCGATCAAGCAGCGCGGCGACGTTGCCAAAGCGCCATTTCTCGACGTCGTCCTGCGTCATCCGCAGACGTTCCTGCTGGCGATCGGGCTGAAAATCTCGGAAGTCTCGTGGGTTTATATCGTCACCGTGTTTGTCGTCCTCTACGCGACGACGCAGCTCGGGCTGCCGAAGAGCACGATGCTGAATGCGATCATCATCGGTTCGCTGATCGAGGTATTCACGCTTCCGTTGTTCGGATATCTCAGCGACCGCTTCGGCCGGCGTGCGCTGTATTTTGCCGGCACGATCTTCACGATCCTGTTCGCCTTCCCGCTGTTCTGGCTCATCGAGACCAGAAACGTGTGGGTGATCGGCGCGACGATCGCGGTTGCGCTGAGCTTCGGCCACGGCACGATGTTCGGTCTTCTCTCGACCTATCTGCCCGAACTGTTCGGCACGAAAGTGCGCTATACCGGCGCTTCGCTCGGCTTCCAGGTGGCGGCGGCGATCGGCGGCGGGCTCGCGCCGATCCTCGCGACAACGCTCACCAGTTCGATGGGGGG
>JAFASC010000122.1 GCA_019244955.1 Methylobacteriaceae bacterium | reverse complement strand
AGCGAAACCCGGTCGCAAGGCGCTCCACCGCGGCGAGCGGCAGGTGATAGCGCGCGAAACTGGCGTCGAGGATTTGAACCGCGGGATCAGGGTAGCGTGAGGCCGGTGTCCACGCTGCGCTTTCGTCCACACAAGCCTCCGATGTATGACACTCGATAAAGCCCGGAGCGTCTACGGTGCGCCGGCGCTCAGCGTCAAGCAAACGGGAGAGGTCGGTGGCGAGCGGTTCGAAGAAGAAGCCCGTTTAGTTGACCGGCGCATCGGGCGCGCTCGGCCGCGTGCTTGCGGCAGCGCTGGGGCGGCAGAGCTGGACCTTGCGCCTCACCGATATCCGGCCCTTTCCCGGGCCGCTTCCCGATGGCGCAAGTTTCGAACTCGCCGATCTCGCCGACGCTGACGGGAGCCGCATCCGCGCTCTGGCCGAGGGTTGCGCAACTATCCTGCATTTCGGCGGCATTTCCGTCGAGCGCCCCTTCGACGAAGTCATCGGCCCGAATATTCGGGGCCTGTACAACATCTATGAAGCGGCGCGTCGCGCGAAGGCGCGGGTGCTTTTCGCCTCTTCTAACCACACGGTCGGATTCCATCGCCGTGACGAAGTGCTCGACCTCAATTCCACGTTCCGCCCCGACGGCTATTACGGCCTATCGAAGGTCTATGGCGAGCTGATGGGTGAACTGTATTTTGCCAAGCACGGGGTCGAAAGCGTGCTCGTACGCATCGGTTCCTGCTTCCCGAAACCAACAGATGCACGCATGCTCGCAACCTGGCTCTCCTATGACGATCTCGTCGGCCTCTGCGCATGTGCACTCAAGGCCGAGACGGTGGGCTGCATCAAGATCTGGGGCACGTCGAACAACAAGCGAATGACATGGTGGAGGGGCGATGATCGCGAGGCGATCGGCTGGTCGCCCAAATCGAGCGCCGACGAATATGCCGACGAACTCGCCAGCAAGACGACCGGCGATCCGGTCGTCGAACAGCATCAGGGCGGCGCCTATTGCAGGATCGACTACTCTCGTCCCGAGTAGGTCGCTCAGACACCCAAATAAGCAGCCTGGACTTGCTTGTTGCCGGCGAGCTCTGCGCTGCTGCCGTGCATGATGACCCTGCCGCTTTCGAGCACATAAGCGCGCTGCACGAGCTGCAGCGCGCGGCTGACATTCTGCTCGACGAGCAGGATCGCCGTCCCCATGGCGTGGATTTCTTGAATTTTCTGAAATGTCATGTCGGTGACGACCGGGGCGAGCCCGAGCGACGGCTCGTCCAACATGAGCAAGCGAGGCTTCAACATCAGGCCGCGCCCGACCGCGAGCATTTGTTGCTCGCCTCCGCTCATCGTGCCGGCAAGCTGCTTGCGGCGCGCCGCGAGTACTGGGAAGATGCCAAGAACAAGCTCGAGCGAACGTTTGCGTTCGGCCTTCGCGGCCGGAACATAGGCGCCGATCTCGAGGTTTTCCTGCACCGTCAGTTCGGGAAAAACCTGGCGGCCTTCGGGCACGTGCGCGATGCCGAGCTCGGTTATTTTGTATGGCGGCAGCGAAGCGATATTCTTGTGCGCGAACGTGATCGCGCCCGATCTAGAGCGCAGGAGGCCCGAGATGGTGCGCAGAGTCGTGCTCTTGCCGGCGCCGTTCGCACCTAAAAGGCCAACCGCCTCCCCTTCCCGCACGTTGATGCTGACCTCGGTGAGCGCCGGGACCGCGCCGTAGCTCGCGCTTACATTGGCAAGTTCTAGCACTGCGCGGCTCCGGGTGCTGCCGGATGCGCGTAGCCGGTTCCGAGATAGGCGCGAATGACTTCCGCATTCGCCACGACCTCGCCCGGACTTCCCTCGGCGATCTTCTGCCCGTGATCGAGCACGACGATATGACGAGCAACAGCCATGATCGCGCGCATGACGTGCTCGACGACGACAATGGTGAGGCCGCGTTCGGAGAGCTTGCCGACCAGCGCGACAGCCTGGTCGATCTCCGCCGGGTTCAGGCCCGCCATCACTTCGTCGAGCAGCAAAAGCCGTGGCTCCGTCGCCAGCGCCCGGGCCATTTCGAGACGACGCTGATCGATCGTCGTGAGGCTGCGCGCCGATACGTGCTCCTTGGCCGAGAGACCTACGAATGCGATTGCCTTTTGCGCGCGCGTGCGAGCGACGCTGAGGCTCTTGTCGCGCAAGAACGCGCCGGTCATGACATTCGCAAGCACCGTCATCGTGCCGAACGGTCGTGCAACCTGAAACGTGCGTGCAACCCCAAGCGCACACACCTGATAAGGCGGCAATCCAACGAGCTCGCGGCCGAAGGCAAGAACCGAACCCGAATCGGCGCGATGGAATCCGGTGACCAGGTTGAAACTGGTGGTCTTGCCAGCGCCGTTCGGACCGATAAGCGCTAGAGTCTCTCCTTCTCTGACTGAGAAACTGAGGTCCTGCACGGCGCGTAACCCGCCGAACCGCTTGCTGAGATTTCGAACGACCAGCGCCTCAACCATCGAGAAGCGCTTCTTCAGTGCGAGCCGGCCGCGCACGTACGATGCGCCGATACGCGT
>JAFASC010000318.1 GCA_019244955.1 Methylobacteriaceae bacterium | reverse complement strand
ACCAATGTGGTGAACTTCGCCCAGGGCGAGTTCTCCATGGTCGCCGCCTATCTGATGGTGGTGTTCGCCGTCGATCTTGGCTGGCCCTATTGGCTGTCGTTCCTGATCGCGCTCGCCGGCATGGCGCTCCTAGGCGTCGTCTTCAATCTCGGCGTCTATTATCCGCTGCGCCACCGCAGCTTCCTGCCCGTGATCATCGCGACCATCGGCGCGTCGATCCTGCTCGCGAACTCCGTGCTTGCGATTTACGGCCCGCAGCCGCAGGTGCTGCAAGGCTGGTTCGAAACCCCCGGCATCCAGCTCGGGCCGGTTTATCTCGACAGCCAGTATCTTCTGATCATCGCGGTGACGATCGTGCTCGTCGCTTTCCAATACTGGTTTTTCGAGCACACGCTGATCGGCAAGAAATTGCAGGCGACCTCGCAAGACAAGGAGATGGCCTCGCTCCTCGGCATCCCGGTCGCGCGCATGATCATGATCACGTTCATCTATAGCGCGCTGATCGGCGGCATTGCCGGCATTCTCGTTGCGCCAATCCTGTTCGTGTCGATCCAGATGGGCTCGTCGATCGCGCTGAAGGCGTTTGCCGCGACGATCATCGGCGGCTTCGGCGATGTCGCCGGCGCGATCATCGGCGGCCTTGCGCTCGGCATTATCGAGACGTTCGGCGCCGCCTACATTTCGGTGCCCTACAAGGACGGTTTCGCGTTCTTTGTGCTGATCCTGTTTCTGATCTTCCGGCCGCAGGGAATTTTCGGCGAGCGCGTCGCGGAGAAGGCATGAGCGTCGACGCTCCCGCACGGCCGGCGCGGCGGCCTCTTCATCTGGCGATCGCACCGGCGCATATCGGTTATTTCGTCCTCTGCGCGCTCATCGTGCTGCTGATCTCGCGCGCCACGCTCGACGGCTACATCCTCAATATCCTCATGCAGGCGGCGACTTACTCGGTCGCGGTGTTCGGCCTCTCGGTCGTGCTCGGTCTCTGCGGCCAGATCAATCTGGCGCAGGCGGCGTTCTTCGGCATCGGCGCTTACGCCGTCGGGCTCGGCACCGTCGATTACGGCCTCTCCTACTGGGTCTGCCTCGGCATCGGCACGATCGCGGCGCTGCTTGCCGGCGCCTTTCTCGGCATGACGACGCTGCGGCTCGGCGGCCATTATCTCGCGATGGTGACGATCTCGTTCCAGCAGATCGTCACGCTCGTCATGATCAACGCGGTCGGACTGACGCACGGGCCGGACGGCGTGCCGAGCATCGGCCGCCCGGCGCTGTTCCAGACCTCGCAATCCTATCTCGCTTTTGCCGTCGCGGCGCTCGCTATCATCGGCTATCTCGTCTGGCACTTGCAGGACACGCGGCTCGGCCGCGCCATGCGGGCCGTGCGCGACAACGAACTCGCGGCGAGTGTCGCCGGCATCAATGTCTATCGCACCAAGGTTGCCGCGTTTGCGATTTCGGCGCTGCTCGGCGGCCTCGGCGGCGGCCTGTTTGCCGGCGGCTTCACCTATGTCAGTCCCGACCAATTCTCCTTTGCCGAGTCGATCGTCTTTCTGACCATGGCGCTGCTCGGCGGTGTCGCTTCGCCGATCGGCGCGGTCATCGGCACCGGTTTGCTCATTCTCATCCCGGAATGGCTGCGATTCCTGAAAAGCATTCCCGGCCTGTATCTCGCGATCTACGGCGTCGCGGTGATCCTGATCATCCTGTTCATGCCGGACGGCATCTGGGGATTCATCGCCAATTTCCTGCGCCGCTTTGTCCGACCGGTGCAGGTTGGGACGGTACCGCCGCTCGTACTCGCGCCTGATAGAACCGGCACCGACATGGTACTCGACGTCAAAGGCCTGTCGAAACATTTCGGCGGCTTGAAAGCGGTCGACAATGTCGATTTCGGCGTGCGTCGCGGCGGCATCCACGCGCTGATCGGACCGAACGGCAGCGGCAAGACGACGACGCTGAATGTGATTTCAGGGCTCTATCGCGCCACGTCAGGGCGCGTCGTGCTCGGCGAATCCGACATCACCGACCTCTCGCCGCACCGGCGCACATGGGCGGGACTCGGACGCACCTTTCAGAACATCCGCCTGTTCCGTTCGATGACCGCGCTGGAAAATGTCGTCATCGGCGCCGAGCGCCGCGGCAATTCGCTGATCCCCGCGAGAGGCGGGTACCCGGCGCTGGAAGAGCGCGCGCTCGCCGCGCTCGAATTCGTCGGACTCGGGCCGCGTGCCAATGAGCCCATCACCCGCTTCAGCTACGGCCATCAGCGCTTGATCGAAATCGCGCGCGCGCTCGCCGCCAATCCGACATTGCTTTTGCTCGACGAGCCCGCCGCAGGCCTGAATTCGACGGAAAAGCGTGGGCTGCACGATCTGCTCGAGCGCATCGCAGCACAGGGCCTGACCATTCTGCTCATCGACCACGATATGACGCTGGTCAGCGGCGCGGCGCAACACATCACGGTGTTGAACTTCGGCAAGCGCATCGCCGACGGAGAATCGCTCGGCGTGCTGCGCCATCCCGATGTGATCGCCGCTTATCTCGGCACCGAGACATGAGCCTGCGATGACGCTGCTTGCGATCAAAGACCTGATCGTGCGCTACGGCGAAATCGAAGCCGTGCACGCGGTGACGCTCGATGTGGCCGAAGGCCAGGTCGTGACATTGCTCGGCTCGAACGGCGCCGGCAAGTCGACGACGCTGCGCGCCATTTCCGGCCTGATCGCGCCGGCCGCGGGCGAGATATTGTTCGAAGGCAAGTCGATCGCCGGCAAAGGCCCGGAGGAGATCGTTCGCCTCGGCATCTCGCATGTGCCGGAAGGCCGCCGGGTTTTTCCCGGCCTGTCGGTGCGCGAAAACATCATGCTCGGCGCCTCGAACCGAAGCGGCGGCGCCGGCGTGCTCGGCCGTGAAGCCGACGAGATGTTCGAACTCTTCCCCGACATACGCGCGTTTCGCGACGCGCTCGGCTGGACACTTTCCGGCGGCCAGCAGCAGATGGTCGCCGTTGCACGCGGCCTCATGGCGAAGCCGCGGCTGCTATTGCTCGACGAGCCCTCGCTCGGGTTGGCGCCGGTGATCGTGCAGGCGGTGTTCCGCATCATTTCCGAAATCCGCCGCCGCGGCACGACGGTTCTGCTCGTCGAGCAGAACGCACGCATGGGACTTTCTGTCGCCGATTACGGTTATGTCTTGGAAAGCGGGCGCCTCGTGCTCGGCGGCAAGCCGGACGAGCTTTGGGGGAACGAAGCAATCCGCGCGGCTTATCTCGGCGGCGGACAGGCAGCAGCAGCGAGAGCTTGATGGTCACGATAAAGGTCGAGGCGCTGATCGCGCTCGCCGCCGATATTTTTGCCGGCGTCGGCTCGTCGAAACAAGAAGCGCGGCAGGTCGCAAGCTCGCTCGTCGGCGCCAATCTCGCCGGGCACGATAGCCACGGTGTCATTCGCGTGCCGCGTTACGTCGCCTGGGTCGAGAGCGGCGACATCGTGCCGAACCAGACGGTAGAGCGCCTCATCGACACGTCGTCTTTCGCGGTTCTCGACGGCCGATACGGCTTCGGCCAGAGCGTCGCGCCGCAGGCGGTGGCGATCGGCATGGAAAAGGCGAAAGCCGAAGGCCTGTCCGCGGTGGCGCTGAAAAACGCCGGGCATGTCGGTCGCGTCGGCGAATGGGCGGAGATGGCGGCCGCGGAAAAGCTCGTCTCCGTGCACTTCGTCAACGCCTCCGGCTCCGTGCTCGTCGCGCCGTTCGGCGGCGTCGAGCGACGCATGTCGACCGCACCGTTTTGCGTCGGCATTCCGCGCGAAGGCGAGGAACCGATCGTGCTCGATTTCGCCACCTCGCTCGTTGCCGAAGGCAAGGTCATGGTCGCAAGCCAGGGCGGCAAGAAACTGCCGGACGGCGCGCTGATCGGTCCCGACGGCAAGCTCTCGACAGATCCCGCGCTGCTCTACGGGCCGCACACGCCGGAAGGTCCGCGCGATCATTCCAAAGGCGAAGGTGCCATCCGCGCTTTCGGCGAACATAAGGGTTCGGGCCTCGCGCTGATTTGCGAACTGATCGGCGGCGCGTTGACCGGGACCGGTGCGACGCGGCCCGAGCGCGGCCGTTTCGCCAACGGCATGTTCTCGATCTACGTCGATCCGCAGCGCTTCGATCCGGAGCATTTCTTCGACGCCGAGATCGCGCGCTATCTTGGCTATATCAAAGGCACGAAACCCGCGCAGGGCGTGGCCGAAGTGCTCGTGCCCGGCGAGCCGGAGCGGCGCGTCAAAGCCGAGCGCATGAAGAACGGCGTGCCGCTCACCGACGATACATGGACGTCGATTTCCACCGCGGCGCGGCACGTTGGGCTAAGCGAAGCGCGGCTTGCGCAGGCCGGCGCGGCGCGCTGACGGAACCCACCCCACCTGCGGGCGGTTGCGCGTCGGAAGCTGCCGTCGAGGCAGCCATGGCGGGAGGCGCGCATGCGGCGACTATCTCTAGCATCGGCGGTCGTGCTTACGCTCGCCTTCGGCGCGGCGGGCACTATGGCCGCAGCGGCACCACGAGATCGCGGGCCGCCCACCGCGAGCCAGATTGGCGATCAAGTGGACGCTCGCATAGCGAAGCTCAAAGCCGATCTGCGTTTGAGCGAGGATCAGAGCAAGAACTGGGGAAGCGTGCAAACGGCGCTGCACGATATCGGAGTTAACCGCGCCAATCGTTATTATCAGCGCGAGCAACCCCCGGCGGATACACAGCGCGATGCCAGTGGACCGCCGCCCTCGCGTGATCCGAATTCGCCGCCGCCTGCCCGCGATGCGAACGCGCCGCCAACCGATGCACGCGACGCCAACCGCAGCCGGATGCCGGATATCGCGGAATACATGCGCAGAGAGGCGGATGACCTTTCCGGCCGCGCCGCAGACTTACGTAAACTCGCCGACGCGACGGGGCCGTTCTACAGCTCGCTCGACGACGGGCAGAAGCGCCGCTTTATCGAATTTCTGCGCAGCGAGCGGACCGAAGATCGCAGCATGACGCGCGACCGTTGGCGTTGAGCGGCCGAGGTTAACCGCAACCTAGGCAACTCGCCGGGAACGATATCGACTAGCTTGCGTTTGTTCGGCGCGAGTCACCAAGGGAGACACCGACATGCGTAAACTTGCATTGATCGGCGCAGCTGTACTGTTGTCGGTCGGCTGTGCTTATGCGGAAGATACTACTGTGATCCACAAGGATGCCGGCCCCGCGGTCGGCGTAACGGTTGGCGCACCCTCCGTCGAGCATCGCACCACTGTCGTTGCCCCTGCGGCTCCTTGCCAGCACACGACGGTGCACAAGGAAAACGACCTCGGCGATTCGAAAACGGTCAAGAAGACCGAGTGCTGATCGCGCTGTGAACAAACGGGCCTCGTCCCACCTCGCGATCGAGGCCCCTCTTCTTTTACGGCACCGCCTTCGCACGTGTTAATCCGCGGCGCATGCCGGTGATTTAAACCCAATGCGAAAACACGTGAGGAAACCATGAGAAAGATTTCTATCGCGCTTACGGCAATCGGCGGATTGCTTCTGACCTCAGCTGCCGGTTACGCGCTGTCCCCGGACGACACTGCTGTCGCCAAATCGCTGCAAATCGCGCAGGCGGGTGGCGGCGGCGGTGGTGGCGGCGGTGGCGGCGGCGGCGGCATGGGCACTGGCGGAACCGGTGGCGGCGGCGCTGCGACGAGCCCGGGTGGCACGGGTGGAGCTTCGACCCGATCCGGCGGCGGCGGCGGCGCTGCGACGAGTACCGGAGGTGGCGGCGGCGGCCGCGAAAGCATGGGCGCTGGCGAACGCGGCGAACGCGAAGGCATGCGCGGCGAGCGGCGTGGCGAACGCGAAGGCATGCGCGGCGGACGCGGCGGAGCGGATGTCAACGTGCGCGTTGGCGGCGGCCGTGGTTACGAACGCGACGTCTACCGCCGTCATCATCGTGGTGGCTACGGCGTCTACATTCGCGGCGGCGGCTGTCGCACGATCGTCGTGAAGAGGCGCATCGGCTATCGCGTCGTGATCAAGCGGATTCGCCGCTGCTACTGAGCAGGTCCTGCAGGCTATGCGAAGGGCTCCGGAAGGAGCCCTTCTCATTTGGCGCTCCTAGTCGGCGCTGAGATGCCCGGCGATTTCTACCTCGACCCGTGCGATCCGGGAGCCATCACGCTCACGACGCGGCGTCGGGATCGGAACATCGGCAATCAGCCGCGCCGGACGGCTCGATAAGATCAGAACTCGGTCGGCGAGGGCGATCGCTTCATCCACACTGTGCGTCACGATGAGGCTCGTCACGCTGCGAGCCTCGATCAGCCCCATCAATTCCTGCCGCAGCCGCAGCGTCAGCGCGGTATCCAGCGAGACGAACGGCTCATCCAGCAGAAGAATGTCCGGCCGGATCGCGAATGCCCGGGCAATCGCAACGCGGCGCGCAAGCCCAAGCGAAAGGCTTGCGGGAAAATCGCGCCGATGATCTGACAATCCAAGTGCGGTGAAGATCGCGTCGAGATCGCCGTCGTTTGCATCAGGCGCGGCGAGCCGCACGTTGGTCTCGACATCGCGCCAGGGCAGTAGCCGCGGCTCCTGGAAGACGAAGCCGAGCCGGCCGCCGCTCGGCAGGCGCACGCGTCCTTGCGTCACGCCGACAAGGCCGGCGATCGCGCGCAACAATGTCGTCTTGCCGCAACCCGACGGGCCAATCAGCGCGCCGACCTCGCCGGGTGCGAGAGAAAAGCCGACATCAGCGAGGATTTGGCGAGCCGCCCCTGAAGTTTGCGGCAGCGACAGGCACTCGAGCGCGACCTCAAGCCGGTCGGAATCGCCAGCGCGCGACATGTCGTTCAAAGGGCTGCACCAGGAAGGTTTCGATTGCGAGCATCACGATGACGAAGGGAATTGCATAAGCAAGTAGCAATCGAATGTCGAAGAGCTGAAAGGCGACACCGATTTCGAAGCCGACGCCGTTCGAGCGGCCCATCAACTCGACTACGAGCACGATCTTCCAGACGAGCGAGAGGCCGGAGCGCGCGGCGGCGGCAAGATAGGGCGCAAGCTGCGGCAGAATGAGGTGACGCGCGCGCACGGATGGCGACATGCGAAAAACCTGCGCGACCTCGTCGAGTTGGCGATCGAGTGCGCGAGCGCCCTCGCGCACGGTGACGATCGCATTCGGCAACTTGTTCAGTGCGACTGCACTGATCGCAGCGACTTCATTGAGGCCGATCCACACGTAAGCGAGGACGATGATCACGAGCGCCGGCAGGTTCAAAAGGATGACGACCCAGGAATCGGCGATCCGATCCAAAGCCGGATGACGCCCCATCAGGACGCCGATCACCGCTCCGAAACTTATCGCCAAAGCGAACGAGGCAGCGACGCGGGCGAGCGTCGCCCCGAGATTGACGAACAGGGCTCCCGAGCGGGCCTGCTCCTCCACCGCAGCGAGGACCGACATTGGCGGCGGCAACAGCCGCGGCCCGAAATGGTTCGAGCCGATCTGCCACAGGATCAGCAAAAGCAGGAGCGAGGCGATCCGAACGACGTAATTCATTTTAGTCCGGTTCACGCCGCAACGTCACCGGCCCGGGGCGGCGCTTCATGAGCCGCCTTTGTAGTAAGTGCCGGGAGCGAGCGCATTCGCGCTGCCGACAAGCTCGCTGCCGCCGATCTCCGCCAGCACTTTGAAAAGCCGGCGCGCGTCCGCCTCTTCATCCGCGATCGCCCGATCGGGGATGCCGCGCGCGTAATATTTCTGATAGGCCGCAAGCGCTTCCGCGCTTTTGGACGGAAGCTGCTTGGCAACGACCTGCCAAGCCTCGGGTGAGGTTGCGATCAGCTGCTTGGCCTGCCGCGCCACCGCAAAGAACCGCGACAGCGCCTCGCGATGCTTCTCCGCAAAGCTGCCATCGAACACATAGCCGATCGCGGCGACCGGCCCGCTGGCGCCGAGCTCCTTCTCGACATCGGCGATTTCGATGAGACGCGTGAATCCGCGCGCTTCGAGATCGGCGCAGAAATTCCAATATTCGAGCGCCGCGTCGACCTCGCCCTGCGCCGCCTTTTCCGCCAAAAGCGGCGGGGCGCCGTAAACCACATTCGTCGCACGCCGAAGATCGAGACCCGAGCGACGCGTCCATGCCTGCAAGAGGAGCCAGCTCTTGTCGAGCGGCCCGCCGGCAACCGCGAGCTTGCGGCCGATGAGCTCGCGCAAGCCGGTCACGCCTTTTGCAGGATCGGTCACGACCGCGCCGATCGCGCTCGAATAAGGATAAAACACGAAGTTCGCGCCAAGACTGCGCTCGCGCGACACCCACAGCCAATCCGTGACGATGATGTCGGCGGCGCCACTGCGCAACGCAATGATGGCCGCATCCAGCGACGCGACGTCGACGACCTGCAAATCGAGATCGGCCTCTATGTCGAGTCCCCGCGCGCGGATGACGCCGATCTCCCAGGCGAGCGTACCGGTCTTCTGCACCGCAATCCGCAACCGCTCGCTGGCGTGCGCCGGCGCGACCAGGAGCAGCGCGGCACTGACGAAAGCGGCGAGGCGGAGCCCCTGTAGCCAACGGGAGGCTTGCCCTTGCAGTCGCACCATCAGCGAGACCATTTTCTCCTTCGCCCGTTGCCGGCTGAGCCCGGGCAACCTACAACCTTGTCCTGTCGGATCATACCGGACGCGCCCGCGCACCGGAATGCAACATTGGGAGAGAAGGCCGATGTCCATGGGTCGAACGATCGCGCTTTTGGCTGGCGCAGTGCTGCTGACAGGCACGAGCGGTCTCGCCCAAGCGGCGGGAGATCCGGCGGAAGGCGAAAAGGTGTTCGCCAAATGCAAGATCTGCCACCAGATCGGTGAGGGCGCCAAGAATGCCGTCGGGCCGGAGCTGAACGGCGTGATCGGCCGCCATTCCGGAACCGCGCCCGGCTACAATTATTCCGAGGCGAACAAGAATTCCGGGATTACCTGGGACGAGAAGAATTTCCGCGAATATATCAAGAATCCGAAGGCGAAGATTCCCGGCACCAAGATGATTTTTGCCGGCCTGCCGAAGGATACCGATGTCGACAACCTTTTGGCCTATCTCGAGCAGTTCGGTCCCGACGGCAAGAAGAAATAGGCGGTCGACATCCGGGAAGCCGCAATGCCTCGCGCGCGGATTGTTGCCGCATTAGCGCTTTGTGCAATCGGCGCATCGTGCCCGGCGCTTGCTGCGGAAAAGCCGATCCGCTTCTGGAACCTCACATCGGCAACTGTCACGGAGCTGCGTCTAGCGCCGGCCGGCTCGCAAAATTTCGGCGCGGACCAATGCAAGAACGACAAGGACGGCAGCGTCGATCATGACGAGCGGCTGCCGATCACAGGCGTCACGCCCGGCCGCTACGACGTCAAGGTCGGTTACAAGGGCGGCAAAACCTGCCGGGTCGCGAACATCTCGATCGACAGTGGCAAGGTGTTTTCGATCGAGGACAAGGACCTCACCGATTGCACGCTGCCATTCCGCTGAGCCCGCGCGAGCGTTTCTAAAATTTCGCTCTGAGACCGGCATAGACGCCGAGCGGCGCGGCCGGCGACACCGTCCGCGGATCCGTCAGCGGCAGGAACCCGATCGCCTGCGTGTCGAACAGCGTGCCGAAGGTCACATAATGACGGTTGAGCACGTTCTCGGCCTGCGCATAAACCTGCACGTTCTTGTCGATCTGATATGAGGTCCGCAGATTGACGACCTGGTAGGCGGGGATGCGCGGCAGCACGTTGGTCTCGTCGCCGCGCAGATACGAGCTGCCGACAAAGCTCGCGTCGGCGCCGATCTTCCATTTGTCGGTTATGAAATAATCGGCGCCGATCTTGAAGCGGTGGCGCGGGATCGAAGGAATGCGGTCGCCCGGCACGACGTTGATATTGCCGTTGGCGTCGGCAAACGGATTGAACGGAGAGGCGAGCTGGATGTTGCTGCGGAACGTGGCATCGACGAGCGAATAGTTCGCGTACGCCGACAGTTTCGCATCCGTGTAGCTGATCCCCGCCTCGATCCCCTGCCGCCGCGTATCGCCGGCGTTTTCGAAGAAGCCGCGTCCGGCAATCGTCGAGGGCACGTTCAGAATGTCATCCTTGTTGTACGTCCGGAAGACGCCGGCATTCCAGTTGATCTTGCCCGGTCCGAAGAACGAAACGTCGAAATTGCCGCGGATGCCGGCTTCGACCGTGCGCGACACGACCTGCTTCAGCGGCGGATCGGCGACGAGAAAATTGTCGATGAGGCAAGGCTGATTGCGATCGGCGCAGCCGTTCTCCAGCGGGGTCGGGGCGCGGTTGGCTTCGGAATAGCCGCCATAAATCGACAGGTTCGGCAGGATTTTGAAGGTGAGCCCGGTCACCGGATTGAGCCGCGCGTAAGTCGCGTAGCTCGTCAGTGCCGTGCCGATCTGGTCGTGCAGATCGATCTTGGCGAGATTGTAGCGTGCGCCGGCGGTGAGCGTCAGCGCCGGTGTGATGTCGAACGTGTCGAGCGCGTAGGCGCCATAATACGTGTTGATCGCGCGCAGCGAGACGGGCGAAATGTCGCTGTTAGGCTCGTTAATGACGAGTCCTGTACTCGAGACCACCAGATTCGGCTGAATGATGCCGAGCTCGCTCACCGCATTGAATTGCGTCCAGCCGCGATCGTAGCTCACGCCGAAAATCAGCTGATTGGCATGATCCGCGATCTTGTCGCTGCTCGTCGCCTGCAAGGTCCCGCCGGCTCGCCGCGAGCGCGTGAAGGTGCGATCGAGGCTGCCGAGCGTCGCCGCCCCGAACGCGTCCGGCAGGCTCGTCTGGTTGCCGGCGGCATCGCACAACACTCCGCTGCCGTCATTGCACGGCGCAAAATCGGTCGTGTTGCCGTCGAGATGGTTCTGGCTGAAACCGCGGAAATAGATGTTGCCCTGCAACGCGAGCGTCGGCGCAATATTGTACGTGCCATTGAGTGCGATCTGACCGAGCACGTTGCGCGAGGTTTGCGGGTTCGTATAGACGGCGGAGTAATCCTGCTGCAAGAGTTGGATCGGCACCGGCGCCGTCGCACCAAAAAAATTCGACGCCGAGCCGATGTTGAGATGCAGCTCGACGTCTTCCGCGCGATAGCCGAGGTCGCCGTAGAGCCGGCGTACATAGGAAGGCGAGACCTTGCGGAAGCCGCGGTCGTCGATTCCCTCCATCGCAAGATAGGTGGCGAAATTGCCGGCCTGCTGGCCCGCTTGCACGCTCCCCTGCGCCCTACTGCGCGAGCCGCCGCGCAAGTCGAATTCGGTGCCCTGCCAGGTAAAACCGTTCTTCATCTCGATAGAGATGGCGCCGCCGAGCGCGTTGAGGCCGAACACTGGATTGTTCGTAAACACCACGGTGCGATCGATGGCGATGGTCGGAATCAAATCCCAATTGACCACGTCGCCGAACGCTTCGTTGATGCGGATGCCGTTCTGATAGACGGCAAGACCCTGCGGCGTTCCGGGCACGGGCGAGGCAGCAAAGCCCCGATAGGTGACGGTCGCCTGGAAGGGATTGCCGGCAGTGTCGGTGACCGACACGCTTGAGAGCCGGCGATCCAGGACGTCGACCAAATTGGACGTGCCGGTGCGCTCGATGTCCTGCGACGTCACGATCTGCACATTCGCCGGAATCTTGGCGCGGTCGATGCCGCCGGTTGGAGCGGCCTCAGTTGCGGGCGTGCCGCTGGGCTCACCTGGGCTGGCGACAACCGGCGCGGTCTGAGCACGTCTTGCGACCCGGATGCGACCCGGCCGGGCGATCCTTGCTCTGGGGCCTCGCGCGGCCCTGACGACCTCGCGCCGAGGCGCAACCGACGTTTCGGTGACAGACCGCACCGGTCGCGCCGCACGCCGCGCCGGCAGCGGCGACGGGCTGACGATTTCGATCTCCGGCAGCGCCTGCTGTGCCTCGACCCGCAGCGCAGGCAATGAGGACGTGCTCGCGCAAAGCAGAGCCGCGAGCGCGAGCGCTCCATACCGGCGAAACATTCCCGCCCTTCCTAGTCCGGCGACCGGCGAAATCGCGCTTGTTATCTGCTCGGCGGATTAAACGCGGGTCGGCCTCGCAACAAAATGGCGAAAGCTGCTCGGGCCGATGGATTTCGCGCGGGTGTTGCTGTCGCACAACGCGATGCGACCCGCGCAGTCAAATGTGTATGCTCGGGTAGAGCGCCTCTAAACTATACCGGCGCGGGGATGCGCTGCATGCGCCGGTACACATAATCCGGCATCGCATCGACTGCGTCCTCGCTGACGATCGCCTCGACCCGATGATGATATGGCGAGAGGTGACACACCGGATCGGCATTGCGCGCCTCGCCTGTGATCGCCATCGCCTGACAACGACAGCCGCCGAAGTCGATTTCCTGGCGCGGGCAGGAGCGGCAGGGCTCGACCATCCACTCGGTGCCGCGGAACGCCTGGAACGCCGGCGAGGCATACCAGATCTCGGCGAGGCCATGCTCGCGCACGCTCCAGAATTCGAGACGGGGGATCGTTTCCGCCGCGTGGCAGGGCAAAACCTTGCCGCTCGGCGTGACGTTCAGCGTGCGGCGCGCCCATCCGCCCATGCAGGCCTTCGGGTAACGCGCGTGATAATCGGGGATGACGTGATCGATGACGATCAGGCCTTTGTACTCTTCGCGGAGCGCCTCGACTTCGGCGATGGCGCGCTCGGCATCGGCGCGCGAGGGCAAGAGCGCGGCGCGATTGGTCTTCGCCCAGCCGTAATATTGCGTGTGCGCGATCTCGACACGTTTGGCGCCGAGCGCGATCGCGAGTTTTACCATCGAGCCCGCGCGCGAGACGTTGGCGCGGTGAATGACCGCGTTTACCGTCAGCGGAAAGCCCGCTTCAGTGACCCAGCGGGCGACCTCGCGCTTGCGCGCGAACGCGCCTTCATAGCCGGCGATGCGATCGGCCGAGTCCGCTTCGCTGTCCTGGATCGAGAGCTGCACGTGATCGAGCCCGGCGCGCGACAGCTCCCCGATGCGCTCTTCGGTAAGGCCGATGCCGGAGGTGATGAGGTTCGTGTAGAGGCCGGCCTTGGCGCAATGCGCA
>JAFASC010000343.1 GCA_019244955.1 Methylobacteriaceae bacterium | reverse complement strand
TTCTTCACCACCAAGGAGGTCGGCAAGGGGACGGGCCTCGGCCTGTCGATGGTCTACGGCATCGTCAAGCAGACTGGCGGTTTCATCTTCGTCGACAGCGCGGTTGGCGAAGGCACGACCTTCCGCATTTTCCTGCCGCGTTACGTGCCCGAGGCAAGCGAGGTCGCAGCAAAACCGGAGGCCGCCAAACCCGCCGGCGATCTTACCGGCCACGGCACGATCCTGCTCGTCGAAGACGAGGAGGCGGTGCGCGCGTTCGGCGCTCGCGCGCTGACCTCGCGCGGCTACACCGTGCTCGAAGCTGCGTCCGGCATCGAAGCGCTGGAGGCGGTCGACAAAGCCGGCGGCAAGATCGATCTGATCGTCTCCGACGTGGTGATGCCGGAAATGGACGGCCCGACCATGTTCGGCGAGTTGCGCAAACGCGGCGTGAAATGCCGCGTGATATTCGTTTCAGGTTACGCGGAGGAAGCGTTCGCTAAGAATTTGCCGGAAGGCGAGGATTTCGGCTTCATGCCGAAGCCGTTCACGCTGAAGCAGCTGATCGAGGCGGTGAAGGCGAATATGGGGTGAGGAACCCGATCCCATTGCGCGGGTGCGCCGTCTATCCGCGCTGACCCGGCCACGCGCGCCGTAGCTCAAGTCGGCGGGCGCCAACTTGAGCTAGTCTGGCTTCAATTTCCCACAAAATCGTCGGTGAGGATCGGTCCGAACAACACCCAGCGCGCTCCGTCGAATTTCATCATCTGGAACTGTTTGTTGATGCGGTAATCGCCGGGCGACGTCGACGTCGACATGCCGGGCAGCGCGAGATCGGGGGTGTAATCCCTGATATTCGTCGCCTGTTTCATGATGTTGGCGCGGGTGAGATCGTCGCCGCATTGCTTGAGGATCTGCACGAGCAGCGCGGCGGTCGAATAGCCGTAGACCCCGATGCCGGAATTGGCGTCCTCGCCCGGCGCATATTTCGCCATGAACGCCTTGTATTTCTTCATGCCCGCGTCGTCGGCCCATTGCGGGTCGAGCGGGTCCTTGCCGTAATTGACGGAAATGATGTCCTTGGCATTTTCGAGTCCCGCCGGGACGAGCGTCTGGCTGACCGGCGAGGCATTGATGTCGAGTATATGCACCGGCTTCCAGCCCATTTCGGCGGCCTTCTTGATGGCTTGCGCGCCGAATTTCGGCGTGGTGATGTTGTAGAAGAGATCGGCGCCGGACGATTTCAGTTTCACCATCTGCGAATCGAGGGTGGGGTCTGAAAGCTCGTAAGGCGCCTCGGCCACGATCATGCTCGCGACCTTCGCGCCGAGCCCGTCCTTCAGGCCTTTGACGTAATCTTTGCCGAGGTCGTCGTTCTGATAGAGGATAGCGATCTTGGCGTTGGGATGATTGGCGAGAATGTATTTCGCGTAGATGTGCGCTTCCGCCTGATAGTTCGGATTGTAGGCGATCGTCCACGGAAAGTTCTTCGGATCGGTGAAGCGAGTAGCCCCGGTGGAGGCGAGGAGCTGCGGCACTTTCTTGTCGTTGAGATATTTCTGCACGGCAGCGTTCGGCGGCGTGCCGATGATCTGGAATGTGGTCAGCACTTCGTCGCTTTCGACGAGCTTGCGAACCTGCTCCACCGTTTTCGGCGGATTGTAGGCGTCGTCGTACTGGATGAGATTGATCTTGCGGCCGTTGACCCCGCCCTGCTCGTTGATCATGCGGATGTACGCGGCTTGCACCTTGCCGATGCTGCCATAGGCCGAGGCCGGGCCGCTCAGCGGGATCGTCTGCCCGACCTTGATCTCGGTGTCGCTCGCGCCGGTGTCGTATTTCTTCTGCGCGAGCGCAGGGCTTGCGAGCGCCGCGCTGAGCGCGAGCGCAAATATGGCCGGCCTGAATGGGCTCATAGGTTTTCCTCCGAAGATGCAGCGCGATGCTTCGCCGCGCCACCTTCGGCAAGGTTATGCAAAAAGCGGCCGTGGGGGAATGCCTTTGAGGCGTTTGCCTACTTGCCCTCTTTCTCGACCTTTTGCTTTTCCTCTTCGTTCATCTGCTTGACGAGCGGCGGCTGATTGGTCGCGCCGGTCGGTTGCGTTGTCGTCGCCGGCGGCGCGTTGGTCGAGACCGAGCTGTCCGATTGCGGGCCGCGCGCCGGACGCGCCGCATCGCTCGCCTGGGCGAGCTGCGTTTGTAACGAGGCCTCGGCGTTGCGCTGGAAACCACACGCGAACGCCGCGCCCGCCGATAGCGACGGGAGCGCGGCGCCGGCGGTGAGGGCTGCTATCATCAATGCGCGCATCATGCCGCTCCTCACGCCAGCTGGCTGCCGATCGGCAGGCGCCGGATGCGCTTGCCGGTCGCCGCGAAGATTGCATTGCAAAACGCCGGCGCGAAGGGTGGTACGCCGGGTTCGCCGATGCCGCCCGGCGGTCGGTTTTGCCCCGGCGCGATATGCACATTGATGACGGCCGGCGCCTCGTCGATCCGCGCGACGGGGAAATCGTCGAAATTGCTTTGCTGCGCGCGGCCGTTCTTGAAGGTGATCTCGCCGTGCTTGGCGAGACTGATGCCCATGATGGCGGCGCCTTCCATCTGCGAGCGGATACGCTCGGGATTGACGTAAGTGCCGCAATCGACCGCCGTGTCGACGCGCGGGATCGCGATATTGCCTTTGTCGTCAACCGCGACCTCCACGACAGTGGCGATGTAGCTGACGAAACTGCGATGCGCGGCAATGCCGAGGCCGTGGCCGGCGGGGAGCTTGCGGCCCCACTCGCCCTTCTCGGCCGCGAGCTCCGTCACTCGCCGCAGCCGTCCCGCATCGACGGGATAGGACTCGAACGGCTCGCCGTAATTCCACCAGTCCTTGGTCGACTTGCCGACGTCGACGATGCGGTCCGGCCCGATCAGCTCGAGGAGCATGTCCTTGGGATCGCGGTTAAGCGCATGCGCGATCTCGGCGACCATCGTCTGTACCGCAAAGGCATGCGGCACGTTCGACACTGCGCGGAACCAGCCGATGCGCGTATGCGCGGCGGCTTCCGGATTCTCGCAGCGGATGTTCGGGATCGCGAACGGCAGGTCGACGAAGCCCATGCCGAGCTCGATCGCCGACTCGTTCTTCACATTCGGCTGGAACGACGACATGAAGCTCGGCGCAGCGCTGCGATGGCGCCAGGCAATCACCTTGCCGGATTTGTCGACGCCGGCTTCGATCCGCTCGGTCGAGACCGTATGATAGAAATCGTGACGGATGTTGTCCTCGCGCGTCCACTGCACGCGCACCGGTGCTTTCAGTTTGCGCGACAGCAGCGCCGCCTCGATCGCGTAATCGCATTTCGACTTGCGGCCGAACCCGCCGCCAAGCAGCGTCATGTGCACGGTCACCGCGTCGAGCGGCAAGCCGAGCGTCTTGGCGATGTCTTCTTGCGTGCCGCCCGGGCTTTGCAGCGGCGCCCAGATTTCCGCCTTGCTGTCGGTAACGTCGGCAACGGCGGCCGGCGGCTCCATGCTGACATGGGCGAGATGCGGGATATAATACTCGCCCACGACGACCTTGTCGGCGCTCTTCAATGCCGCATCGACATCGCCCTCGTTGCGCACGGCGAGGCCGGGCTTGCGAACCGACGCTTCGAGCTCCGCACGATAAGCGTCTGAATCGTATTTGGCATTGGGGCCGTCGTCCCACACGACTTTCAGCGCATCGCGTCCTTTGATCGCCGCGCCGGTGTTGCGCGCGATCACGGCGACGCCGCCGAGCGGCTGGAATTTCGACGGCCAGGGCCAGCCCTGCGCCTCGATCACCTGCTCGACCCCGGGCACGGCGAGCGCATCCTTCGCATCGAACGACACGAGCTTGCCGCCGACGACCGGCGGGCGCACCAGCACCGCATATTTCATCAATGGCAGGCGGACGTCGGCGCCGTAGATGGCTCGGCCGGTAGTGATGTCACGCAGGTCGACGAACGGAACGCCTTTACCGATATAGCGGAACTCCGATTCATCCTTGAGCCGCAGCGTCTTGATTTGCGGCACCGGCAACTTCGCCGCGTCGGCGGCGAGGTCGCCATAACCGAGCCGGCGTCCGCTGGCGCCATGCACGACTTCGTGATTAGCGGCTTTCACCTCCTCGATCTTGACGTTCCATTTCTGCGCCGCGGCCTCTTCGAGCATGGTACGCGCCGCAGCTCCAATCTGCCGCATCGGCACGAGATAATGGCGCGTCGAGCGCGAGCCGTCGGTATCCTGATTCCCGTATTTCGCCTCATTGCCTTCGGCCTGCGCCACATGCACGCGCGCCCAATCGGCTTCGAGCTCGTCGGCGACGATCATCGGCAAACTGGTGCGAACGCCGGTGCCCATCTCCGCGCGATGCGCGACGATGCTGACCGTGCCGTCCGGCGCGATCGACACGAAGACGCGCGGGTCGACCACGACACCGTGCGGCATGTCGCCGGCGCCGGTGGCGTATGTCGGCGCGGCCGCGGCGTGTGCGCCGCGCGCCAACGGCGCGGCCAGAACGAGACTGCCTGTCGCGACCGCACCTTTCAGAACATGACGGCGGCTGACGTTCTGGATTCCATGAGCGACGGAGCGCTTCGAGAACATGTATGTCATGGCTCACACCCCCGTGGCTGCAAGGCGGATCGCCGCTTCGATGCGCGTGTAACAGCCGCAGCGGCAGATATTGCCTGCCATTTGTTCGCGGATTTGCTCATCCGTCGGCTTCGGATTGTCTTGCAGAAGCATGGCCGCTTGCATGATCTGCCCGGTTTGGCAAAAACCGCATTGTGGCACTTGCAACTCGCGCCAGGCCTTTTGCACCGGGTGGTCGCCGGTCGGATGCAGCCCCTCGATCGTGACGACGTTCTGATCCGCCACATCCTGCATCGCGGTGATGCAGGCGCGCACCGCCTGCCCGCCGACATGCACGGTGCAGGCGCCGCAGAGTGCCTGGCCACAGCCATACTTGGTGCCGGTGAGGCCGGATTCGTCGCGAAGATACCACAGTAACGGCAGCGAAGGATCACCGTCCCAACGATGGGCTTCTCCGTTGACAGTGAGATTGATCATCGTGGCGCTCCTAATTTAAGTCGAAGCAGCGGGTTCCTGCATGTGCATGCGACGCGCGAGCAGACCATCCGCACACGGCGGTGCTCAAGCTTAGCTTCCCAAGGTGTAGCGCTCGCAGGCGCAAACCTATGCTTGCCTCTGCTCGCGTCAATCCAAAATGCCCCATGGCCAAGGCTGCGCTCATGGGCGCGCTGACGCGCTCACTTTGCGCGCGCTGACGCGCTCACTTGAAGTGCGCGACGTAATGCGCAATCGCCGCGATTTCCTCGTCGGGGATTTCCTGCGCGACGTGCGCCTCGCGCTTTGAAGATTGGTCGTTGATCAGGACCGGTTTCGGCGGGTTCTCGATATTGCCTTCGATGTTGTCATCGCGCCAGGCCTTGGACAGTTCCGCGAGCCGAGAAAGACTGCCCTTGTTGCTGACGCGTATCGAGCGCGCATTCGGGACGCCGCTTGCAAAACCTCCCACGCTTGAAACCCTCCGGGACTTTGAGTTGGCCGCCGGCAGCTTGTCGGCGCGCGTCAGGATCGGCGGGGGTGCGGCCGGCGCGAGCTTCTCGCCGCTCAAGTTTTCGCTTGCCAAAATTTGCCGAGCTGATATTCCTGATTTAGGAATATTCCCCGTACTGCGCTCTGAGTCGCACGATGCTCACGCATGCTCAGATCTGGACCGCGATCGACAGCCTTGCGGCCCGCTACGATCTCTCCGCCTCGGGCCTCGCCCGTAAGGCTGGCCTTGACCCTACCACGTTCAACGTCTCGAAGCGGAAATCCCCCGACGGGCGGCTACGCTGGCCCTCGACGGAGTCGATCGCCAAGGTGCTCGACGCCACCGGGGCCACGCTCGACGAATTCATCGCGCTGGTTGGCTCGCCCGCCGTGCGGCGGCCGCTGCCGCTGATCGGCTTCGCTCAAGCCGGGAAGGGCGGGTATTTCGACGATGGCGGCTTCCCCGTGGGCGGCGGCTGGGACGAGATCGACTTCCCCGCAGTGACCGACGAGCACAGCTATGCCTTGGAAATTTCGGGCGATTCCATGCTGCCGCTCTACCGTGACGGCGATATCATCATCGTCTCGCCGGGCGCGCCGGTGCGGCGCGGCGACCGCGTCGTCGTGAAGACGAGCGACGGCGAGGTCATGGCCAAGGAATTGCGCCGCAAGACCGCGAAGCTCGTCGAGCTCCGCTCGCTCAATCCACGCCACAAGGACCGCATCCTGCCGCTCGACCAAGTGGATTTCGTCTCGCGCATCCTCTGGTCGAGCCAGTAGTGCGCGGCTCTGTCGCTTGCTTAGTCCGGCGGGGTCATGCGATTACGCGGCCCCGCTGAAGGTAGCGTCCTGCAGGTTTTCTGATGCATGTAGCGATGATCGGCGCCGGCTATGTCGGGCTGGTGTCAGGCGCCTGTTTTGCCGATTTCGGCCACATCGTTTGTTGCGTCGACACGGATCAGGCCAAGATCGGCGCCCTCGAAGCCGGACGCATGCCGATTTACGAGCCCGGCCTCGACGATCTCGTG
>JAFASC010000233.1 GCA_019244955.1 Methylobacteriaceae bacterium | reverse complement strand
CGCGGCCGCGGCGGTATCGCCTTCGATCGTTTCCTCGTCTACGGCACAGGCGGTGTCGCCTTCGGGAGCACCAACCTGCCGACGACTGCCGTGGCGACCGTCGCGGGCATCCCGGGCTTCTTCACCACGACGAACGGCAACAACACGCGCGTCGGCTACGCCCTCGGTGCGGGCGTAGAATACGCCTTTCTCAACAATTGGAGCGTCAAGGTCGAATATCTCTTCACAGACCTGGGCCGGAATAACCGCACCTACCTTCTCGGCACTGGTCCCGGGTTCACGGTCACCGGCCGCGAGCAGAACCACGTCATACGTGCCGGCCTGAACTACAAGTTCGATTTCTTCGGCGCCGCGCCGGGCCCGGTCGTCGCGCGCTACTGATCTACCCGCCCAACGAGAAAGCCCGGCCATGTGCCGGGCTTTTTCATTTTGGGTAGGACCACAGCGTTGGGCCGAGGTGTATGCCTAAAGCTTAGGCATATTGTTGCCTCCTCGCAACAGCTTGACAATAGCGTCGCCAAACCCGCGGAACCCCTCGTCTTTTAAGGCGCCGTGCGCGTTACCCGGGCATCACAGCAGCTGAGCAGTAGCTCAGCGTTCCAGAGGGGTAACAATGCTTCGCAAGATTCTCACGACGGTCGCCGCCACCGCGCTGGCCGGCTCCGCCTTTGCGGCTGACCTGCCTTCCCGGCGGCCGCCGCCGGCCGCCTATGTGCCGCCGGTCCCGATCTTCACCTGGACAGGCTTTTACCTCGGCGTGAATGCCGGCGGCGCCTTCCGGGCTAACAACAACGTCAACAACAACAATCTAGCGCTGCTCTTTCCGGGCCTGGCGCCGTTCGCCTTTGCCAATAACGGCAACGGCAACAATGCGCGCTTCATCGGCGGCGGTCAGGCCGGCGTGAACTGGCAAATCAATCAGTTCGTGCTGGGTGTTGAAGGCGACGGGCAAGCGCTCGTCGGCAGTAACAATAATAACAATAACTTCTTCGGATTCGGCAACAACGGCAACAACACGCGCTTCCTCGGGACCGTCCGGGCCCGCGGTGGCGTCGCCTTCGACCGCCTCCTCGTCTACGGCACAGGCGGCGTCGCCTTCGGCACCGGCCCGACCATCAACACATTCAACCCGTTCCTGGTTGGCGCGGGGCCGTTCATCAACAACGCCGCGAACGGCAACAACTGGCGCGTCGGTTACGCCGTCGGCGCCGGCGTCGAGTACGCGTTCCTGAACAACTGGAGCGTCAAGGCGGAGTATCTCTTCACCGACCTAGGCCGCGCCAACAACAACAACAACCTGTTCTTCGCGAACAACGCATTCCGCGAACGCAATCACATCGTGCGCGTCGGCTTAAACTATCACTTCAACTGGTTTGCGCCGGCCCCGGTCGTCGCGCGCTACTGAGCGGAGACGCACAATACGGAAGCCCGGCCTCGTGCCGGGCTTTTGCTTTTTGGCTTGCGGTGCGATGGCCGGAGCGCGACAAGTCCGGGGCACTTGAACGAGGTCGCCCCGTGCGCGTCGCCACCTGGAACGTCAATTCGATCCGCCTGCGCTTGCAGCAACTCCTCGCCTATCTGCGCGATGTGCAGCCCGACGTGCTCTGTCTCCAGGAGATCAAATGCACGGACGAAGCCTTTCCGCGACTCGAGATAGAGGATGCCGGCTATAACGCCGCTGTGCATGGCCAGAAGGGCTGGAACGGCGTCGCCATCCTGTCGAAACGGCCGGTCGAGGTTTCGCGCGGTCTGCCGGGCGACGAGAGCGATGTTCACGCCCGCTACATCGAAGCCACCGTGCCAGACGACGCCGGACAAGTCGTGCGTGTCGCCTCGATTTATCTGCCGAACGGGAATCCGCCGAACACGGATAAATACACCTATAAGCTCGATTGGATGGACCGGCTGATTGCGCACGCAAGCGCTCTGCTGGCGTTGGAAGAGCCGCTGGTCATTGCCGGCGACTATAACGTCATTCCAGGTCCGATCGATGTCTACGATCCCGCGAATTGGGGCGGCGACGCGCTTTATCTGCCGACCACGCGCGAGCGCTTCCGCACGCTGCTCAATCTCGGCTTTGTGGACTCCCTGCGCGCCGTGACGGACGCGCCCGGCCTGTACACATTTTGGGATTACCAGGCCGGCGCCTGGCAGCGGAACAAGGGCTTGCGCATCGATCACTTGCTTCTGTCGCCCAGGGCAGCCGATCGGCTGCAAACGGTGGCGATCGACAAGAACATGCGCGAGAACGACAAACCGTCAGATCACGTGCCGATCCGCGTCGACCTAAACTGAAGATCTCGCGCACGAGTGGAGCAAAGTATGAGCGCCGTCACGCTCGCGAAACATCGGCCCCGTAAATTCTGGGGCTGGGGTTATGATGATGATGAACTGACGGCGGCCGAGAAGGAGGGCGTCGCTGCTCGCACGCGGCAATTGGCCGGCCGTGACGGGCTCAGACTTGGTTCGGCACCGAAAACAGCCGATTTCGACCTGCGAAGGCCGCGCATCAATCCACCGGTCGCGCTCGCCTCCCGCTTTTCGACGACGGCGCACGACCGGCTATTACACGCCTATGGCCGCTCATTCGCTGATATCCTGCGCATGTGGATGCGCGACGTGCCGAACCCGCCCGATCTCGTCGCTTTTCCCGAAACGGAAGAGGAGATCGCTACCATTCTCGGTTGGTCTGGGCGCAACAACATAGCGGTGATTCCCTTTGGCGGTGGGTCGAGCGTCGTTGGCGGGGTCGAGCCGGCCGTCGGCGACTCGTATGCGGCAACGATTTCGCTCGATCTCGAGCGCTTCGACAAAATGCATGAGATCGATCGCGCGAGCCGCGCGGCGCGAATCGGCGCAGGCATTTACGGGCCTGCGCTCGAGGACCAGCTTCGGCCCTATGGCCTGACACTGCGGCACTACCCCCAGAGCTTTCAGTTCTCGACGCTCGGCGGCTGGATCGTCACGCGCTCCGGCGGCCATTATGCGACTGTCAAAACGCATATCGATGACTTCGTCGAATCGATGCGCATGGTGACGCCGAGCGGCATCATGGAGAGCCGGCGTCTGCCCGGCTCGGGTGCCGGCCCCGCGCCCGACCGTTTGGTGATGGGCTCGGAGGGCATTTTGGGCATCGTCACGGAAGCCTGGATGCGGCTGCAGGATCGCCCGAAATTCCGCGCCGGTGCGTCAATCCGTTTTGCCGACGTGTTCGCCGCCGCGCGCGCTGTACGCGCGCTCTCTCAATCGGGACTTGATCCGACGAACTGCCGGCTACTCGATCAGGACGAGGTCGCGTTCAACCATGTAGGCGACCGCAAATCGCCGACGCTGATCGTAGCCTTCGAGTCCGCCGATCACGATGTCGGGCCGTGGATGGCGCGCGCGCTGGAACTCGCGCGCGATCACGGTGGTCGGACCGATGACGGCCAGGAGACAAGCGACGGCTCGGATGCGGCCGCGGTCTGGCGCAACGCCTTCATCCGCATGCCGCTCTGGCGCGATTCCATGATCGGCATGGGCATCATCATGGATACGTTCGAGACGGCGATCACCTGGAACAGATTCGAAGATTTCTACAATCGGGTGAAGCATGAGGCCGCTGCCGCGATCCTAAAAGCGACCGGCCGAAACGCGACGGTGTCGTGCCGCTTCACCCACGTCTATCCGGATGGTCCTGCGCCGTATTTCACTTACGCGGTGCTTGGCTCCGACAGCGGCGACTTGAAAAGCGTGCTCTCGCGTTGGGTCGAGATCAAGCGCGCCTGCAATGAGATCGTCACGCGCCTCGGCGGCACGATCACCCACCATCATGCCGTCGGCCGCGATCATCGCGACGGGTACGACCGCGAAACGCCGGAACTGTTCCGCGCGGCGCTCGCGGCCGCGAAGCAGCGGCTAGATCCCGCGGGGATCATGAATCCGGGCGTTCTCATCGACCCGATCGGGCGGAAAATCGGCCAGACCGGCGCGCTGCGGGCTTAGGCCCGCATGCGTAGTCCTCCAGACGCAGCGAAGGGTGGCTGGCTCGGCACAGTAACAAAAATTGTGACCGAAAAGCCGCATCGCCTCAATTTGTCTTTCGAAGCCGCCATTCAGCCTTCGCCCACTATCTCGGCATGGTAATTTGCGCCCGTAGACTCGGGATGTGAGGCGGACGGATGCGCAATGTTGTTCGATTGAGTTCTGCAGGCGCCTTGGCTGCGTTCAGCGCGGCTAATGTATTGGCGGCTGACCTCCCCTCGCGCCGGCCTCCTCCGCCAGTCCCGGTCGTGGCGCCTGTGCCATTCAACTGGACCGGCTGTCATGTCGGCGTGAATGCCGGCTTTGCCTATGACGATTATCACTTCGCGGTCTTCGCGATGGATCCCGTCCTGGGTGGGTTTAGCGGCCGCAACAAGGTGTATACGAGCGGCCCGATCGGCGGTGGCCAGGTCGGCTGCGATTATCAGCTCCCCTGGAACATCGTGATCGGCGCAGAAGCCGATTTCGATGGCGCCGCTGTTCACGGCTCACGATCGATCGTCGCCCCGCTTGCCGGCCCCGTGCCCGGCCTGCTTGGCGGCGTGAGTACGTCTACGCGCGTCAATGCATTTGGCTCGATTCGAGGGCGGATCGGATACGCCTTCGACCATCTGCTGTTCGCCGACAACATCCTGATCTACCTCACGGCAGGCGCCGGATACGGCTCCATACGTGATACGGCTACGGCCTTTGCCGGTCCGGATTTCGCGACATGGACGCGCACCCGCAATCCGTTTGGCGCGGGGAAAGAGCCTGGAGTGGTCGGCATCGGCATCGAGAAGATGATCACGCCGAACCTGTCTGTCGACCTGACCTATCATTACCATTACATGGGCGCCGCCACCCCGGTGATACCCCTCGTCCCGGCGGGACAGGCGGGATTCGGAACGCGCTCGATGTACCATATCGGTCGTGTTGGCCTGAACTACCATTTCGGTTGGGGCGCACCCGCCCCGGTGGTCGCGCGGTACTGATCTCCAGGGCCGCCGATTCACCCCATCTCAATGCCTCTCGCCCATTGTCGCGGAGCAAATCCGCGAGGGCGAGGTGGCTTCGATCATTCCGGTCGCGTTTGACGATTGCGTCGGCTGGCTGCACCCGGCAGCTGGTGGCCGCGGCATCGTGCTTTGCAGCGCCTTCGGTTACGAGGAACTTTGCAGCCGCCGCACAATGTACGACCTCGCCGGTGCGCTCGCTCGGGCCGCCCTGCCGGTCCTGCGTTTCGACTATCATGGTACGGCAGACTCGGCAGGTGGCGGTGAGGATCCGGATCGCGTCGCGACCTGGATTGGAAATATCGGTGCGGCGGTCGATCTCCTGCGTCGGGAAGCCGGAGTCAGCGAAGTCGCACTTGTAGGGTTGCGGCTGGGCGCACTGCTTGCGGCATGTGCTGCCGCGGATCGCGACGACATTTGTGCGCTCGCCCTTCTCGCCCCGCCTCATTCCGGACGTGCGTATGTCCGCGAATTGAAGGCGCTTGCGCACTTGCTCGTCGTGCCGGATGGAGCGGCGCCCTCCTTCGATGGCCTGGAGGTTGCGGGTTTTCGCGTAGGGCAGGATACGCTCCACGCATTATCACGCCTGGACTGGCCGCAGACAGAGACCGCCGGCACGCCTCGCGTGCTTCTGATGCACCCCGACGACGCGCCGCCGAAGCCCCTTGCCGCGCGCCTTACGGTGCTCGGTCCAACGATCGAGGAAGCGCCTTTCGAGGGTTATGCGCAGATGATGTGCGATCCGACGGCCTCTGTCGTGCCGAGCCAGGCGATTGCACGTTTGACGGCTTGGGCAGCTGCCGGCGCACCCGCCGGGGCGGCGAAACCGACGATCCCAACCGAGCCCGTGCTCGTCGGGGATAATTATATCGAAGCCCCCGCTCTTCTCGGCGAGAATGGCCGACTGGCGGGTATCTTTTGTCGCGCGCTCAGCGGCCATCAACCGCGCAAAGCCGTGGTTTTCGTCAATGCCGGCGCGATCTATCATGTCGGCTGGGCCCGCATGCACGTCGAGATGGCGCGCGAACTGGCGCGATCGGGGATCGCGTCACTGCGCTTCGATCTCGCTGGAATTGGGGACAGCGAAGCATCTGCGCAAGCAGTTCCGCATCTCTACACCGCAGTCAGTGACGATATGCAGGCCGCTATCGACTGGCTGCAAGCGCGCGGGATTCGCGACCTCACCCTCTTTGGAACGTGCAGTGGCGCCTATCAAGCTTTTCATGCCGCGATTTCGGACCGGCGGATTACGCGAATTGCTCTCGTCAATCAGCTTTGTTTCATCTGGGGTCCGGCTTACGCGATGCAGCTCGAAGCATGGCGGCGCACCAAGGCAACCGAACTCGCGGCCCGAAGCGATGCGCAAGACGTCGACATCGCGCCGCTAAGCGCGCGTGGGTTGTCGGCCCGAGTGCTCTTACGCGCCAAGCAGTTCGTGAAATTTGGGCTCCGGCATACGACCAATCTGTTCGTGCGTGGAAACATGGCCTGGAGTGGCAAGAATCCGGTCGAGCGTTGGTTCGAAGATTTAGCCAGACGCGGCACACAGGTTTTGCTTGTCTATGGTGACAACGATCCTGGGCTTCATGAACTCGAACGCTACATGGGGCCGCAGGGATGTCGGGCGACCGCCCTGCCCGGCGTGACAAAACAGCTCATCGCCAACACCGATCACACGTTCACACCGAGTGAAGCGCGGCGGCGATTGCGCGAGGTCCTGCAGGCATTCGTAGTGGATCATGCGGCGCTGCCCACTCGTGCTGCGGAGTAAGAGGCGGCTACAGCCAGCTCGTGCGAAGGACGCTATGCCGCTTGCTTCCCACCGGCGCACGCGCGCGTCGCAATGCTTTCGACAATTTCTGCAGCCCTGTCGCTCGGCATGACTCCCGCACCGATATTCATCAGCGAGGCTAATTCTTCAAACGCCGTGAGTTGTGCCTTGCGTTCGCCGCGGCCGACAAGCAACGACGTCACCGCTTCCGTCAAAGCTGTTGCAGTGCAGTCGGCTTGCACGCATTCCTGCACGGCGTGCCTGCCCAGGATAAGGTTGGGCAAGGCGATCTTGTCTATGCTCAACATCTGTCGCGCGACCAGCTCCTCGATCAGCCAAACCCGATATGCGACCACCATCGGTACGCCGGCCAGGGCGAGTTCAAGCGTCGCACTCCCCGATGCAACCAGTGCCGCACGCGCGCAGCGGACAGCGGCATGCTTGCCCTCGGCGGTGGCGGTGATGCGGGGTTTTGCAGGCCACTTTTCCGCCTCGGCTCGGACCAGGTCTTCCAGGTGCGGCAGTGTGGGCAGAACAAAATCCAGCCGGTGCGCCTCGCTCAACCGTTCAGCTACGCCAGCAAATATCGGCATTAACCGCCGAACTTCGGACTCGCGCGACCCCGGCATGATGACCAGAATTGGTGGCGATCGCTCACGGCGCAGCGTTTCGTTTGGACTCGGACGCAGGACGCCGATCTGCTCGACGAGCGGGTGGCCTACATAGGTGCAATCCGGCCCCTCAAGCCGTTTGTATTCGTCGGGCTCGAACGGCAGCAGCGCCAACACGTGATCGATGTAGCTGCACATCCGTCGCGCTCGCCACGGCCGCCACGCCCAGACGCTTGGGCCTACATAATTGACGATCGGCAGATTGGGTTGCGCGCGGCGCACGCGGCGCGCCACGCGATGGGTAAAATCCGGGCTGTCGATAAGAACGAGCACGTCAGCGTTCGCGGCGATCACAGCCTCCGCGATTTTGCCGAGGCGGGCGACGAGTTGCGGCAAGCGCTTCAAGACGGGCATTATCCCCATCACCGAAATTTCGCTGAGAGGAACCAGGCTCTCTAGTCCTTCCATTTCCATGTCGGGACCACCGACGCCGGCAAAGCTCACGCGCCCCACCCTGCGCGTCAGCGCGCGCATGAGAGCCGCGCCGAGAACATCGCCTGACGCTTCGCCGGCAATAAGGAATACCTTAAGTCCCTCATCGTGCGCCGGACGAAACATGCGCGGCGGTAAGAGCGGCGCTTTCATTCCGTTGTCTCCAGCCGTTCACGCGGGAGACAAAAGCTGCGATCAACTCCCTCGAGAACAAACCCGGCAAGTTGCCGCACCTCCGGAAATGGTGACTTCTGCAAGATTGCGTTTGCGCGCTCGCGCAGCGTCTGCCCTGGAGCAAACAGGGCTTTATACGCGCTCCGCAAGGCGTCGATCGCCTCGCGCGAGAACCCACGCCGTCTCATTCCAACGAGATTCAGTCCGGTGAGTTGCGCACGGTTGCCGAAGGCAAAGCCAAAGGGGATGAGATCGCTCTCGAGGCCGGAAAGGCCGCCGAGAAACGCGTGCGCGCCGATCCGCACGTGTTGCTGCACGGCCGCGCCGCCGCCGAGGATCGCATGGTCGCCGAGTTCCACATGCCCGGCGAGCATGACATTATTGGCGAGGAGTACATCGTTGGCTATCTTGCAGTCGTGTGCGACATGCGCCTGCGCGAGCAGCGCGCAGCGATCGCCGATCGTGGTCGCCATTCGCCCGCCCGCTGTCCCCGGGTTGACCGTCACGCCCTCCCGGATTGTACAGTCGGCGCCGATGGTGAGCGTCGAGGGCTCGCCCGCATATTTTCTGTCTTGGGGTGCATGGCCGATTGACGCAAACGGAAAGATGCGCGTGCGTGCGCCGATCGTGGCGCGGCCGGTGACAACGACGTGCGAGACGAGTTCGGCGTGTTCATGCAGCACGGCCTCGGATCCGACATAGCAGAATGGACCGATGATAGTGCCCGGGGCGAGCTCCGCCCCCTTCTCCACGAGTGCGAGAGGATGCACGAAAGCAGCGGGCGTTTGCGCCTTCACATTGCGCGCGCCGCCGTTCAGCGCACTACCTTTCCGGGCGCAAGCGAAGCCCCGATCTCGGCTTCGCAGACAAGCACACCGTCGACCTTGGCGCGGCCTTCGAACCACCACATGCTGCGCTTCTGATTGAGCTTGCGCATGTGGAATTCGACACGGTCGCCCGGCAAGACAGGTTTGCGGAACTTCGCTTTGTCGATGGTCATGAAATAGACCAGCGGCGGCGGTGCATCCTTCATTCCCGCCCGGATGCAGATCGCGCCTGCCGTCTGTGCCATTCCCTCGATGAGCAGCACGCCGGGCATGACCGGCTGATCCGGAAAATGGCCCTGGAAATGCGGTTCGTTCATCGTCACGTTCTTGATACCGATGCAGGACTCGTCGCCCCTAATCTCGATGATCTTGTCGACAAGCAGAAACGGATAGCGGTGCGGCAGCGACTTCAGGATCTGCAGGATGTCCATCGCTTCGAGGCTCGCCGGCTGATCCAGCATTTCGCTTCCTCCCAAGCTCATTCCGCGACTTCGGTTTGCGTTCGGCCAGCCTGTCCACGTCGGTTCTTTACGTCGGCGCGGGCACGGCCCACCTTATCGCGAAGATAAGCGCGGATCGGTCGCGCCGGTGTGCCGGCCAGGCGCGCGCCAGCATCTACATCGCGCACAATTCCCGATTGTGCGGCGATCTGCGCCCCGGGGCCGATATGCAGATGTCCGGCCACGCCGACCTGCCCCCCGAGCACCACGAAGTCATCAACAAAGGCCGACCCTGAAATGCCGGTTTGCGCGACAATGATGCAGTGCCGTCCGATCATCACGTTGTGGCCGACCTGAACGAGGTTGTCGATCTTCGTCCCCTCACCAATCACCGTGTCGACGAGCGCCCCACGATCGATGGCGGTATTGGCGCCGATCTCGACATCGTCCTGGATGATGACCCGGCCGATCTGCGGCACTTTTGCGTGCGACTTGTCGCCGAGGACGAAGCCGAACCCGTCCTGACCGATTTTTGCGCCGGCATGCAGGATGACCCGATCTCCAATCAGGGCATAGAGCACGGACGCGTGCGGGCCGATTGCGCAATTTCGGCCGATCCGTACATCCGGGCCGATCACCGCGTTTGCACCAATTTTGGTGCCGGTCCCGATTTCCGCGCGAGGTCCGATGATCGCCCCGGGATCGACGACAACTCCGTCCTCAAGACGTGCATCGGGGTGCACATTGGCGCCGCGAGAAAGGCCGGTCGCGCCGAAGAGCGAGTCTGGATGCATAGACGCGGGAAAAAGCGCCGCAAGCACGACGGCGACCGCGCGCTGCGGATCGTCCGTCTCGATCGCGACGGTCGAGGGTGGCACGAGCGCGGCATGCCGAGGCCGAACGAAACATGCTGACGCGCGCGTTGCTGCCAGGGCCGCACGATGCCGCGGATGGCTGAAAAACGACAGGTCGCCCGCGCGCGCCTCTTCCAGTGGCACCACCCGGCAGATGCGGAGGGCCGAATCGGCGCCGGCCGTGACCTGCCCGCCGGTGAGGGTGAGAACGTCGACGAGCGAAAGATGCCGGGTTGTGCGGAAGAAAATCGGTTCGCTCATCGAAGCTGGCGGGCTCGAGGCTGACAGGTTGGGTCCGCCTTACCAACCTGCTGCCGCAAAAGCCATCCGCAATGACAAGCCGGGCGCCGAGCTTTGCCCCGCCGGGCGGCGGTGAGGCTCTATCCGATCAGAAGCTCGAACCGCCCGAGAACCGGAACCGCTGGGTCACGTCGTTGCGTGCCTTCGAAGTCACGACCGCATAGTCGAAGCGGATCGGTCCGAGCGGCGATGCCCAGAGGATCGACGCGCCGACCGATGAGCGTATCTTCTTCTCGTCGTCGAGCACGATACAGCTACCCTGTCCGAAGAGCGGCGGCGTGTAGGGAGCCACGCAAGGCAGACCGGGGATGCCGAATACCTGCTGGCTGAAGTTCGTACGGCCCCGATAGTCCCAAAGCGTGCCGGCGTCCGCAAAGACCGCACCCTTCAGCCCGAGTTCGCGCGGCAGACCCCAGATGGGGAACTGAGCTTCCAGCGATCCGCCAAAATATTTGGTGCCGCCGATTCCGTTGCCCTGGCTGTTGGTGAAATCGGAAATGTCACGAGGCCCGATGCCGCCCGGCGCAAAGCCTCGCACGAGGCCCGGCCCGAGATTGAAATTGTCCGTCACGTGCAGCTGATAGCCGCCGATCGACTGCATGACGCCGCCCTGAAGGCGCGCAATGCCGATGATGTCGTCCCAGACCAAGTCGTGATAGTAGCGAACGTCACCGGTCGTGCGGACGAAGCGCGACTGACCGCCGAGCCCGGCGATGTCCTGCTTGAGTTCCGCGTAAATGCCGCTCGTCGGCTCCTTGATCCTGTCCAGACTGTTATAAGCGAGCGTATAACCGGCCAAGGACGTGAGCCGTGAACCCTGCGACTCCTTGATGGCGAGCGAGGCTTCGCCGTTGGTCAAGCAGTTGTAGAACAGGTTCGGCGTGATGCCGAGAAGCGCGTAGTAGTCGAAGCCCGGCGTTTTGCCGAAGATCGGATTCGTGCAGTCGTTATAGGGGTGTTTCTGATCGTTGGGCACCGAAACATACTGATTGTAGACCGAATAGCGCGGCGAGAACGAGATCTCGTCCGTGACCGGCAGGCCGAAGCGCAGCGTGCCGCCGACGATCGTGTTCCTGTAGAACGAGTAGCGTGACACGTCCGACTGTTTGGCGAACAGGTCGAAGCCCGCCGCGATCGGCTGATCGAAAATGTATGGTTCGGTGAAGCTGAACTCGACGCCGCGAGCATGCTGACCCGCTGTCACCGACGCCCGCACGAACTGGCCGCGACCCATGAAGTTCGATTCGCTGACCGCGAGCTCGGCGAGGAAGCCGTCCGTCGTCGAATATCCACCCGACACCGAGAACGAGCCTGTCGGCTGATCTTCGACGTCGACGACGATGATCACGCGGTCGGGCTGTGAGCCCGGCTGGTTGGTGATGCGTACCTTCTTGAAATAGCCCAAGCTGTTCAACCGGCGCTCGGCGCGGTCGATCAGAACGCGGTTGTAGGCGTCGCCCTCGCCAATCTCGAACTCGCGCCGGATGACGAAATCGCGCGTGCGGGTGTTACCGCGCAACTCGATTCGTTCGATGTAGACGCGCGGGCCCTCGTCGACCACGAAGGCGATTCTCACGGTATGCGTGGCAATATCGCGGTCGCCGCGCGGGCGGACCTGCGAAAAGGCGTAACCGCTCTTTGCGACTTCCTTCGTCAGCCGCTCCACCGTCTTTTCGACGGCGTCGCCGTTGTAGATGTCGCCCGCCGAGATCGAGATCAGCGGACGCAGCGCTTCCGAGGGCACGTCCGGCAGGTGCGAATCGATGCCAACTTCCCCGACCCGATACTGCGGTCCTTCGTCCAAGGTGATCGTGATGATGTAGCCCTGCTGGACCGGATCATAGGTCGCGTCGGAATTGACGATGCGAAAATCCGCATAGCCGTTCTTCAGATAGAATCGCCGGATCAGCTCGAGATCGGCGGCTATTTTGTCGGGATCGTAGACGTCGCTCGTCTTGAAGAACGACAGGAGGTTCATCTCGGTCGTCTGCATCAGACCACGCAGGCGGTAGCCGGAATAAACCTCATTGCCGAGGAAGCGAATTTCCTTCACGCCGGTTTTGCCGCCCTCATCGATCGTGAAGACCACGTCGATGCGGCCGTTCGGCAGATCCACGATGCGATATTTCACGCTGGCCGCGGCGCGGCCGGAGCGCCGATAGATTTCCAGGATGCGCTGGACGTCGGCATCAACGATCGCCGGATCGAAGGGCCCGCGCGAGCGGGTCTGGATCTCGGCCTGAAGGCTTTCCGTCTTGACCTTGCTGTTGCCCTCGAAGGCAACACGGTTGATGACGTTGTTTTCCGCCACATCGACAACGACCGTGCCGCCCTCCCGGTGGGCACGGACGCTCGAGAATAGACCCGTTTTGCGCAGGTCTTCGACGCCCTTGTTCACGTCGTTGCCGACGAAGTAGGAGCGAACGGTGTCGGTGTCGACACGGCGATTGCCGTGGACCACAACGTTCTGGGCGAAAGCCATCGAAACGGAGCCCGCAAGTCCCGCGGCGACTACCACCGCAAGGGCGAGCCGGTTCAGAAAGCCTCTGATCATCAAAACCGATCCCCATCCAGAGCGGCGTTTCTGCCGCACGCGGGTACTTGAGACCCGCGCTTGATTGTACCGGGTGCGCGTCAAACGAGGTTACCGCCGAGCGTCACCTTTCCGATTTTTGCTTCTACAGGGTTTACCAATCGCTGCAATCGCTCAGCTGTGGCGCGGGCGGCATTTTCGCTGCGCGTGGCCGGTAGGTCACGCTTTGCCCGAGCTTTTTCAACGTGATGTCGCATTCCCGCCCGCTTCTGACCGCGGCGTGTCCTTGTTCGCGATCAGCGGGTGCTAGGGAGTCGATATGAGTGCCGACGAGGCCTGTCAGCCCCAGTGCATCAGCTGCCGCGTGATGCGGGCGATGTCGTTGTATGTGGCGAACACCATCAGGCCGCAGACGATCGCAAGGCCCAAACGGAATCCATATTCCTGCGCGCGTTCATTAAGCGCCCGGCCGCGCAACGCCTCGATCGCATAAAACATCAGGTGCCCGCCATCGAGCAGCGGGATCGGAAAGAGGTTAAGCAGGCCGATCGAGATTGACAGAATTGCTGCAAGGTTCAGCAGCGCGCCGAAGCCGAGTTTCGCCATCTCGCCAGCGACTTGGGCGGTTCCGATCACGCCGGACAATTGGTCCGGCGATTCGCGACCGACGAAGAGGCCGCCGACGTAGCTCATCGTCCTCTCGATGACGTACCAAGTCTCATGTCCGGCGAGCCGGATCGAGCCGAGGAGACCGTAATGTTCGGTCCGCCAGTCGTCATGATGGGAGCCAGCCTCGACCCCGAGCAGTCCCACCCTCGTCTTGCCAAGCGGTGTCGAGAGTTCCTTGAGCCGCGGCGTGGCCTCCAGCGTCTTGGCTACCCCCTCGCGATCGACGACGAAGGTCAGCGGCGTATCGGCCGAGGCCGAAACGATCCGCTGCATTTCGGCGAAATTGTCGATCGGGCGCCCGTCGATCGCGAGGACGATGTCGCCGGCCTTGAACCCGGCAAGCTCGGCCGCGCCGCCCGGCGTGACCGCGTCCACGCGTGGCAGCAGGACCGGCCGGCCGAAGCTGAAGAACAGCACGGTGAAGATCGCGACGGCGAGAATGAAGTTGGCGATCGGTCCCGCGGCGACGACTGCAGCGCGTTTCCACACCGGTTGGCCAAAGAAGGTGACCGATCGCTCCGCGGCGCTCATCCGCGGCACGTCTTCAGATGGCGTGCCGCTGACCGCGTTGGCGTCGCCATGGAACTTGACGTAGCCACCCAGAGGTAGCGCGGCGATACGCCAGCGCGTGCCCTTGCGATCCCGGAAGGCACAGATTTCCGGGCCGAAACCCAACGAGAACGCGTCGACTTTCACGCCGCACCAGCGGCCGACCAGGAAATGCCCGAGCTCGTGGAAGAAGACGACGACGGTAAGGATGAAAAGGAACGGGACGACGTAAATCAGTAGCGTACCGAGCGGGCCGAAAGCGGACATCAAGCCTCCTGGAGAGCCGGGAAAGTGCGCCTCCGGCCAACAGCCGGCACCGCTGGGCTGCCGCCGACCCGCATGGTTACTGGAGGGTTACCATGCCCGAGCGAGTTGTCCGGGCCAAGAGGCTGCGCGACCTTTCTCTCACAATATGGTCAACGGCCAGAGCCTCGCCAACGGTCCGCGCCTCTTTGGCGGTGCCGTCGGCAATGGCTGCTTCGCAAGCCGCCGCGACGAATCGGGCGATGTCGCCAAAGCCCATCCGGTGATCGAGGAAGGCTTCGACGGCAATCTCGTTGGCGGCGTTAAGGACCGTCGGAAGCCCGCTCCCATTTTTGAGCGCCTCCATCGCGACCTTCAGGGCCGGGAACCGCTCGAAATCCGGCCGCTCGAAGGTGAGCGTGCCGACCATCGCAAGATCGAGCCGGCGCGTCTGTGTCGAGAGGCGTACGGGGAAGCCGAGGCAGTGGGCGATCGGCACTTTCATGTCGGGCACGGCAAGGCCGGCGGTCACCGAGCCGTCAGCGAAAGACACTAGGCCATGCACGATCGACTGGGGATGGACGAGGACGTCCAGCCGGTCCGCGGCGATGCCGAAAATATGATGTGCCTCAATGAGTTCGAGCCCTTTGTTCATCAGCGTGGCGGAGTCGATCGTCACCTTGCGGCCCATCGACCAGTTGGGGTGAGCCAGCGCCTGTTCGGGTGTCGCCGCGCCGATTGCGTTGGCGGTCCAGGTGCGGAACGGGCCACCTGAGGCGGTCAAGGTCATGCGCTCGACGCGCTCGATCGGTTCCCCGCCGAGCGCCTGGAAGATAGCGTTATGCTCGCTGTCGACGGGCAGGAGCTTCGCCCCGACCTGCGCCGCCGTTCTCATGAACGGTGCGCCGGCGCAGACAAGGCACTCCTTGTTCGCGAGAGCGATCGTGCGGCCGGCGGAGAGGGCCGCATGCGTCGGCTCGACCCCCGCCGCGCCGGCAATGGCGCCGAGGACCAGGTCGGCCGGCCGTTGCGCTGCTTCGATGACCGCCTCCGTGCCGGCACCAATCTCGATGCCAGAGCCAGAAAGTTCGGCTTTCAGTTCGGCGTACATGTCCAATTCGTAGACAGCCGCAAAACGCGCAGAGAGGCGCCTTGCGACAGCGGCGAGCCCCTTCACATCGCGGCACGCAGCTACGGCTTCTACGTGGAAAGTGCCGGACGCGGCATCGAGTAGGTCCGCTGCGGAGCGGCCGATCGATCCTGTTGCGCCGAGGATCACAAGACTGCGCGGTTCGGTCGCCGACCGGCGGGCCTTTGCCTGAACTTTCGTCAGCATGAACCCGCCTACCAGCTGAAAAGACCTGCCGCAATGAACGGATATTGCCGTAGCCCGCCGATCACGGCGGCGCAAACACATGCCGCGGTGAATCCATCGAGCCGATCCATGACGCCGCCGTGACCGGGAATAAGCCCGCCAGAATCCTTGACGCCGAATCGGCGCTTCAGCGCGGATTCGGCGAGGTCGCCAGCTTGCGAGATTGCGGCGAGGAGCAGACCCATCAGAGATAACCTCACGATCGGAGCGCGCTCCGTTCCCAGTGCCACCACTCCAAGGCCAATGAGGGCGCCGCCGAAGATACCGATCAGCGTGCCGGACCAAGTCTTTCCCGCCGAGACACGCGGCCAGAGCTTTGGGCCGCCGACGAGCCGCCCGCCGAAATAGGCCATGACGTCCGTGCCCCATACCAGCGCGAAGAGCCACGCCGTCGCGATCGGGCCGAAAGCATCGGACTGGCGCAGACCGATCACACACACGACGAGCGCCCCCGCGCAGAGCACCCCTGCCCCGGCAATCACGCGGCTTCGCTCGGCGATCACCATTGTGAGTGCCGCTGCCACAAGAAGCGCACCGCACGACACCGCGAGCGCGATGTATGATGCGAAAGCGGCGGCGATTGCGAGGCCGGCAGCACCGGTGAGAAATCGCGCGCGATGTCGCGCCTCGCCGAGGAGCGCTTGCCACTCCCATAGAACAGCCAGTCCCGCTGCCAGCCAGAATAGGGCGAACGACACCCCGCCCACCCCCCAGACGGCGAGCGCGACAGCAGCAAGGACAAATGAGGAGATTAGCCGCGGCCGAAGGTCAGCGAATGTGCGGCGCTCACCCCGCACCTCGGCATTCATGAGCCGGTTTTCACCGCCAGCGGAGCCGCGACGCCGCCGAAGCGCCGCTCGCGATGCGCATAGTCGGTCACGGCCCCAGCCAAGGCCGCACGATCGAAGTCCGGCCAGTATATTGGCAGAAACACGAGTTCCGCATACGCCGCCTGCCACATCAGGAAATTCGAAAGCCGGCGTTCGCCCGACGTGCGAATAATCAAATCGGGGTCTGGAATACCTGCCGTATCGAGATGGTGAGCAAGCGTCGTCGGGGTAATATCTTCAGGCGTGATCCGGCCAGCGAGGGCTTTCTCGGCCAATATGCGCGCTGCCTGCGCGATCTCTTGGCGACTCCCGTAATTGAACGCGATGACGAGCGTGAGGCCGGTATTGTGCCGCGTCAGGTCCTCGGCTTCGCGCAAGAGTGCGCCGATGTCTTTGTCGAGATTGTCGCGAAGTCCGATGACCTTGACGCGGACATTATGGCTGTGGAGCTCCGCAAGATCGTTACGGATAAAGCGCTTCAACAGCGCCATGAGATCTGAGACTTCCTGCGGCGGTCTCGTCCAGTTCTCGGTCGAGAATGAGTACAGGGTGAGATAGCGGATGCCGAAATCAGGAGCGGCCCGAACTGCCTGACGCAACGCCTCAACGCCGCGGCGATGGCCCTCGATTCGGGGCAGGCCGCGTTGCGCCGCCCAGCGGCCGTTACCATCCATGATGATGCCAACGTGGATCGGACCGATGTCGCCATCGCCGCGGGAAAATGCAGGGTCTGAGCCGTCTTTCATCGCTCGTAGCCGATCATGAGAGCGCGTTCCGACGCAATGCGTTACAAATTGCGACCGACTAAACCTGCATGATTTCCTTTTCCTTGACCGCAAGCGCCTGGTCGATCTCGGCCACAGCCTTGTCCGTTGCCTTCTGCACCTCGGTTTCGTGACGCTTCTCGTCGTCCTCACTGATCGCCTTGTCCTTCATCAGCTTTTTCACGTGATCGATGCCGTCACGGCGGACATGCCTGACGGCGACCCGCGCCTCCTCAGCATATTTGTGTGCGACCTTGACGAGTTCCTTGCGGCGCTGCTCGTTCAATTCAGGAATCCGGATGCGCAGCGTTTGGCCTTCCGTGTTCGGCGATAGGCCGAGATTAGAGTCGCGGATCGCCTTCTCCACTGCGCCGACCATGGAGCGGTCCCAGACCTGGATCGAGATCATGCGGGGCTCTGGAATGCTGATGCTGGCGACCTGATTGAGCGGCATCGACTGCCCGTAGGCATCGACGTGGATCGGCTCGACAAGACCTGCCGAAGCCCTCCCGGTGCGTAAGCCGCCGAGCTCGTGCTTCAGCGACGCGATCGCGCCCTGCATGCGGCGCTGAAGCTCGGGAAGATCAAACGGGGCAGTTGCCATAAGGAGCCTTTACTCAGGCAGGAACGCCATCGAGACACGAGATTCGTTCGATATTAGGGAATCCCGCGAGCCTATGCACGCGAACGGGGCCGCAAACCTGTGCGTCGGTGCGTTCGACGAGCAGCCGCTCAGCTTGGCCACACGTAAGTGGCATGCCCCTTCCCTTCGAGCGCGGCACGGATCGCACCCTCCTCGCGAATGGAGAAGACGATAATGGGGATGCGATTTTCACGCGCCAGTGCGAACGCTGCGGTGTCCATGACGGCGAGTTCCCTGGCGATCGCTTCGTCGTGGGTGAGCTCGGCGTAGCGGGTCGCCTTCGGGTCGCGCTTCGGATCGGCGGTGTAGACCCCATCGACATTGGTCGCCTTCATGACGGCATTGGCGGAGAGTTCGGCAGCGCGGAGCGCCGCGCCGGTATCGGTGGTGAAGAACGGATTGCCGGTACCGCCGGCGAGGACGACGATGCGGCCTTTGGCGAGATGATGCAGCGCCGCTTGGCGCGAATAGGGCTGGCAAAGCGCCGGCATTGC
>JAFASC010000107.1 GCA_019244955.1 Methylobacteriaceae bacterium | reverse complement strand
TCGAAAATCCCGTGAACGTCGTCGCGTGGAGCGCAGACCGGATCGTGGCGATTGCGACGGTTTTCTTGGTTGCCGAATCGAAGTCCGCGCTCGATGCGGTAAGCCCCCGTGAATTGGCGCGGTCGAAGAACATGTCTTGTGCAGCGGTCCAAAAGGCGGCGGAGGTCGTCAAACCGCGGTGTGCAAGCACGCGCTTCTGTGCCGGCGAGAAAGAGCCGAAGAGCGACTGCACGGCCGGACTGAAGTGCTGCTTGAAAGCGTCGAAGCTCGCGATGAATAACGAATTGTGCGGGTCGAGGACATCCTCGAACATGACCGCGGGAATCCGCGGCGCTTGCGTCCAATCCCAATAGGGAAGAGCAAACATATCGTCGCCGCTCAGTTCGCGGCATTTTCGTTCGAACCATCCGATATAGGCGCGGTGCCACGCCAAAAACCACCAATTGCCGTGTGGGCAGTCGAAGATGTGGGTGAATGCATTGCGGTACCAGTTTCGAGGATCCGTCGGCGGCAATTGCAGCATGGCGGTCACTGCTTTTTTATAGCTGCTCACCACGTTGCTCGGCAGAGAAGGGTCGGATATTTCCTGCCTGCGGAACTTCGGCGCGGTTTGCGCACGCGCGCCAGCAGGAAACACATTTGCGCTGAAAGCGGCGGCTCCGGTGGCGACGAACTTACGGCGAGTAAGTGCATGATAAGAACTATCCGGCATGGCCTCGCTCCTCTGCGAACAGCTGGACAATCTCTAACGAAGAACTAGCGAGGGTTGCGCAAACCGACCGCGCTGACAAGCAAAATCGCAGATCGTGACAATTTGATCGATTCAACGTAAGCGCAGTCATTGCGAGCAAGCGAAGCAATCCAGGGCAAACGCTCTAAATTGCAGCACTTGCCCTGGATTGCTTCGTCGTTTGCTCCTCACAATGACGGCGCTACTTCGCGTTCGCCTGCAAAAACCCAACGATCGCTGCGTTGACCTCGGCCGGGCGCTCCTGCTGCACCCAATGGCCGGCGCCTTCGATCAGCACCTTGCCTTTGATGTTCGGCAGCATGCGCTCGATCTGCGGGAGCGCGCGCTCGCCGATCACGCCGCGGATGACCGCGTCGTGCGTGCCGGCGATGAACAGAGCGGGCTGCGAAATGACCGCGCCCTGCCATGGTGCGGTCAGGTCCCAATTGCGATCGATGTTGCGGTACCAGTTCAGGCCGCCGCGAAAGCCGGTGCGCCGGAAGGTCGTCGCGAAGCGCCGGATGTGGTCTTCCGTCAGCCAATCCGGCATTTGATCCGCCGGCTGGACCAGCGACAAAAAGCCTTCGCCGGGCTTCAGATTCAAGCCGCCGCCGGTGCCGCGTAGCGCCTCGCTCGCGCGGGGATAGAAGAGCTTGCGGAAGGTCATGACCGGATCGGCCTCGAATTCCGCTTCGGCGACGCCCGGCTCCTGGAAATAAATCCAGTAGAAGCGCTCGAGCCCCATCTTGCGCATCATGCCGAGCGGCCGGGCCGGTCCGCGCGGCGATGGAGGCACGCTCAAACCGACGACCGCGGTAAAGATGTCCGGCCGAAACATGGCGCAATGCCAGGCGATCGGCGCGCCCCAATCGTGGCCGATGATGGTCGCCTGCGTCTCGCCGAGCGCGGCGACGAGCGCGATGATGTCGCCGGTTATGTGGAAGATCGTGTACTCGCCGATGTCCTTCGGCGCGCTGGTCTGACCATAGCCGCGCATGTCGGGCGCGACCGCGTGGAATCCGGCCGCGGCGATCGCCGGCAGCTGATGGCGCCAGGAATAGGAAAGCTCCGGCCAGCCATGGCAGAGGATGACGAGCGGGCCGGTTCCCTGCTCGGCGATATGCATGTCGATGCCATTCACCTTGAGCTGCCGCTCCGTCATTTGCGCTGTCATGAAGGGGTCCTTATCTATGAGACACGCCGAGCAGGCTGGTTGACGCGGGCGCGGCCGCGGATCAGCATAGCCTGAGTTGCGCGGCTTTCGAGGCCCTTCCGGTCGGGAGGGCCTTTGCGATTCAGGGCAAGATGAATACGCCAAACAAGACGAGCCATATCAGGCTGACCTCGCATCCCGAGCCGGGGCTGCGGCCGATCCGCTGGGGCGCCGCGACGGCGCAGGAGCGCGGCCCGGTCATCGCCACCGTCACCCGTCAGGGCGAGCGCAACGTCATCGGCTCGCATGGCGGCGCCTACGGCATCTACCGCGCGCTGGCGGTTTCGGCCGGCGCGCTGAACCCGCTGGCGAAACCCGACCTCACCAATACGAGCCCGGCGCTCAGGATCGGGCCTTACCCGCAATGGTTCGAAAAGGACCGCATCGTCGCGCTCGATCCGTTCGGGCATATCGCGCAGGAAGTGTTCGCGCGCGAGATCGCCGAAGGGCTCGACATCCGCCCGACGATCGCCGTCACCAAGGCGCGTTTGAACCTGCCGGAGATCGGCGAAGCGATGCGGCTGCGCCGGCTCGAGCCGGATGGCGCAATCCTGCATGCATCCGGCGACATCGCGGTCACCAAGATCGCCATCGATCCCGTGTGGTATTTGCCGGGCATCGCGCATCGCTTTGAGATCGACGAGACGCGGCTTCGCAGAACGCTCTTTGAGCAGACGGGGGGCATGTATCCGGAGCTGGTGACGCGCCCCGATCTCAGCGTCTTCCTGCCGCCGATCGGCGGCGCCACCGCGTACGTCTTCGGCGACGTGCAAGATCTGGCCGAAGGCCGCTCGCGCCTGACCTGCCGCGTGCACGACGAGTGCAACGGCTCCGACGTGTTCGGCTCCGACATCTGCACCTGCCGACCGTATCTCACGCACGGCATCGAGGAATGCGTCGCCGCCGCGCAGAGAGGCGGCGTCGGCCTAATCGTCTACAATCGCAAAGAGGGCCGCGCGCTCGGCGAGGTCACGAAGTTTCTGGTCTACAATGCGCGCAAGCGCCAGGAGGGCGGCGACACGGCCGCCACCTATTTCGAGCGCACCGAATGCGTCGCCGGCGTGCAGGACGCGCGCTTCCAGGAGCTCATGCCCGACGTGTTGCACTGGCTTGGCGTGACGCGCATCGATCGTTTCGTGTCGATGAGCAACATGAAATACGATGCGATCGTGAAAACCGGTATCGAGATCGTCGAGCGCGTGCCGATTCCCGATTGGCTTATTCCGCTGGACGCCTCGGTCGAGATGGAAGCGAAGAAGGCCGCCGGCTATTTCTCCTCCGGCGACAAGCCGAGTGCCGCCGATCTCAAGCGCACCAGCGGACGCGCGCTGGAGAAATATTGAGCTGATGCAGGCGGTCGCGACGCCGCGTGAGGATCAGGCGCTCGCTTTATTGAGCGCGCACGCGGTCCGCCAACGCGCCCATCGCATGCGCGAGCTGTGCGAAGCCGGCCGCTTGCAGCACTGGCGCATCGACGTGGGCCGGCTCGATTTAGTTGCCGACTATATCTGCGAGACGATCTGGGACAATTACCCGCTTCTGAACATTCCCTTCCATGCGCGCTGGCGGCATTTCGCGGCCGGCGGCCATGATCGCTGGGCCGCATTGCAGGCGAAAGCGCGCTGGAAAGGCGTGGCGGAAAAAGCCCGCGCGGCGTTCGATCTCGTCATCCCCAGCGTGCTGCTCGATGCCGGCGCCGGCGCCGATTGGCGCTACCGCGACGCGCACGGCTCGGTCCTGTCGCGCTCGGAAGGATTGGCTGTCGCCTCGCTCGACATGTTCGCGGCGGGCGCGTTCTCTTCCGATTGGCGCGATCCGCTGCGCGCCGATGCCCAGCGCCTGCGTGACATGAGCGCGGACGATCTCCGCCGCGGCTTCCAGGTCTCCGCATCCAATCCGCTCGTCGGGCTCGAAAGCCGCGCCGCGCTGCTCAATGCGCTCGGACGCGTGTGTCTCGACTCGCCCTCTGTATTCGCGCGCGAAGATGGGGCGCGTCCCGGCGGCCTGTTCGATCATCTCGTCGCTGAAAACAACAAGAGCATCGCCGCGGATGCGGTGCTCCACGCGGTCTTGCGTCATTTCGGCTCGATCTGGCCGTCGCGTCTATCGCTCGGGGCAATCCCGCTCGGCGACACTTGGCGCCATCCCGCCTTGCAGAGCGATGACGAGACGAATGGCCTCATCCCGTTCCACAAGCTGTCGCAATGGCTCACCTACTCGCTGATCGAACCGCTGCAAGCTGCGGGCATCGAGGTCGCCGACATCGACGCGCTGACCGGCCTGCCGGAATATCGCAATGGCGGCCTCTTCGCTGACCTTGGCGCGCTCGTGCCGAACGACCCGTCGGCTCTCGAACTAACACACAACGTCGATTCGCTCTTCATCATCGAATGGCGGGCGCTTACAGTCGCTCTGCTCGACGATGTCGCGGACCGCGTTCGCGCCTGGCTCGAACTCGACTCGGCGCGACTGCCGCTCGCCTGTGTGCTCGAAGGCGGCACCTGGTCTGCGGGCCGGCGCATCGCGCGGCAAAAACGCGCCGACGGTTCGCCGCCGCTGAAGATCATCAGCGACGGCACGGTTTTTTGAGGGGGCGAATTTGCAAGGAGTCTTCGTCGTCGACCACCCGCTCGTGCAGCACAAGCTCACCCTCATGCGCGAGGTCGACCGCTCGACCAAAGGCTTTCGTCAGCTTTTGAACGAGATCGGCATGCTGCTTTGCTACGAGGTCACGCGCGATCTGCCGACCGAGTTGACCGAGATCGAGACACCGCTCTGCAAAATGCAGGCGCCTATCCTCGCCGGGAAGAAGCTCGTGCTCGCGCCGATCCTGCGCGCCGGGGTCGGCTTCCTAGACGGCATGCTCGAACTCGTGCCGTCGGCGCGCGTCGCGCATGTCGGGCTCTACCGCGATCCGGCGACGCTCGTCGCCGTCGAATATTATTTTAAAGCACCGCACGATCTGCACGATCGCCTGGTGATCGTCACCGATCCGATGCTGGCGACGGCGAATTCCGCCACCGCTGCTGTCGAGCGTCTGAAGGAGCGTGGCGCCAAGGATATTAGGTTCGTTTGTCTGCTTGCCGCGCCCGAGGGGATAGCCAAATTGCGCGGCGAGCATCCCGACGTAACGATCTGGACGGCCTCGATCGACGAGCGGCTGAACGAGCACGGTTACATCGTGCCGGGCCTCGGCGACGCCGGCGACAGGATGTACGGCACGCGATGAGCGGCGCACTCTCTGGCCTTCTCGTGGTCTCGATCGAGCAGGCAGTGGCGGCGCCGTTCTGCACGTCGCGTCTCGCCGATGCCGGCGCACGCGTCATCAAGATCGAGCGGCCGGAAGGCGATTTCGCCCGCGGCTATGATCAAGCGGCCGCGGGCCAGAGCTCGTATTTCGTCTGGCTCAATCGCGGCAAGCAATCGCTTGTCCTCGATCTTGCGCAGGAGGACGACAAGGAGCTCCTTCGCCGGATGATCGCGCGCGCCGACGTGCTCGTGCAGAATCTGAAGCCCGGCGCCATGGCGCGCCTCGGCCTGTCGGTGAAATCGCTGTGCGCCGCACATCCCGCTTTGATCGCTTGCTCGATCAGCGGCTACGGCGACAGCGGCCCGCTGGCGCAGCGCAAGGCCTATGATCTCCTGATCCAGGCCGAATGCGGCCTCGCCTCGGTAACCGGTCGGCGGGAAGGACCGGGTCGCGTCGGTCTGTCCGTCGTCGACATCGCGACGGGAATCACCGCGCAGACCGCGATCCTCGAAGCGCTGATCGCGCGCGGCCGCACCGGCAAGGGCGCCGACATCCGCATTTCCATGTTCGATGTGATGGCCGACTGGATGACGGTGCCGCTTTTAAATGCCGAAGCCGGCAAGCCGCCGCAGCGACTCGGGTTGGCGCATCCCTCGGTCGCGCCCTATGGCGCCTTCAAGAGCCGCGACGGCACAGACGTGCTGATATCGATCCAGAACGATCGCGAATGGCGCATCCTTGCGACGGAAGTGCTCGGCGACGCCGTGCTCGGCACCGATCCGCGTTACGCGACCAATGTCGCGCGCGTGCAGAACCGGCCCGACATGGACGGCATTGTGGCACGGGCTTTCGCCGCGATGCCGGCCGACGAGCTTGTTACGCGGCTCGACAAGGCCGACATAGCCTTTGCGTTGGTGAACAGCGTCGACGATCTGTCGCGCCATGCGCATTTGCGCCGCGTCGATGTGGGCACGCCGAACGGGGTGGTGCGCTATCCCGCGCCCGGCCCGATCATGGGCGACGTGCGAAGTTCGCTCGGCCCGGTGCCGGCGATCGGCGAGCATTCCGAGGCCATCCGCGCGGAGTTTGGTTGACGTCATTGCGAGCGAAGCGAAGCAATCCAGGGGCAAACGCGTCGATGATTGCAGCACTTGCCCCTGGATTGCTTCGTCGCCCTTCGGGCTCCTCGCAATGGCGCCTCACATCACGCCCAGCGCGCGCGGCAGCCACAGCGAGATTACCGGCACATAGGTGATCACCACCAAGAAGATCAGCATCGCCAAGAGCCACGGCCACACCGCCACCGTCAGCTCGGTGATGCCCATCTTGGCGACGCCGCTCGCGACGTAGAGATTTAATCCGACGGGCGGGTGGCAGAGGCCGACCTCCATGTTCACCGCCATGAGCACGCCAAGATGCACGGGATTGACGCCGAGGCTGGTCGCGATCGGGAACAGGATCGGCGCCATGATGAGCAGGATCGAGGACGGCTCCATCACGTTGCCGGCAAGCAGCAGGATGAAGTTCACGACGAGCAGGAAGACGACGATGCTGAAATGCTTTTCGACGATCCACGCCGCCATCGCCTGCGGGATATTCTCGCTGGTCATCAGGAACGAGAACAAAACCGCGTTGGTGATGATATACAGCAGCATCGCGCTCATATTGGCGGCGTTGAGCAGGACCTGCGGCACCTCGCGGAGCTTCAAGTCCCCGTAAATGAACACCGAGATGAAGAAAGCGTAGACCGCGGCGACGGCAGCCGCTTCGGTCGGCGTGAAAACGCCGCCATAGATGCCGCCGAGCACGATACCGATCAGCGCGAGGCCCCAAACGCTCTCGCGGAAGCTCTTAAATCGAAGCGCCCAGTTGGCGCGCGGCAGGCGCGGATAGCCGGCGCGGCAGGCCTTGATGCAAGTGAGCGTGCCGAGCGTCGTCGCAAGCAGGATGCCAGGCACGACGCCGGCCATGAACAGCGCGCCGATCGAGGTGTTGGTGGAAACGCCATAGAGCACAAGGATGATCGAGGGTGGCACGAGAATGCCGAGCGCGCCGGACGTGGTGATCACGCCGGCGCCGAAGCGCTTGGGGAAGCCGTGATCGACCATGGCGGGCAGCATGATCGAGCCGATCGCAACGACGGTCGCGACGCTCGATCCTGACACCGCGGCGAAGAGAGCGCAGGTCGCAACGCCGGCAAGCCCTAGTCCGCCCGGCCAATGTCCGACCAGCGACGTCGTGAACGCAATCATGCGCCGCGCGACGCCGCCATGCGTCAGGAACGTTCCCGCCAAGATGAAGAACGGGATCGCCATGATCTGGAAATTGTCGAGGCCGGTGAACAATTTTAGGCCGACGCTCTCGATCGGCACCTGCGTCATCGTGAACAGGAAGGTGAGCACGGTGAGCCCAAGCGCGATCGAGATCGGCATGCCGGTCAGCATCAGCGCGATCAGGAGCGCGAAGATGATCGCGGCGCTCACGGCGTGTGCTCGCCGAGGAGCGGATCGGTCTCGAGCGCCTTCGCCGCGTCTTCGACCCCGGCGACGCCGTGCTCACGATGCGGCACCTGACCGGTCCAGAAGAAGTGCCAGGCGACCTGCAGGAAACGGAAGCACATCAAATAGGAGCCGAGCGGGATGCAGAGATAGATGAACCAGCTCGGCCACTCCAATTCGGGCGTGGTCTGGTCTGTATCCATGAGGCCGATGACGAACTTCGCCCCCATCGTGCCGACGACGGCGGTGAACAATGCGCCGCAGAGCAGGCCGAACATGACGACGCCCTTGCGCCATTGCGGACTGAGCTGGTTGACGAGCACGTCGACGCCGACATGGATGCCGGTGCGCACGCCGTAGGCGGCGCCGAACTTCGCCATCCACACGAACATGTAGATGCAAAGCTCCTGCGCCCAGGCGAGATGGATTTGGTGCGCGATCGGGTAGAGGAACGAGACGCCGGAGGCGTAGCGATGCACGACGGCGACGAAAATCAGCACCGTCGCCGCCGCCATGAGGGTCGCGATCAGGATTTCTTCGAGCCGGTCGAGGACGCGCAGGAGCATCGCGGGATCGCGCTAATATTCAGGGGATGAGGAAAGCGCCATGAACATGCGAGCTTCCGGATTTTGCCGAAAGCTCGCATGGATGTCCCTCAGTGCGTGACCGCGCCGGCTTCCCGACGGAACTCCTCGATGATCGCCTTGCCGACGCGCGGTTCCATCTCCTTGTAGACGGGCTCGAGCGCCTGCTTCCACGCCGCCTTCTGCTCGGGCGTCAGCTCGATGAAGGTGATGCGGCCTGATTTCTTCATCTCGTCGAGTGCCTCGTCATTTTCTTTCTGCGAGATTTGGTTCGTATAGTCGGTGGCCTCGTGCATCGCCTTCTCAAGCTGGCCGCGGACATCGGCGGGCAGACCGTCCCAGAATTTCTTGTTGGCGATGACCGCGTAGCCGATATAGCCGTGATCGGACAGCGTGCCGTATTTCTGCACCTCGTAATGCTTCTGGGTGTACATGTTCGAGGCGGTATTCTCGGATCCGTCGACGACGCCGGTCTGCAGCGCCTGATAGACTTCGGAGAAGGCGAGCACTTGCGGGATGGCGCCGAGTGCCCGCATCTGCGCTTCGAGGACCTTTGACGACTGGATGCGCATCTTCAGGCCGCGGAAATCTTCGGGCATGCGCAGCGGCTTGTTCGCCGACATGATCTTGAAGCCGTTGTCCCAGTAGCCGAGGCCGACGATCCCCTTGGATTCAAGTTTCTTGAACAGGCTTTTGCCGACCTCGCCTTCGGTGACGCGGCGCAGCGCCGCCTTGTCGGGCAGAATGTAGGGAAGATCGAAGACCTCGAATTCCTTGACGCCGAGCGGCCCGAATTTGGCGAGCGAGGGCGCCAGCATCTGCACGGCGCCGAGCTGCAGTGCCTCGACCTCTTCCTTGTCCTTATAAAGCTGCGAATTCGGATAGACCTCGATCTTGACCTTGCCGTTCGTGTATTTCTCGGCGAGTTCCTTGAACTTCTCCGCGCCTTTGCCCTTCGGCGTATCCGGCGCAACAACGTGGCTGAACTTGATGACGATCGGCTGTTGCGCCTGCGCCGGCGCGCTCGCCAGAAGCGCTCCCGCCGCGAGCGCGGCAAGCAGGGATAGACGCATATTTTTTCCTCCCGGTTTTATCGTTAATTCGCGCCGGCGCTTCGATCGCGCCGCGCGTTGGGTGCGAGCCTCCCCTTCACTCAATCAGAGCACGATGGCAAGCGCCAGAGCGGGCGAGCGAGCCTGCGCTAGGACAAAAGGCTAAGACGCGCCCGCCTCCGGAGCGTAGCGGACAGAACTTGCCGGTGACGTTGTCCGCCGGGCAGGGTATAGCCGACTTCGGACTCCTTTCGCAGCGGAGACATCATGGCCGATCCTATCGTCATTGCCGGCGCGGCGCGCACGCCGATGGGCGGCTTCCGGGGCGATTTCAGGGACGTCAAGGCGGCGGAGCTCGGCGCCGCCGCGATCAAGGAAGCGGCCGCTCGCGCGCGCCTCGCCGGCGAGGACATCGAAGAGGTGATTTTCGGCTGCGTTCTTCCGGCCGGGCAGGGCCAGGCGCCGGCGCGGCAGGCGGCGCTCGGGGCGGGTTTGCCGAAATCCACGACCGCCACCACCATCAACAAGATGTGCGGCTCCGGCATGAAGGCCGTCATGCTCGCGCACG
>JAFASC010000093.1 GCA_019244955.1 Methylobacteriaceae bacterium | reverse complement strand
GCGTAATCTCATCTCTGCCGATGCGATGCCGTTCAAAACCGGCTTGGTCTTCACGTATGATAGCGGCGACTTCCCAAAAAATATGGAACTCGCGGTTAAAGCAGCCGATTGGGGTGGTTTTGACCAGCGACGACTTGAATCGGCCGGCAGGGGAGCCTTGCGCGGTCGAAGCATTGTCAATGCGATCGAGATTGCCGGCGGGCCCTTCAGGAATCCGAATGAAGAGGCCGCCGATGTAAGGTTCGACGCGAACGGCGATTTGACCCTTCTCCTCGGCACGCACAATCATGGCCAGGGGCACGAGACCGCGTTTCGACAGATCGCCGTCAGCCTTTTGGGGCTGCAGCCAGAACGGATTCGTGTTATTTCAGGCGACACCGATCTCATTGCGCATGGGCGGGGAACGTTCGGCTCCCGCTCGGTGATGGCCGGGGGCGCCGCCGTCGTGCGCGCGTCGGAGAAGATCATTGCGCGCGCCCGCCAAATCGCCGCGCAAATGCTCGAGGCCGGCGAAGCCGATATCGAGTTCGCCGCGGGCACGTTTCGGGTCACCGGTACCGACCGCGCCGTCAGGATCGAGGAGGTGGCGCGCCGGAGCCACATTCCCACGAGCGTTCCCGATCAGGCGGAATACGGCCTCGCCGCCTCCGCTATTGTCAAGCCGGACGAAGCGAGTTTTCCCAACGGCTGCCACATCTGCGAGGTCGAGATCGATCCCGATACGGGCGAGGTGGACATCCTCACCTACATCGTGGTGGATGACGTCGGTAATGTGATCAATCCCTTGCTCGTGAAAGGTCAAATCCATGGCGGGATCGCGCAGGGGCTTGGACAGATATGTGGCGAGGAGATCGTCTACGACAAATCGAGCGGCCAGATGCTCACCGCGTCCTTCATGGATTACCGGATGCCGCGCGCGCTAGATATCCCGCCAATTGCAATTATTAGCAATCCGTCGCCGACATTGAACAATCCGCTCGGCGTGAAAGGTGTGGGAGAAGCGGGGACCGTCGGTGCTCTTCCCGCGATCATGAACGCGATCCTCGATGCGCTGACCCCACTGGGCGTACAGGACCTGGACATGCCCGCGACGCCAAGCCGAATCTGGACTGCGATTCAGAAGGCGAAATGGAAAGAGCGCGTGACCTAAAGGAAACCAGCCGCGGCGCGGCTCGATCGCGATGCTTCCCCAGTAATGAACCAGACGAATTTGCGCGCGAGGGTCTCGTCGGCCGCCGACCCACAGACGCCGGCGCTATATACCGTCTCGAGCTTGAATTCATCCGGCAGGTAGCCGGCAAATGTCACGCCGCGCTCGCCGAAAATTTCGGTCGCCTGCGTACAGCCGATGCACGAGCCCGAAGCGCAGGCAAGCGCCTTCATGGAAGCAGCCCCGTTCGGAAACGTTTTTAGGCGCGGCTCGATTTCCTCCCAGATCCCAAGCCTTTCCAGTACGGCTTTGAAATGAATCCCCGCCGTCGCGTTCCGCCATTCCGGTGCATAGAGGTGAGCTGCGTTCAAAAGCGCTCGTCTGAGACCATTGACGCCGTGGAGAGACGGCACGGGCTGTCCGCGCGGCACGGCAAGCGCGGTTCCCACCTTCCCAAGCGCGGCGATCGTATCCGCCAACACAATGGCGGATCGCCCGAAATCTCCGATCTGTTTCTCAGGCAAGATGACGAGATCGGCGGCTTGTTGAGCTCTGAGTTTCCCGGCGATCACGCCGGCATTGCCGAACTCGCTCTCGATGTGGCAGGCATTCGCCGTCTCGAACTGCGGCACCAGCGTCCGCAGAAGCGTCTCCGCAGCGCCGGCGCTCAATACTTTTAACACTTCCATCTGCCGCTTAGCGCCATGCCGGACCGTTCACCGCAGCTTCGCACCCGATCTCGCAATCAGTTTCGCCCATTTCTCTATATCCTTGTTTATGTATTCTCCGAATTCGGCTGGACTCATTAGCAGCGGCGTCGCGCCCTGCTTCGCCCAGTCCTGCTTGATATCATCGCGTTTGAGCACCTTCTCGATTTCGACATTGAGCTTTTGCACGATTGCGTCCGGCGTCCCTTTCGGCGCCATCAGCCCCAGCCAGATCGTTGCTTCGTACCCAGGAACACCCGCTTCAGCAATCGTCGGAACGTCAGGCAGAACGCTCGACCGGGACTGCCCGCTGACGCCCAGCGCGCGAACCTGGCCTGCCTCGACATTCGGCGCCATGGTCGTCACGGCGTCTATCATCATTTGCACATGTCCGCCGATCACGGCATTGCGTGCCTCGCCGCTGCCGCGATACGGTATGTGTACGATGTCGGTGCCGCTCAGCGCTTTGAACAATTCCCCCGCCATATGGTATGGCGTCCCCGTACCCGAGGAGGCGTAGTTAAGAGCTCCCGGCCGTGCTTTCGCCAACGCGATGAATTCGGTCAGAGTCTTTGCCGGGACGGATGGGTGCACCACCATGACCAGATCGGAAAAATTCACCGGCGCGACCGGAACGAGGTCGCGCATCAATTTGTAGGATTTATTCGGGAGGATCGTCTCGTTCACGGTATGTGTGTTAGACATCATCAACAGCGTGTAACCATCGGGCGCTGCTTTCGCGACCTCAGATGTGCCGATGACAGCACCCGCACCCGGGCGGTCGTCCACGACGAAAGACTCCTTGAGCGCATCGGAGAGATGTTGTGCAACGATCCGCGCGTAAAGATCGGCAGGTCCGCCGGCACCGAACGGAACGATGATTTTCACAGGGCGAGCGGGATAATCCTGCGCGCGGACCGAGATCCCGCTCAATGCCAGAACGCACAAGCACAAGCACAGGAGCGATCTGACAAAGGGCATCATCTGACACTCATGTTTCGTTTGCGAAGACCGCTTCCTTCGAACCCGCAGGCTGATTGCTCCATAAGGTTCACCGCGCGTCAAGATTCTTCGACCGCGATGGCATCGACGGTGACGACACGCCCCCTGCTGCGCCATCGCACATAGAGTTGACCGAGAAGCAAGATGACGCAGACGGTAAGGAACGCCGCGCTGATCGGGCGTTCGATGAAAACCTTGAGATCGCCGCGCGACAGCAACATCGCGCGCCGGAAGTTCTCTTCGAATCGCGGCCCAAGCACGAAGCCCAGCAGGATCGGCGCGGGGTGAAAACCGAGGACAAGCAGAACATATCCAAGAACGCCGATGACCAGCGTTTCACCCACCTGAAAGAGGCTGTTGTTCGTGCTGTAGACGCCGATACAGACGAAGAACAGTGCGCTCGGATAGAGATACTTGTAGGGGATGGTGAGCAGCTTCACCCAAAGTCCGATCATCGGCACATTGAGGAAGACGAGCAGAATGTTGCCGACCCAGAAGCTCGCGATCAGACCCCAAAAAATGTCCGGGTGCTGGGAGATCAGTTGCGGTCCCGGCGTGATCCCCTGAATGGTGAGCGCGGCTAACAAGAGCGCCATGACCGAATCGCCGGGAATGCCGAGACTCATCGTCGGAATAAAATCGCCTTGCACCGATGAATGTGTGGACGACTCCGGCGCCGCCACGCCCTCGATCGCGCCGCGCCCGAACCGCTCCGGTGTCTTCGACACTTTCTTCTCGGTCGCGTAAGCCACGAACGAGGCGATAGTCGGGCCGGTCCCGGGGATCAGCGAGCAAAGACTGCCGATAAGCGTGCCTCGCATGATCGGAAAGGCGGACATTTTCAAATCCGTGCGGCTCGGCCGCATATCTCTCAGCCGCACCTTGGCATACCCGGCCTTCAGTGGCTCGACCTTGTTCACGCTCTTCATGAATTCGGCTATGCCGAATAGGCCCAGCGCTAGCCCGACAATCTCGATTCCATCCGCAAGCTCGGGAAAGCCGAACGTGAATCGCTCCAACCCGGTTGTGACGTCCGTGCCGAAAATGCCCAGCAGAAGACCGAACGTGGTCATCGCAATGCCCTTGAGCGCCGAGCCACGCGCCAGCGTCGACCCGGCAAGCAAGCCGAGCAGCATCAGCGAACACACTTCGGCGGGTCCGAATTTCAGCGCGATGCTCACCAGAATGGGTGCAAAGAAAATCATCTGGGTGATGCCGAATGAAGCGCCGACGAACGACCCGAGCATCGTGATGCCGAGAGCGGTTCCGCCCTTGCCCTGCTTGGTCATCGGATAGCCGTCGAGACACGTGACGGCGTGCGGCGGATGGCAGGGCAAATTCAGGAGGATCGAACAGATCGCGCCGCCATATTGCGCGCCGTAATAGATGCCAGCCAGCATCAAGATGGCCGCGACCGGGGGCATGGCGAAGGTCAGCGGCAGCAGGATCGATATCGCCGCCATGACTCCCATGCCGGGAAGCACGCCGACGATGTTGCCCATGAGCACGCCGATCAGGCATGCCAGAAAATTGTGTGGCTGTAGTGCGACGCCAAAGCCGTGGATGAGGTCGGCGATTGCGGTTCCAGTCATCGCGCCATCCAGGCAAATGGCGCAAGCTGAATTTTCAGGCCGTAATGGAACAGCAGAACGCCGAAGACGGAGATCCCGAGAGCCAGCACCGCAGCGTTGCGCACTGCCATCGTCCGGTCGCCCATCGCGGAGATAAACACACAGGCAAACGTCGCGGGGAAAAGGCCACCGGTATGGGCAAGAAGAATAAAAGCGAGGACCCCACCCAAAATGCAGCCCCAACCCCGCCATTCGGGTCGACCGAGCGTCTCGGCATCATGCTCCGCGTCGGCCGCCGTGGATTGATTGAAAGCGATCGCGAGGCCGCACCCGGCCAAAATGACGCCCATGACCATCGGGAAGAAGCCCGGTCCTATTTCGGCCAGCGTTCCCACGTCGTAGCGGCTTGACTGATAGATCGTGCTGAGCCCGATTAGGATGAGCAAGGCGCCTGCGTAATAGTCGCGGTAGCGTTGGATTGACTCAAACACCCGTTTCCTCCACCTCGGGCCGGGATCGTTGCCGATGCGATCGGGTCGGTCCTCGCCGCCAGCTTATCGGAGACCGGATTTTCCGCATTCTTTTTCGCACGCATGGGAACGTCAACAAAGGTCGTAAGGTGGAATCGGGCTGACAATGAGAGACTTCGAAAATTCCGGCCGCTCCCTTGTTGTCGCGCGGCAGGGAATGGCCGCCACGTCGCATCCGCTGTCAACGCTTGGCGCGGTCAACGTCCTCGAGTCCGGCGGGAGCGCGGTCGACGCCGCCGTGGCAGCCTGTGCCGTGCAAGGCGTGGTCGAACCTGAATCGACCGGAATCGGCGGCGACTGTTTCGCGCTCCTCGCGCCCCGCGGCGGGTCGAAGCTCATTGCCTATAATGGCTCGGGAAGGGCGCCGGCCGCCGCCACGACCAGCTGGTACGCCGAACAGGGCATCGCAAAAATCGAGCGGTGCTCGCCGCATGCCGTCACCGTTCCAGGCGCGGTCGAAGCTTGGTCGCGATTGCTTGCCGACCATGGCACCATGCCTATTGGCGAGCTCTTGCAGCCGGCGATAGAGCTGGCGCGGGACGGCTACGCCATTGCGCCGCGTGTGCACCGTGACTGGAATGCGCAAGCCGCATTACTCCGCAAAGACGCGAATGCTGCCCGTATATTCCTCCCCGACGGGAAGGTGCCTGCAATTGGGACAATTCACCGCCAGCCGCAACTCGCAGCTACGTTGGAAGCGATCGCCACAAACGGCGGACGCGCTTTCTACGAGGGGCCGATCGCCGAAGATATGGTGAATTACCTGCGCGGTCTTGGTGGACTCCATACGCTGGAGGATTTCGCTGCAACGCGGGGCGAATACGTGCAGCCCATCCACACGACGTTTCGCGGCTACGACATCTGGGAATGTCCGCCGAATGGTCAGGGAGCTATCGCCCTGCTCATCCTCAATATCCTGGCGCGATTTGAAGCGAAGGGCGACCCGCTTGCCATCGATCGACTGCATATCGAGGTTGAGGCAGCGCGCCTGGCCTATGCGGTGCGCGACGCACACTTGGCGGACCCGAGTCTAGCGGACGTGCCCTTGGGCTGGATGCTGTCACAGGGGCTGGCCGATGATCTTGCAAAGCAGATCGATCTAGGCCGTGCGATCGATCCGATTCCGCGGCAGGCTCCGCCGGAACATCGCGATACGGTCTACATCGCTGTCGTCGATCGCGACCGCAACGCGGTGAGTTTTATAAATTCAATCTTCACGAATTTCGGCGCGTGCCTGGCTAGTCCCAAGACCGGTGTCCTGTTCCACAATCGCGGCGAAAGCTTTGTGCTCGATCCAAAACATCCCAACAGGATCGCTCCGCGTAAGCGTCCGCTCCATACGATCATTCCAGGGATGGTCACGCAAGGCGATCGCGCGATCATGCCCTTCGGTGTGATGGGCGGGCATTACCAGGCCATGGGCCACGCCCATCTCATCTCAAAGCTGCTCGATTACGGACTCGACGTGCAGTCGGCAATCGATCTGCCGCGGCTGTTTCCGCACCCGATAAGCGGGCTCGTCGAAATGGAACGTTCACTGCGCGACAGATACGGTGCGGAACTGACGCGCCGCGGTTTCAGCGTCGGCAGTCCGCCCGCTCCGCTCGGCGGCGCGCAAGCGATCTGGATTGATTGGGAGAATGGCACGCTTCTCGGCGGCTCCGACCCGCGCAAGGATGGATGCGCGCTCGGCTATTGAAGACAGTCGCGCTTAGTTCAGCAGCAGTTGCGGCGTTATCGCATCGCGCAGTAGGAACCTCATGACGCAGCATCATCTCGAAGCGACGCCGGAAAATGTTCATTGGGGCTATTGGGACGCCTCGATCCCACCTGTGCTCAAGATAAAGTCAGGCGATCGCGTAACGATTGAGACGATATCAGGTGACGGTGCGCATCTGCCGCAGGCGAATTCGGGCTTCGCGATTCTTCCCGATCATCGCGCCGTGCTCGACGCGGGCCGCCGCGGACCCGGACCACACCACCTGACAGGACCGATCGAGATCGAAGGCGCGGAGCAGGGTCACGTTCTCCAGGTATGCATCATCGAGATCCAGCTGCGTCAGAACTGGGGCTGGAATGTTCAGCTTCCGTGCATGGGAACGCTGCCCGAGGATTTTCACGAGGCGCGGCTCTTTCACATCGGGCTCGACGCAGCGACCAATACCGGCAAGCTGCCTTGGGGCCAAACCATCCCGCTCGATCCGTTCTTCGGCGCGTTCGGCGTTGCGCCGCCGGCAAAGTGGGGCCGGCTTTCGACTAAGGAGCCGCGTGCCTTCGGCGGCAACATGGACAATAAGGAACTCGGCGCCGGCGCCACCGTATATTTTCCAATCTTCAACAAGGGCGCGCTGTTTTCAGTAGGCGACGGCCACGCACTGCAAGGTGACGGCGAGGTTTGCCTCAGCGCAATCGAGACCGCCCTAACAGGGACATTCGAGTTCGTCTTGCGCGAGGACATGAGCCTGCAGGGCCCGCGTGCCGAGCGCGAAGACGTATGGATCACGATGGGTTTTGACGAAGACCTCGACGATGCCGCGAAGCACGCCTTACGCGACATGATCCGGCTGATTGGGGAGTTGACGGGGCTCGGCGCGAGCGAGGCTTATACACTGTGCTCGCTCGCGGCGGACCTGCGCGTTACGCAGATGGTCGACGGCAACAAGGGCATCCATTGCGTCATTCGCAAGGACCGGCTGCCGAGTCTTAGATCATAGCTTCTCGAGTGGGCGATATGGCAAGCAGCTAAGGCGCAAACAACTCGGGACGCGCACGTCGGAATGACAGCCGCCCCTTCTTCATGCCCCAAAGCGGCTGTGCGATCGTGGCGATCGTCTCGGAGGGACTCGCGGCATCGATTGCAACGAGATCGGCCGGGCGACCTTCTTCTATACCATAATCTTCGAGCCGCATGAGCCGTGCCGATGACGTGGTGATCATATCGAGGCAGCCCGCAAGCTCAGCGAGACGCGCGACATGACAGACGTTTGCGTAAAGGTTGGCCATGCGGATCAGCGATGCGTCGCCATAGGGGGTGAACGGATTGAGCACGTTGTTCGTTGAGATGGAGCAGGTGACGCCGGCCGCACGTAATGGCTCGGCGTGGACCACGCCGCGTGGGATCGCGTGATCGTGAGTACGGCCCATGAGATAGAGGTCGGTGGAAGGTAAAATCGTTACAGCGACCTCGGCGCGCGCGAGTTGCGCTGCGATCGCATCGAACCGTGCCTTCTCGACCAGCGACATTTGCGTGGCGTGGCCCACAGCGACGCGGCCGCCCCAGCCATATTCCTCGGTTTTCCGGCAGACATATTCGATCTGCATGCCGTCGGTCGAGTCGGCGAGGTCGAGATGCATGTCGATATCGACATCGTGATCCCGAGCGATCGCAAAAATTCGATCGATTTGTCCGCGCGGATCGGTATCGAAGTACGGAACGGCGCCGATCACCTTCGCGCCGCGCCGCAGCCCTTCGATCAGCAGCTCCTCCGTGCCGGGATTATTCGTCAGTCCTTCCTGCGGAAACACGCAGATCTCTAGATCCATTCCCCAGGCATAATCGCGCGCAAGCTGCTCGACCGCATCGAAGCCCATCATCCTGATGCCAGGGTCGAGTTCCACATGCGTGCGCATGCGCATCGTGCCTTGCATGATGCAGCGCTCCAGCGTGCGCTTGGCGCGGGTATAGATGTCCTCGGCGGTGAAGCCGCGTTTCGCCGTGGCTGTCTCGCGAACGGCTTCCTGCACTGTGCCCTCCTCGGTGCGGCAGCGATCCAGGATGCAGGTCTTGTCTAGATGGATATGCGTTTCAACGAGGCCGGGCACGACAAGCATGCCTTCGGCATCGATCACGGGCGCATCCGCGTGCAATTGGGGAGCGAGCGCAACGATTTTGCCGTCACCAATGCCGATGTCTTGCAGCACGAGGCCGCTTCCCTGCAGCAGGCGCGCGTTGCGAACGATCGTATCCATCAGCTTGCTGCGATGGGGACTGCGCCGAGATAGGCCTCGTCGAGGGCGCTCTCGCGCAAGCTCGCCGCGCTGCTCTCGGCAACGATTCGTCCGCCATTGAGCACGTAACCGCGATCGGCGATCGACAAAGCGTAGTCGGTCATTTGATCGACGATAACGAGCGTCATGCCTTCATCGCGCAGCTCAGCGAGCGCACCGAATAGTTCCGCCGCAATCGTGGGCGCCAACCCAAGCGACGGCTCGTCGAGGAGCAGGA
>JAFASC010000079.1 GCA_019244955.1 Methylobacteriaceae bacterium | reverse complement strand
TCGGCAGCGTGAATTCGACAGGTTCGTGATAGGCGTTGAGAAGAAGGAGCACGGTCACATCGTGCCCGCGTTTGCGAATGCCCGTTGCTTGTGCGCGGCCGTCGAGCAATACGCCGAGCGACCGCGCGTTGCCGTCGCTCCATTGCTCGGGCGTGAGTTCCGCTCCGGTCGGCGACAGCCATGCCACGTCCTTGACCTGTAGCTCTTCGTCGAAGGCGCCGGTGAGAAAGCGGTTGCGGCGGAAGACGGGAAGCTCCTGGCGAAGCTTGATGAGCTGCCGCGTGAACCCGGTCAGCGCGCGCGCTTCGTCGTCGATTGCGTCCCAATCGAGCCAGCTGATCTCGTTATCCTGTGCATAGGCGTTGTTGTTGCCCTGCTGCGTGCGCGCAAACTCGTCGCCGGCGAGGATCATCGGCGTGCCCTGCGAGAAAAGCAGCGTCGCCAAGAAATTGCGCATCTGCCGGAAACGCGTGCGGCGGATTTCGGGATCGTTAGTCGGACCCTCGACGCCGTAATTATTGGAGAGGTTGTGCGAGTGGCCGTCCTTGTTGTCTTCGCCGTTCGCCTCGTTGTGCTTGTCATGGTACGAGACGAGGTCGTTCAGTGTGAAGCCGTCATGCGCGGTGATGAAGTTGACCGACGCGGTCGGCCGCCGACCGCGTTTGTTGAAGAGGTCGGCGGAGCCTGAAAGGCGCGCCCCAAGCTCCTGCAATTTGCCTTCGTCGCCGCGCCAATAAGCGCGCACCGTGTCGCGATAACGATCGTTCCACTCCGCCCAGCCCGGCGAGAAATGCCCGACCTGATAGCCCCCGGGGCCGCAATCCCAGGGCTCGGCGATCAGCTTGACGCCGCTCAGAACGGGGTCTTGCCGGCAGGAATCGAGAAACCCGCCGCCTTCGTCGAAACCGTGCGGCTCGCGCGCCAGGATCGTCGCTAGATCGAAACGGAAGCCGTCGATGCGCATCTCGGTCGTCCAATAGCGCAGCGAATCCGTCACCATCTTGAGCACGCCCTGATGGCTCAGATTGATGGTGTTCCCGGTGCCGGTATCGTTGATGTAATAGCGCTTATCCGGCGCGAGCCGGTAATAGGAGGCATTGTCGATGCCTTTGAACGACAGCGTCGGTCCGAGCTCGTTGCCTTCGGCCGAGTGGTTGTAGACGACGTCCAAGATCACTTCGATGCCGCGGTCGTGATAATGGCTGACCATCTCCTTGATCTCGTTGACGAAGGGCGTCGCGAGATAGCGCGGCTTCGGGGCAAAGAAGGCAATCGTGTTGTAGCCCCAGTAATTCCGCAGTCCCTTCCTCACGAGATAGTCGTCGTCGACGAAGGCATGGATCGGCAGAAGTTCGACGGCGTTGACGCCGAGATTGGCGATGTAGTCGATCACCTCGGGCGACATCATGCCGGAGAAGGTGCCGCGGAAATGCTCCGGCACGCCGGGATGGCGCATCGTGTAGCCGCGCACATGCGTCTCGTAGATGATGGTGCGCTGCCATGGCGTCTTCGGCTTGCGTTCCTCGCCCCAGGTGAAGGCCGGGTCGATGACCCGACATTTCGGCATGTAGCGCGCGCTGTCGCGCTCGTCGAAAGACAGGTCGCCGTCGGGCGAGCCGACCTTGTAGCCGAAGAGGGCCTCGTTCCATTCGATGTCGCCGACGAGCTGGCGCGCGTAGGGGTCGATCAAAAGCTTGTTCGGGTTGAAGCGGTGGCCGTTCTGCGGGTCATATGGCCCGTGCACGCGATAACCGTAGACGGTGCCCGGCCGCGCATCCGGCAGATAGCCATGCCAGACCTCGTTGGTGTATTCGGGCAGGACGATGCGCTCGACCTCGGTCGTGCCGTCGATGTCGAAGATGCAAAGTTCGACCTTCGTGGCGTTCGCCGAGAACAGGGCAAAATTCACCCCAATTCCGTCCCAGGTGGCGCCGAGCGGGAAGGGCTGCCCCTCGCGGACGCGGCTGCGGACCGCTGGGCCGGCGAGGATCAGGGAAGGCGGGACGGAGGTGACCTGGATGTTCATGGAAGATCGGGGTTGGAATGGCCGGATTGCCAACGCGGCGAAGCCGGAAAAGCTCCGCAGAAGCTTGCGGATGTGTTGGAGCGCTCCTTGCCGCGCGAGAGCGTTCACCCCTGTGGGAGAGCGCACTTGCCTGGGGTAGGGGGCAATGATGAAATCGAAGGCTGCTTCAGGTCATAGCATGCTGCCGGATGAAGTCCGCACACCATATCCAATCCAATCCGGCGCCGGCCATGAGCTGGTATGAGCGGACGAAGACGTTCCTCGCTCATCTATGGACGTTCGGAACGCGCACGGTCGTGCTCGTCATTTCGGTCGCTTCGTTTTTTCTGCTGGTTATCCCCCTCTATTCAGCCGTATTCGACCGAAGTTTCGTGATCGGCGAGTTCTCGGTTCCCGATGAGCTGCAGAAGAAGGGAGTGACCAGCGCCGTCGTCGGTCGGCTATTCTTCGACCGTATCGCCGAAATGCAGCGCGTCGCGAGGTCAGCCGTCACGCAAAGCCAGCTCGACTCGCGAACCTTCGGTTCCGAGGCCGCGACAGCCAACGTGACAGATATCAAATTGCCGGGCGCGGATGTGAGCCTGACGGCACTGGTCAGCCAGATCAGGGCGCTGGTCGGGCCGAAGAATACGCGAATCGTCGGCGAGATTACTAAAAATGAGGGGGAATCGGTTTATAAGTTGCGGGCTCATGCGAACGGCGGAGAAACCTGGGTTGAAGATAAAGACGGGAGTGACGTCGAATCCCTGATCAAGGAGATCGCGGGGAGGCTTGTGGAGCGTTTCGATCCGCTGGTCGCGGCTTTCTATTATTTCCGAACGCCTAAAGAGGACAATTCCAAGCCCGACCCGAGCGGTAATCCGCCTGAATCCAACCTCGACAGGGCGATAAACTTCGCTGACGGATTTCATTCGCAAGACAAGCGGCAGCAGTCCTGGGCCCTTCTTCTCCGCGGCCTTGCTTGGCGCCAGAAGGGCAATTCCGAGGAGACACGGGCCAGTCTCTGCGCGGCGATTGCGTTGGATGCGTCGTTCATTCCGGCCTGGCGCATTCTGGCCTCCTCGCTGCGCGACGACGGAGCTGTTGGCCAGGCTGCCTATCTCGCGCGCCGGCTTGTCCGCACGCAACCGAACGAACCGGAAGGCTATCGTCAGCTCGGCTCCCTGCGTAGCGACTGCATGGCAGGCGACGCCGAGCGAACGAAAGCAGTAGGATTCTTCAAGCAGGCACTCGAGCTCGAGAGGGGTCAGAAAAAGCCCGATCATCTGAGCGGCGTCGACTACGCCCAGTTTCTCTATACGTGGTACCAGCCTGTGCCCGTGGCCTCGCAGAAGTCGAAGGACTTCGTCAACTATATGGATGTCGCGGAAACTTACCTAAGGGAAGCGGAGACATACGCGCCGGGCGAGCCTTCGGTCTACACGACCTTGGCTCGCATTCTCACCCATCCCCAGGACGAGGTTTCGACCGAGGCTCAGCCGGCCCTGTCGGAGAGCGAGGTTAAGGCGCGATATGCCTCGATACAATCACGCTTGTTGGAAGCCGAACTGAAGGCGAAATATGGGCTCGTGCTCGATTCGACGTCAAGCGTCGCCAATCTGACGATGGGCGAGGTTCTCACCGACCAGGCTGCCGAATTGCGTAATCGCCTGCTTCAGACAAGCAAGTCCGACCTCGATGACATACCCGAGGAACCGACAGCGCGCGACAAATTCGCCAAGGCCAAGAAATCGCTGGAAGAAGCCAGAGCTCACGGCGCCGATACGAGCTCTCTATCCGATGCGCTCTATGCCCGTGCGTTGGCCGGGGCGGGAGAGTTTGCTCTGGCCGAAAAGGTACTCGCGGAGGCCGATGACGATGACTCGCACGTGGTCGAATGGGTTTGGGGTGAGATGCTCTATAATCAGAAGCGATATTCGGAAGCCCGTGCGCATTTGGCGAAGGCTCAGACTTTGCGCAGCTGCGGGCCGCGATCGAACGTAGTCCGCAATCTGATCGCGCGGATCGAGGCGCAGTCGGACAGGGAACACCCGGCGATGCCTGAACACGCATCAACAAATGTGAGCAAGAAAATTTCCGTCGCCACCGCTCCCGCCGAAGCGGAGCAGGTTAAAGCCTTATCAGAGGTCAAACCGGCATGCCCGAGCTGGAACGAGCCGGACGACGAGGAGCCTTCCCCCTGATTTTCAATCGATGAACGAAGATCGTAGGGCGTCTGGTTCCCGCACCATCGACGAACCCGCGCGCAAGACACCGCTGTTTGGCGAATACGACCTCGTCGTGCTCGGCGGTGGGCCCGCGGGAATTGCCGCTGCCGCGGTTGCGGCACGCGCCGGGTTATCGACGCTGCTCATCGAGCGCCACGGATTTCTCGGTGGTATGGGCACGGCGGCCGGCGTCACCAATTTCTGCGGCCTACATGCCAACGTGCATGGCGAGCTTCGCCAGGTGGTGCACGGCATCGCCGATGACCTCCTAGCGCGCATCGACCGGCTCGGCGGGCTCAACGCGCCGCACGTTCTGTTCGGCGGCAAGAGCATGGCGCAGGCTTACGACAATGCCGCCTACAAGATCGCCGCCGACGATCTCTTGAGCGCGAGCGGCACGAAGCTTTTATTTCATGCGCTGGCGGTCGGCGTCACGATGCAAGACGCGCAGACGATCGACGCGCTGATCCTGGAGACGCACTCCGGACGCCGCGCGGTGCGCGCAAGACTGTTCATCGATGCGTCCGGCGACGGCGATCTCGCCGCGTTTGCCGGCGTCCCCTACGAACTCGGCGACGGCGCCGGCAACATGCTCTACCCCTCGACCATGTTCCGGGTGAATGGCGTCGATGCCGCGCGCGCGAAGGACGCGTGGGCGACCATCCCGGCTCTCATGCAGGAAGCCGAAGCACGAGGGATGCGTTTCCCGCGCAAGGGCGCGATCGTGCGGCCGCAGAAGCATCCGGGCGAATGGCGCGTCAACATCACACAGCTGAAGAACGACGACGGCAGCGCGATCGACGGCACCGACGCGCGGCAAATCAGCGAAGGTGAGATACAGGGCCGCCGTCAGGTCATGCAGACATTCGCGTTCCTTAAAACCGTGCCCGGCTTCGAGGATTGCTATATCATCGACATCGCGCCGCAGGTCGGCATCCGCGAGACCCGCCGCGTCACCTGCGACTACATGCTAAGCGAGGCCGACGTTCTGGAGTGTGCCGATTTCGACGACACGATCGGCGTCAACGGCTGGCCGATCGAAGAGCACATTTCGGGCGACGTGATCTTCCGCTTTCCCGATATTCCGCGCGCGCGCGGCTACAATGAGCTGCCGTTCCGCATGCTCTTGCCCAAGAACATGCGCAACCTGCTCGTCGCCGGACGCTGCGCGGGGATGACGCATGGCGGCCAATCGGCGGCGCGCGTCTCCGGCGCTTGCTTTGTGATGGGCGAGGCGGCGGCGACGGCCGCGGCGTTGGCGCTCGGCTCCAACGCCGTCCCGCGCGAAGTGGACGTCGGCGCACTACAAAACAAACTAAGCGCGCAGGGCGTGTGGCTTGGATGACCCACATCCCCGGAGCCGCGCAGCGGCATCCGGGGTCCAGGGCAAATCGACGATCGCCTGAGGCCTTTGCTCTGGGTGCCGGATCGCGCTTCGCGCGTCCGGGAAAGTCGCTCACCCGATCGCGTGCTGAGCGTGCTGGCGCTCGCCGCGCGCGGTGAGCTTGTTCAGCGCCGCTATATACGCGCGGGCGGAGGCCACCAAAGTGTCAGGGTCGGCGCCCTTGCCCGTCACAGACGGGCCGCCCGAGGAGAGGCGCACCGAGACTTCCGCCTGCGCGTCGGTGCCGTGCGTCACCGCATGTACCTGGAACAGATCGAGATTGGCCTCGTGCGGCACCAGCGCGCGGATGGCATTGAAAATCGCATCGATCGGGCCGTTGCCGGTCGCCTGATGCGTCTTCTTCTCGCCGTCGATGTCGAGCGTCAACGCCGCGCTCTGCGGCCCGTTCGTCCCGGCGATCACCGTCAGCGCCGCGACCTTGATGCGATCATGCGCGTTCAAGATTTCATCGTCGACCAAAGCCGCGATATCCTCGTCGTAGACGAGCTTCTTGCGGTCGGCCAAATCCTTGAAACGCTTGAACGCGTCGTTGAGCGCATTCTCGCCGAGTTCGTAGCCCATTTCCTTGAGCTTCTCGCGGAACGCGGCGCGGCCGGAATGCTTGCCCATGACGAGCGACGTCTTCGACACCCCGACAGATTCCGGCGTCATGATCTCGTAGGTGTTCGCGTCCTTCAGCATGCCATGCTGATGGATGCCGCTCTCATGCGCGAAGGCATTCCGGCCGACGATCGCCTTGTTGTACTGCACCGGGAAAGAGGTCACCGCCGAGACAAGCTTTGAGGCGCGGTTGAGCATCGTCGCCTCGATGCCGGTCTCGTAGGGCAGCACGTCGGCGCGCGTGCGGATCGCCATCACGATTTCTTCCAGCGCGGCATTGCCGGCGCGCTCGCCGAGCCCGTTAATCGTGCATTCGATTTGCCGCGCCCCGCCGGCGACGCCCGCCAAAGAGTTCGCCACGGCCATGCCGAGATCGTCGTGGCAATGCACGGAAAAGATCGCCTTGTCGGAATTCGGCACGCGCGCGCGCACCGTCTCGAACATCCCCCTGTATTCCTGCGGCGTCGCATAGCCGACGGTATCGGGCAGATTGATCGTGGTGGCGCCGGCATCGATCGCCGCCTCGATGCAGCGGCAGAGGAAGTCGATCTCGGCGCGGGTCGAATCCTCGGCCGACCATTCGACGTCGTCCGTGTACTGGCGCGCGCGCGTCACCGCCGCCACCGTCGCGGCGAGCACTTCCTCAGGCGTCATGTTGAGCTTCACCTTCATGTGCAGCGGCGAGGTCGCGATGAAGGTGTGGATGCGCCCGTGCCGCGCCGGCTTGATTGCGGCGCCGCAGCGGTCGATGTCGGCGACCCCGGTGCGCGACAGGCCGGCGATGACGGCGTTCTTGGCGCGCTTGGCGATCTCGCGCACGGATTCGAAATCGCCGTCGGAGGCGACGGGGAAGCCCGCCTCGATAATGTCGACGCCCATCTCGTCGAGGAGCTCGGCGACTTCGAGCTTTTCCTCTGATGTCATCGAGGCGCCGGGGCATTGCTCGCCGTCGCGCAGCGTCGTGTCGAAGATGCGGACCTGGTCCTTGTGGAAGTCGATCGGTCTGGTCACGGCTTCAGGGGCGATGATGTCGGTCGGAACGGTCATGTGCTTCACCTTGAATCTCTTGAGCCTTGCGAGGCAGGCCCGGGAAGGGGAGGTTCGTTCAAGGACCCCTGAGTGCCCAGGCTCGATCAGCCCGGCCGGCGCTCAGGGGCGGCTAAGAAGCAGCAGCGGGAGGGCGAGGAGCGCGCCGAGGCAAAGCACGTTCGTCAGCGCCACGAACGACGTCGCGGCGCGCAGCGCCTGGTTGCCAGCAGATGTGGCGAAGCTTGCCACGGGGTCCATGTCCTCGGGGCGGCGCGAAGCGCCGGATGGGTCGAGGGATAGCAGGGGAGGGGGCGGGGTGGCAAGTTGAGGTCTCGGTTGTGCGGCAGCGTCGGTTTAGATTTCCTCGAACGAGTGTCAGGTTGCGCACGATCTGTAGCACTAATCGACAGTGCAGGGTGCGCCGCAAAGCGGAACTTATTGCTGACGAGACCTGCTTGCCTGGGACTATCCCCAGCCGCACCGAAACGTCGCGCCATGCAGGATCAAGCGCTGCGAACGTGTCCGACATTATGGTGCAAGCGTCGAGGCTTTTCCGACTTCTCTCAAGCTTGGCTGCGCAGTGCCGTGCTCAACGCGTAGACCGGGAACAAACAAGCTCAGTCGCTGTTTGTGGTCTGAGCCACGGGGATTTTCGCGATGAGCAATACCGGCAGCACCAAAAGTTCCGCGCCAGGCCAAACTGGCTCGGCCAACCGCTCCGGCGGCAGTTCCTCCGTTTCGGATCGACTTTCCGGGCAAGCGGACGATCTTCTCGGCCAGGGCAAGGACGCCGCCTCCGGCCTCACCTCGATCGCGCAAGGCGCGACGGACGAACTGAGGCGCTCCGCCGCCCAGCTCGCGCGCGACGGCAGCGAGAAACTGACCGACGCGCTGAGCAAGCAGCTTTCGACCGGCGCCGGCTTCGTCGAAGAGGCGAGCGAATCCTTGCGTGCTGCGGCCGCGGAGCTTGATGAGACGTTGCCGCCGATCGCCTATGCGTTGCGTACCGCCGCGAGCCGCGGTGACGAGCTTGCCGAACAGATACGTACGAAGACGCTCGGCGAATTGCTGGAGGACGGCTCGGCCTACGCCCGCCGAAATCCGATGCTGGTTTTCGGCGCCGCAGCCGGTGTCGGCCTGCTGCTGTCGCGCTTTGCCAAGAGCAGCGGTCCCGGGCCCAGCCGGCGCGGATCGCAATCCGGAACGGCGCGAGTACCCGGTAGTCAATCGTCCGGGCAGACGCGTTCGGCGCAATCCTTCAACAGACCGCAAACTGCAACATACTGATGTCGGACTTTCACAGGATTACAGCGGCCGTCCGCAGCTTCGGCGACCTCTTCGGTGATGTCACCGATCTGTTCGGCAAGGAATTGCGCCTGGCGCAATCGGAACTGAAGCACGGGCTCGCCAATCTGACCCAAGCGGCGGTGCTGTTTGCCGTCACTGGCGTGATCGCGCTCTTCGCCGTGTTCCTGCTTCTCGTCGGCATTGTGCACCTGATCGCGAGTTTCGGCCTGGCGCTGCACTGGTCCTACATGCTCGTCGCGGTGGCGCTGCTCGTCATTGCTGGCATCGTCTTTTACGCCGCGCGCGCCAAAGCGAGCGCCGATAATCTCATCCCGAGACGAACCCTCGTCCAGCTGGGCGAAACCGCACGCACGCTCAAGGAGCAAATCCGATGACCGATCAATATCAAACTCGGGAAAGATCTTATGAACCCAATCGCGGGCCCCAAAGGTCTTACACGCCGAGTCTGAGCGAGCGTCTCGCCGGCGCGGCGCGGGCGCAGCCGGCGGGCCTGTTGTTGCTGCTTGCCGGCACGAGCCTGCTTTTATCGGGCATGCGTCCGCCAAATCGTGACGCGACGCGCCGCGCCAGGACCGCGGTGCGGAAACTCGCGCAAGGCGATTTCTCGCCGGTGACGGACAGCGCCAGCGATATGGCATCGGGCATGCGCGACCAGGTCGGCGATCTCGGCAACAGGGCCGGCGAGCTCGCGCGTTCCACGACGGAATCTCTTTCGGGTCTCGCAGATAATGCACAACGCGCCGTGCGCGAGACCTCGCAACAGTTCGTCGACACGGCCTATTCCTCGGCGCAATCCAGCATGAGCTTCGTGCTCGAAGACCAGCCGCTTCTGCTCGCCGCCATCGGCCTTGCCGCAGGCGCGACGCTTGGCGCGATCATTCCTGCCACGCCGCAGGAGAATCGTCTGATGGGCGAGACGCGCGACAAGGTCGCGGAGCTTGCGAGCGAGACGGCGCGGCAGAAGCTCGACGAACTCGGCGACGCCGCCGGCGAAGCGGCCGAACGGCTGAAGAACGCGGTTAAGGAACGGGCAGGACTGGCGACTGACGACCTTGGCGAAGTCGCGAAGGACGTGGTCGAGCCTTTTACCAAGGTGGCATCGGGCGCCAGTAGCTCTGGCAGCTCCGGCGGTGGCGGCTCTGGCGGCGGCAGCTCCGGGGGCGGCACGTCGAGGGGCGGTACCTCGGGCCAAAGTTCCACGTCGCAGTCACAGAGCAGCGGCAGCGTCGGCAAGATTTCGTGAGAGACATGTTCGATGAGTGAAGTCGACGCACTGGAGCGCGATGTCGAGGTCGCAAGAGCACGGCTCGTCAACCGCGTCGCGCAGCTGAAGGCGCCGCCGATCAGCGGCGTCAAGGACGAACTCGTCGCCGACGCGACCGAGTACAAAGACGAGGTGATCGATTCCGCCAAGCAGAAGGTGACGGATGCGATCGACGGCTTTGTGTCGGACATCAAACGCCGCGCCGCGGACAACCCCGTCGCGGTGGCTGCGATCGGCGCCGGCATTGCTTGGAAGCTGTGGCAGAAACCGCCGATCACGACGCTGCTTGTCGGGGCCGGCGTCGCCGCTTTGTTCGGGCGCTCCAGCGTGCGCGAGATCGAGATCGACCCGTACGACCCTGATCGTCCGTCGGGCTATGTTCCGGGCGGGGTTGCAGGCTACGGCTATGGCACGACCGCCGGCGCGATCGAGCAGAAAGTCATCGGCGGCGCCACTGTTGCCATCGAGACGGCGCGCGAGAAGACAAGCGAATTGCGCGAGCGCGTCGGCGAGATGACGGACAGTGCGTTGCGTTCGGCCGGCGAACTTCGCGACAATGCCGTGCGCTCGGCCGGCGCGCTGATGGACAACGCGCGCCGCTCGGCCGGTGACCTGCGCGAGAGCGCGGTTCGTTCGACTGGCCAGGCGGGCGACTCGCTTTCGGCTTATGCGCGCGACACTCGCGCACGCATCCAGCCGGCGCGCGACTATGCCGAAGACATGGTGCGCGACAACGGCCTTTATTTCGGGCTTGCGGCGCTCGCCATCGGCGCCGCCGCCGGGATTGGCTTCATGCAGATGAACAAGCCGGTCGAGCAGGACGAGAGATACCTCGAGGACGAGAACATTCGCGTCGAGTAGCCGCGGTTCCTTCCGGCGCATACGGCAATCGAAGCTGTCGAGGCGAGTGGATTCTCCGATCGCTCCTGCGGAGCGGCGGGACTGATTTGCCGTCAAACCACCACGGTGAGGCGCTCCGCCGCCCGGGTGATGCCGGTGTATAGCCAGCGCGCACGATGCTCGCGGAAGGCGTAGCTCTCGTCGAAGAGGACGACGTCGTCCCATTGCGAGCCCTGCGCTTTGTGCACCGTCAATGCATAGCCGTAATCGAACTCGTCGGAGTTGCGGCGCAGCGCGTAAGGGATCTCATCCTCGCCGCCCTCGAAAAATTGCGGAAAGACGCTGACGCGAATCGGCTTGCCGCCGCGTGATTCTTCGGGACGCACCGCCATGCGCACTTTGCCGCGACGCACGGT
>JAFASC010000054.1 GCA_019244955.1 Methylobacteriaceae bacterium | reverse complement strand
ATTTGATCCGCTTTATTCGGCGAGCTTCTGCAGCCGGTCGGCTAAATTGTTGAGGTCCCATACGCGCGCGAGCGCCGCCGCCTTGTCCCAGGTTGGCCGCTGCTTCGCGACCGACGGAAGTGGGGCGCGCGCATCCATGGTCGCGATCCGTTTGTACAGAAGCAGGCTCTCCGCCTGGCTGGCAAAGCGCCCCGCGGCGATCGCATCTTCCAGACTCGCGTACCTCGCGAGGAGCTCGGCGGCGCCTTTTGGGCCGACGCCACGTGCGCCGGGCAGCTTATCCGAAGGGTCGCCCCGAAGCGCGATGAAGTCGGGCACCTGCTTCGGATCGACGCCGTAGCGCTCGCGCACCTCCGCCGGCCCGATGCGCGCCATTTCGCCGGCGCGAACGGGATGCACGATCGTGGTCTTGTCGGAGGCGAGCTGAAAGGCATCGCGATCGCCGCTGGCGACGATGGCGCGGCCCTCCCGCCGCCGCTCCTCGCGGGCCACAGCGGCAGCGAGGAAGTCATCGGCCTCATGGCCCCGTGCTTTGGCATTGGCGAACCCACAGGCCGCGACGAACTCGGGCAGAACATCAAGCTGCTCGAGCAGCTCCTTGTCGAAATGGCGGCCGCTTTGATACTCGGGAAACAGCTTCTGCCGGTATGTCGGCGCCTCGAGCGTGTCCCAGCCGACGAGGACCGCACGTGGGCTCTCGCTCTCGTAGAGCCGCAAGAGAAAATTGGCGAAGCCGACGATCGCGCCGGCGCCTTTGTTGCCCTTGCGGCGGATCGTCTTCGGCAAGGCGTGATATGCCCGATGCGCGAACGAATCGCCGTCGGTGACGAGGAGCGGAGCGCCGAGGTGTCCCGAGCGGGTTGCCATGCGATTCAGATACCGCGTCGGCTGTTGCGCGCCACCTTGATCAGGAAGTGGCGCAAGGCCGCGGCAAGTGCAGCGCCCCTGCAATTTCGACGAACGTCATTCAGCGCTGCGCATATTCGCCGGAAATGTCTTTTCCGGTGTAGTCGGTCATCAGGGCCGTCGCAATGAGAGTGATGATCGCGCAGACCGCGATGTAGAGTGCAATTGGAAAGGACGAATGGTATTTACCGAACAGCCAGGTTGCGATCAGCGGCGCCGGACCGCCGGCGATAATGGATGCAAGCTGGTATCCCAGTGACGAGCCGCTGTAGCGGAGCCGGCCGGTAAAGCTTTCGGCGATGAGCGCAGCTTGCGGGCCATACAACATGTCGTGCGGCACCAGCGAGAGCACCACCGCGATGAAAATGATCGTCGCCGAGCCGGTATTCAGCATCGCAAAATAGACGAACCCGAACACTCCGGTGACGAGGGCGCCGATCATGTACATCGTCTTGCGGCCGATGCGGTCCGAGACGTGGCCGAAGAACGGGATCGACAGGAACGATAGGATCGAGGCCGCAAGTACCGCGGTCAGCAGGAAGTTTCGAGAAGCGTGAAGCGTCTCGATGCCATAGGAAAAGATAAAGGCGGTGAAGATATAGAATGGCGCCTGCTCGGCCATGCGGGCGAAGGCCGAAAGGAGAATCTCCTTCGGATGGCGCTTTATCACGGTCAGCATCGGTGTGCGCTCGACCTTGCGCTCGGCGAGGAGCTTGGCAAAGATCGGCGTCTCCAAAATGCCCATCCGGATGTACAGGCCGACGCCGACCAGAACCAGGCTCAGCCCGAACGGAATGCGCCAGCCCCAGGCAAGGAACTGCTCGCCGGACATCTGGCTGAAGGCGAGGACGGCGAGATTGGCCAGGAACAGTCCGCAAGGAACGCCGAATTGCGGCCAAGAGGCGATGAACCCGCGCGAGCTATCGGTGCGGGCCCATTCCATCGACATCAATACCGAACCGCCCCATTCGCCGCCGACACCGACGCCCTGGATGAAGCGCAGGATCGTGAGGATCACCGCGCCCCAGACGCCGATGCTCGAATAAGTGGGCACGAGGGCCACCGCGAAGGTGGCCAATCCCATCAGCAAGAGCGTCGCAATCAGCGTCGACTTGCGGCCGATGCGGTCGCCGTAATGGCCGAAGATGGCGGCGCCGACGGGCCGCGCAATAAAGCCGACGGCATAGATGCCGAAGGCCTCGAGCGTGCCGACCCAAGGGTCTGAATGCGGGAAAAACAGCTTGGCGAAGACCAGGCCGGTAACTGTGCTGTATAGAAAGAAATCGTACCATTCGATCGCGGTGCCGATCGTCGAAGCGATAACGGCCCGGCGCAGCTGGACTTGGTGCTCGGAGGCAGTAAGCGCGTGCGCGTCTGCGTTTATTGTGGTCATGAGCGTGCTTTGCATTGCTGCAGGCTGTTGAACGCGAATTTTTTGCCGAAGTTCCTGCCTAATCCCGAGTCCGGCGCTTTCGATGGGAACCGCGACCGCTGCCTGCCGTTCCTTCCTCCACCCGGAGGAAGTCCGATGAAGAAGCTGCTTGTGTGTTCCACCATTATCGTTGCGTCCACGTTTGCGTTCGCCGGACTCGCGGAAGCGAAGGGCTGTATCAAGGGCGCGATCGTCGGCGGTATCGCCGGAAAGATGGCAGGCCACGGCAAGATCGGCGCCGCGGCCGGCTGCGCCATAGGGCATCATCACGCTGCGAAAAAAGCCAAAAGTTGAGCGCCCGCCCTCAGGGCTACGGCCCTGACACGGCGCCGTTTGACCGCCGGCGACGAGGAGGCGGCGGCTTGAGCTCGCTTCGGCTCCTGCGCGTCGCTTTGGTGTCGTCCCTCGTTCTGAACGTGCTCCTCGTCGCCGGATTCTGGCTTTACATTCACTACGCCGGGACATTGTCCCTCATCCAGGACGCCGTCGGATTTTTCGACTGAGGCCGCCCAGGAGCGGTGCCCGTCTGCTTTTGATACGCGTCAGAACACGCTCGGCAGAACCGCCTGCATATTGTCGTATTTCAGTCCGGCCGCACGCGAGCGATCATTCCCACTGCACTGCTTGAAGCGCCTCGAATTGCCGTTGGTGTTTCGCAATGAATATTTCCTCGCGTGGCTATTCTGTAGGAATTTTCGCCAGTTTATTGTCACAAGAGGAACGATCGTCCCTCGGATTGAACATCTCGCGTGCCGCTGAGATAATGCGCCTTCAAACGCAAGGTAGCTGCCGATGTACTTCAACCGCCGAGAAGCCCTGAAGAGTGCCGGAATATTTGCGCTCGGTGCCGCAAGCTGGTCAGAAGAGGCGCTCGCCGAGACAATTCACCGCGGCGGCGTCCTGACAACACAGCTCAATGGCGAGCAACGCGTTCTCAATCCGGCCATTCGCGCCTCGACGGGCGTCTACATCATTACCTCCAAAATCGTAGAGGCGCTCGTCGATTTGGACGCGAGCGGCAAGCCTTCCCCGGTCTTGGCAACCGGCTGGGAGGCGACGCCGGATGGAAAGACCTTTACGTTCAAATTGCGCGAGGGCGTCAACTGGCATGACGGCAAGCCCTTCACGTCCGCCGACGTGCAGTACACGGCAATGGAGATGTGGAAGAAATATCTGAATTACGGCACGCAGCTGCAGCAATATCTGGAAGCCGTCGACACGCCGGATGCCCGGACCGCGATATTTCGATATTCGCGCCCTATGCCGCCGGATCTTCTGCTCCGCGCTTTATGCGATCTCGGCTATGTCGCTCCACGTCATGTTTTCGAAGGCACGAACGTCCTCGAAAATCCCGCCAACACGGCGCCGATCGGCACCGGTCCGTTCAAGTTCGTGCGCTACGAACGCGGCCAATACGTCATCGCCGAGCGCAATCCGGATTATTGGCGCGACGGTTTTCCGTATCTCGACCGCATCGTCTGGCGGTTTATCACTGACAAGGCCGCCGCTACGGCCGCGTTGGAGACGGGCGAAGTTCTCACATCGGAATACAACGCGCTTTCGCTCGCCGATCTCGACCGGCTGAAGAGCGACAGGCGCTACACCGTCTCCAGCCGTGGCCTCGAGGCCAACGCCTTCAACAATACGCTCGAGTTCAACTGCCGCCGTAAGGAATTGTCGGACGTTCGGGTACGCCGCGCCATTGCGCACGCAATCGACGTATCGTTCTTCATCGATAATCTCATTTATGGGCAAGGCAAGATCGCAACCGGGCCAATCCCGTCGTCCTCGACGGCCTTTTATCCCGGTAACAAGCCGCCGTACGACTTCGATCCCAAAAAATCGAACGCTCTGTTGGACGAGGCCGGCTACAAGCGGGGCGCCGGCGGCACGCGCTTTTCGTTGAAACTGGTGCCGATCCAGAACGGCGAGGACGTGCCGCTGCTTGCCACCTTCATCCAGCAATCGCTGCAGAACGTCGGCATAAAGGTCGACATTGTGAACCTGGATAATGCCGGCGCGCTGGCGACGGTCTATCGCGACTGGAACTTCGATCTCGCCACCGGCTGGCATCAATATCGCGGCGATCCCGCCGTCTCGACGACGGTCTGGTATCGCTCAGGCTCGCCGCGCGGCGCGCCATGGACGAACCAATATGGCTGGCAGTCGGATGCCGTCGACAAGCTCGTCGACGACGCAGCAACCGAACTCGATCCTGCGAAGCGCAAGGCGCTTTATGCCGAGTGGGTGAAGCTCGTGAACGACGAACTGCCCGTTTGGATGATGACCGAACGCAGCTTCCTCGCGGCGACGAGCAAGAAAGTGCATAACGATCACAACTATCCCCGCTGGGGCTCGGGCGACTGGCACGACACCTGGGTGGAAGGGTGAGGTCGGCTGAACGCGAGCGGCTTGCCGGATAATCTCGCGGCGGCGATGCTGGCGCGGACATGAACATCCTGCTCTTGGCCCTGCGGCGGCTGGCCGCCAGCCTGCCGACCTTGCTGATCATCCTCGCCGGCCTGTTCCTGCTGCTGCAGCTTGCGCCGGGTGATACGGTCGATGCGCTGATGGCGCAGATCGGCGGCGGCGACCCTGCAACCGCCAAGGAGCTGCGCCATTATTACGGCCTCGATATCTCGGCCCTGTCTCAGCTCGCGCGCTATTTCCTGCGCCTGATTGAATTCGATCTCGGCCAATCTGCGATTTACGGCAAGCCTGTCGCGAGCGTGATCGCCGAGCGTCTCCCGGTCACGCTCTTGCTCATGTCGACGTCGCTGTGCCTTGCCTTCGCCGGCGGCACGGCGCTCGGCATCCTGGCGGCGCGCAATATCGATCGCTGGCCCGACACGCTCATCTCGACTGTCGGGCTCATCTTCTATTCGACGCCCTCGTTCTGGTTCGGCCTCATGGGCATTGTCTTGTTTGCGATCACGTTCGGCTGGTTGCCCGCCGGTGGCTTCGAGGAAGTCGGGTCGGGCCTAACCGGTCTCGCACGCGTCATCGACATCGCGCACCATCTCGTGCTGCCGGTCGTGACGCTCGCGCTCATCTTCCTCGCGACGTATCTGCGGATCATGCGCGCCTCGATGCTCGAAGTGAGGGGCCTTGATTTCGTGCGCACCGCACGCGCCAAAGGCCTCGGCGAGACGGCGATCGTGATCCGCCACGCGCTGCGCAATGCTCTCCTGCCGATGGTGACGCTGGTCGGATTGCAAGCCGGAACCATGCTCGGCGGATCGGTCGTCGTCGAGAGCGTGTTTGCGCTCCCCGGACTCGGACGCCTCGCTTACGAATCCGTCGTGCAGCGCGATCTGAACACGCTTCTGGGTATCGTCTTCGTCTCCGCGCTTTTGGTCATCGCAGTGAACTTCATCGTCGATCTCGTCTATGGCCAACTCGATCCGCGCATCGCGGCGGGCCGCTGACATGGGCAAGCTCCTCCGCCGCTATCTGCAAAATCCGGCGGCGCTTCTGGGTGGCGTGCTGCTTCTGGTGATTATCGCGGTCGCGCTTATCGCACCTCTTGTCTTTCCCAGGGATCCGCTGAGTCTCGCCGGGCGGCCTTTGCAATGGCCGATGGCCAATCCGCACTTCTGGTTCGGCACCGATGCGAGCGGGCGCGATATCGCCGCGCAGATTTTTTACGGTGCGCGCGTGTCGCTCTTGATCGGCTTGGTGGCGACCTCGATCGCGATCGCGATCGGCATCGTCATCGGCGCGCTCGCCGGTTTCTACGGCGGGTATGTCGATGAAGCGTTGATGCGCGTCACTGAAGCTTTTCAGACATTGCCCAATTTTCTGCTGCTGCTCGTGCTTGTGGCGGTGTTCGGCTCCGACATCACCACCGTCACGATCGCCATCGGCTTTGTGTCCTGGCCGGCGCCGGCGCGGCTCACGCGCGCCGAATTCCTGACGCTGCGCAACCGCGAATTCGTGCAGGCTTGCCGTGTCCTCGGCATGGGCGATCGGCAAATTATCTTCCGCGAGATCCTGCCGAACGCGCTGCCGCCGGTCATCGTCTATGCGAGCGTCGTGATGGCGGTGGCGATCCTGCTCGAAAGCGCGCTCGCCTTTCTCAATCTGTCCGATCCGAACGTCGCTTCCTGGGGCAATCTCATCGGCAGCGGGCGCGGGGTTTTGCGGACGCAATGGTACGTCTCCGCCATTCCGGGATTTGCCATCCTGATGACGGTCCTCGCGGTGTCGCTGGTCGGGCAGGGGCTCAACGATGCGCTCAATCCGCGCCTGCGCCGGACGATAACGTGAGCGCGCTCTTGGAGATCGACGACCTGCACGTGCGCCTGCCGCGCGGCGCCGATCGGGAGGAGGCGCTCGCTGGCGTGACGTTGTCGCTCGTGCCGGGCGAAATCCTCTGCGTCGTCGGCGAGAGCGGCTCCGGCAAGTCTATGCTCGCCAACGCAATTATGCGCCTTCTGCCTGCGGGAGTGGAAGCAACGCGCGGCCGCATCTCGCTAGGCGGCCGCGATCTCCTGCGAATGTCCGAAGCCGAGATGCGGCGCGTGCGCGGCGCCGCGATCGGCATGATTTTCCAGGAGCCGATGACCGCGCTCAATCCGCTGCGCCGTGCCGGCGATCAGGTGGCGGAGATGTTTCGCGTCCACACCGACTTCAGCACGCGCCAAATCCGGGAGCGCGTGCTCGCGCTGTTCGCCGAAGTCCGGCTGCCCGACCCTGAGGCCGCCTTGCAGGCCTATGCGCACGAGCTCTCCGGCGGTCAGCGCCAGCGTGTCATGATCGCCATGGCGCTGGCGCTCCAGCCGGCGATCCTTATCGCCGACGAGCCGACGACCGCGCTCGATGTGACGACGCAGGCGCGTATCCTCGATCTCATCCGCGACATCCAGCGTCGGCGCGGCATGGCGATCCTGTTCATCACCCATGATTTCGGCGTCGTCGCCGAGATCGCCGATCGCGTCGTCGTCATGCGGGCCGGCGAGCTCGTGGAAGAGGGCGCGGCAGATCGCGTGCTCAACCAACCGCAGGCGCCCTATACGCGTGCGCTGATCGCCGCCGTTCCGCCGCTCCTGCCCCGCCCGCCGCGGCAGGCAGGCGGAGCGCCGATCCTGTCGCTCGTCGGCGTATCCAAAACCTACCGCAGCGGCGGTCTGTTCAGCCGCCGCCTCCGTCGCGTCACGCATGCGGTGCGCGAGGTGAGCCTCGACCTCCCGAAAGGCACGACGCTCGGCATTGTCGGCGAGAGCGGCTCGGGCAAGTCGACGCTGGCGCGCTGCATCGTACGCCTGCTCGACCCCGATGGCGGCAACATCCTGCTCGGCGATACAGATCTCGCCGCGCTGTCGCGTCGCGCTATGCGGCGGCAATCGCGGCGTGTGCAGATGGTGTTCCAGGACCCTTTCGCCTCGCTCAACCCGCGTCGCCGCGCCGGCGAGCTCGTCGCGCAAGGGCCGATGCTGCACGGCATGAAGCGCGACGCCGCGCTCGCCAAGGCGCGCGATCTCTTCGCGCTCGTCGGCCTCGACCCGAGCGCCGTTGATCGCTTCCCGCACGAATTCTCCGGTGGCCAGCGCCAGCGCATCGGCTTGGCCCGCGCCCTCGCGCTCGAGCCCGACGTGCTCATCGCTGACGAGCCGGTCTCCGCGCTCGACGTCTCGGTGCAGGCGCAAGTGTTGGCGCTACTCGACGAGCTGCGCGACCGCCTCGGCCTCTCCATGCTGTTCATCACGCATGATCTGCGGGTCGCGGCGAAAGTCTGCGATCGCATCGCCGTCATGAAGGACGGCGCCTTGATCGAGGTGGGTGCGACGGCGGATGTCTTCCGCGCGCCGCAGCACGATTATACGCGCGCTTTGCTTGACGCCGTTCCCGGTCGCGACTGGAGCCGTCGCCGCGAGAGCGCGATCCTCTCTGCAATTCCCGCGGCGATTCCCGCCGGTTGAACTTACGCCAGGAGCTTTCATGTCGCTTGCGCTCGATCATATCGTCATCGCCGTCGCCGATCTCGACGCCGCCTTTGCCGATTATACCAAGCTCGGTTTCACGGTCGTGCGCGGCGGCGAGCACGCCAACGGCATCACGCACAATGTGCTCGTCGTCTTTGCCGATGGCGCCTATCTCGAGCTCATCGCGTTCAAG
>JAFASC010000052.1 GCA_019244955.1 Methylobacteriaceae bacterium | reverse complement strand
CGCCGGCTCCGCCCGCTCCGATCGGGCCGCCTCTCCCGCCTCCGGTGACGCCAGCGCCGATCGCTGCTCCTCCACCCGCGGCAGCCGCCCCGCCTCAGATGGCTCCCCCGGCCACCGCGGGACCGGCCCCGAACACGAATCCGACCGCCTATTCTGGCATCCCGATGTCGGCCGCCCAACGGGCCGCGGCGAAGATGGGCCTCGGCGCCACGCCGCCCGTTTTGCAGCAGCAAATGGAGCGCGCAGACGCCCGCGTAGCCGCCTCCGAGGCCGATGTAGAGAAGCGCGCGGAGCGATCCGCGGAGCGTGAGGGTGATGTTCGCGCGGCCATGGTCGACGACATGGGAGCGATGCAGGCGCGGCAAGCGCAGCGCATGGCCGAGCAGCGTGCGCGCGAGGAGAAGTCGCTGCAGCACGTCGATGCGCTCGCGGCCGATGTGCGCGGCAAAAAGATCGACCCGGACCACTTCTACGGCGAGTCGAAGACCGGCGGCCGAATCATGGCCGGTATCGCGATGGCGCTCGGAGCCTACGCGTCGGCGATCAACAAGGGCCCCAACTACGCCATGGAGATCATCAACAAGCGAATCGACGACGACATCGCTGCGCAGCGCGCGAACCTGCAGAATGCGCGCGAAAACGTCGCCGACGCGCGCGGGCTTTATGCGCAGCTTCGGCAGAAGGGCCTCGACGATACGGCGGCGGAGAATGGGGCCAAGGCAGCCTATCTCGAGAATGCTCAGATGAAGCTCGAAGCGATGCGAGCCGGAGATCGGTCGGCTGACATGCAGGCCCGGTACAAGCTGGCGAACGACGCGCTAGAACAGGCCAAACTGCAAGCGCGCGCCGATGCGTACACGGCCCTCAAAAAGGGCACGTACGAAGAACAGCAGAAGATGGCTTCGGAGGGGGCCGCGATGGCATCGCGCGCTCATGCGCAGGCCGTCGAGGATCGAAGGCTTGGACAGGAGGATCGCAAGATCGATATCGAGGAGCAAAAGGCCGGCGTTGAAGGGGTTCGCGCGCGCGCCGAGGCTTTCCGCGAATCGAAGGCCGACCGTGCTCTCACAATCCCTTTGCCAAATGGCGGATTCGGGCAGGCTCGCAGCGAGGCTGAGGCCGCAAAATATCGCGAGAAGTTTGGAGCATGGAAAGCGATCGATAGGAATATCGAGGAGGCTCAACGGATTCGAACGGAGATCGCTGGCGGTAGGGACGTGTTGGCGAACCTTCGCAGGCTGAAAGGTCTCGAAAACGACACGATGCAGTCCGTTACCGTATTCAAGGGGCAGGGCGCGATGTCCGAGGGCGATGCGCGCGTGGCTCGCGAGGCTATCGGCGGCGTGACCTCATTCATGCCGGGCCGATCGGGCGCCATTCAATCGGCGCGAGATAGGTACCGGGCGCAATTCGACGAGTACGCAAAAGCGCAGATCCCCGATGAGAAAGAGGTCCAGGAGATGCCGGCCATGCGACCGGCGGTGCCGCTCAATCCGGTGAAGTGATGACCGATATCAACGTAGTCAACTCCGACGGCCAGGTCGGCTCGCTCCCCGAAGAAGAAGCGCAGAGGGCGCTCGCGTCGGGAGCGGTTCGCCCTGCGACCGGTGAGGAGATTGCGGGAGCGAAGGCCGCGCAGGATGCACAAGCGGCGCAGAAAAAGTACGGTGGCGTCGTCGGCGTGCATGCGGCTCATGCCGTGGGGATGTCGCGCGGACTCGCGGAGTCGGTCGGAATCCCGCTCGATAAGGTGGCCCTCGACACGGCCGGGTTCCTCGGTGGGCCGGAATGGGAATCCGGTCTCCGGGGGCATCTGAAAGGCCTTCAGGAGGCGAACCCGACGATCTCCAAGATCGCAGAGTACACGGGGGCGATCGTTCCGTCGCTCGTCGGCAACGAGGGCGGTCTCGTGGCTCGCGCCGGCTCGCTCGCCGAGAAGGGCGCAGCGCGAGCTGCCGGCGTCGGCGCCACGTCGCTCGCCGGCAAGATCGCCCAATCCGCTGCCCCCCTCGCCGCACGCGGGGCCGCCGAGGGCGCCATGTTCGGCGCGGTCGACTCGATCAACGAAAGCGCGATTGAGGATCACGAGCTCACCGCCGAGCAGCTCCTCGCGGGGGCATCCGGGGGCGCGCTTGGGGGCGCCCTTTTTGGCGGCACAATTGGCGCCGCTGGCCCGATCGTGGGCGCCGCGAAGTCATCGATCGCGAACGCGATGGGCGGCCTCGGGACCGTGTTCAAGCGCGGCGAGCGAGAATCTGGAGGCGTGATCTCGAAGCTTCACGACGCCTACGTGAAGGCGAGCGCGGCGACCACGGGGGCCGACGAGAACGCCATTCGGATGCTCACGAGCCTCACGCCGGAGGGTGCGGCGGCGCGCAGGGTGGCCGTTCACGACGGCGATAAGCTCATCTCCGATGCGGCGCGCGCGGTGCGGCAGCACGGAGACGAGCTCCTGCGGGCAGACCGACTCGTGGCCGACGAGGCTCGCGGCGAGCTCAAAGCGGAGTACGTGCGGAAGGCCGTCGCGCGCGGCAATGAGGCGGAAACGGCGGCGCACGCCGAGAAGCAGCTCCAGGCGCTTGTCGATGGCGCCGAAGAGCGGCTCACGAATCCGAGCGGAGTTGGCTTCGCGAAGAGCGTGGAGAGCGTGTCGAAGTCCGCATACCGAGCGTCCGAGGAGATCGCGGCGGCGATCAAGTCGGGCGAGGACGTGAACGCGAAGATCTTCGTGGCGCTCGACGGCGTGAAGCGCGACGTGCAGAAGCTCGCGAAGAACGGTGCGCGCGGGATCATGAACGTCGCGGATCCCCTCGAGCGGCGGCTCGCGCAGGAGTCCGCGGACTGGTTCAGGACTGCCGCGGAGGATCTTCGCGTCGGCCTCGAGCGGGAGGAGCTCTGGGGGCGAGCCGCGACCGACCAGCGCGAGATCAACACGGCGTGGTCGAAGCAGATCGAAGCGAGCGGGCGCTTTCATAATGCGCTCACGACGCCCATCGGGCGCGACCCGCTGAACCCATACCTCGAAGCGCGCGGCATCGATCCTGGCAAGGCTGAGGGCTACGTTCGCGGCCTCAACAACGCCAACAAGGATCTCACGCATCAAGCCGTGCGCGATTACCTGCAGTCGACGCAGGATCTGGCCAATGCGATCTCGCGCTCGTACGAGCTTCCCGCGGAGAAGATCGCGGAGGTCGCCAAGATCCACGGCGCCGCCGATGCGCTCCGCGGCGAGATATCGAAAAGTGAACGGAACCTCGAGATCGTAAACGCGTACCGCGGCCTCCGCGAGTCGGAGCGCGGCGGCGCGTTTTCTTCGCTCACGGGGCTCGTCGGTGGTGGAGCGATGGGTGGTCCGATCGGATCCGCGATCGGCGGAATCGCGGGAGCGGTAGCTTCACCGGGTCGCGTCGCCTCGCAGCTCGCCGCAATCGAGCAGATTGGGCGCAGCAAGATCGCCTCGCTGCTAGCCATAGAGAAGCGGAGCGCGCAGGTATCGTCGAAGATCGACGGCGCGCTCAAGGGGTTCTTCGAGGGCGCCAAGAAGAGCACGCCCGCGCAGCTCTCGCGGCCGCTCACGCAACTCGTGGAGAGCAAGCCGGGCGAGCCAAAAACGAAGCGTTTTGAGCGGCTCGTTGCGCGCGTGTCGGATCTTGCCGACCGGCCCGAGATTCAAAGCGAGCGCATCGCGGAGTCATCCGGCGATCTTCATGAACACGCCCCATCGATCGCGATGCAGGTGGCTGGCGCGCAACAGCGGGCGATCGCATTCCTCGCCTCGAAGATCCCGCCAGGCATGACCGATAAGGATTCGCTCACACCGCATCTCGATCGGCCGTCGTGGACCGATTCTCAGATGACCTCATTCGAGCGGTACGTGTCGGCGGCGGATTCGCCGATCTCGGTGCTCGACGATCTCGAGTCAGGTCGACTCACGAAAGAAGGCGCGGAGACGCTGAAAACGCTCTACCCACGACTTTTTCAAGAGGTACAACGCCGCGCTATGGGTCACCTCGCGGACTCCAAGAAGAAGATGCCGTATCAGGCGCGCCTGCAACTCGGCCTCCTTCTCGGGATTCCGTCCGACGCATCGCTCGATCCCGCATTCGTGTCGGTCGCTCAGGCCGGATACGAGGCTCCCGGTGGTCGCCCGCAAGGTGCCCCACCTCGCAATGGCGGTGGCATGTCGTCGCTCGCCAAGTCCACACGATCCGCAATGAGTGAAGTGGAGGCATCATGACGATCGAGGCGACTCGGCAGAGCGATACGATCTGGCCCGCGATGGCCGATTCGACCGGCAAGGCGCGCATGGTGGCGCTCGCCGTGACCACGACGGCGGGGGTGATCGACCTCGCGGCAAACATGCCGATCTCTCCCGCAACGGACCCGCGGGAGACGGCGCCGTTCGGGCATTACATCTCGCTCGTGGCGGAGGGCGGTGACGTGTACGTGCTCTTCGGCCCGACGAACGCATCGGTCACCGGAGCGAACGTCCCGAACCCCGCGACGACGGGGAGTGCGCAAGCGGGCACCGTGGGGCTTTGCCAGTACATCCCCGCGGGGCGCGAGCTTCCGATCCATCTCCCGCGAGGGCCTGGCCGTGAAGGTCCCCTGAGCAACGCACCTGCGCTCGGAGGGGCGTCGCCGATGCGCTTTTTGGCCTACGTGACGAAGTCGGGGACCGCCACGCTGCGCATTCACCAGAGTTCGCCGTGAGCCGCCGAGGGAGCCCGGCGAGGAATCGCAGGATCGCGCCCGACGGCGTGATTCCGATCGACCCCCTCCAGTCCGGGCCACTCTTCTATTACGCCGGCACGATCACGACGGGGGCAACCTTCACGTGGTCGGATCTCTCCGGCAACGGACTCGATCTTGTGCAAGCGACCGCAGGACTTCAGCCGACAAAAAACGCGTCCTCGGCGAACCTCGGAGGCCAGCCATCGATCTCCTTCACCGGCGGCCAGGGGCTCGGTACGGCGAGCAACGTTACCTTCGGTTCGGTGTTCGAGCTACTGCTCGTGGGCAAGATCACGGGCGCAGCAGCGAGCCAGATCGTCGTCGAGACGTCGGTGGCCGGCCTTGGGTCGACGGTGGGCCCGATCTTGGTTGGATTCAACTGGGCTTCCGTTACCGGAGGCGGTTACAGCCTTGCCGCGCACGGCAACGCCGGAAACAATTGGCAGGGCATCGCCCCACCGAGCGCGTTCACCGCATTCTCGTGCTTCTGGGACATGAACGGCGCGTCGGCCGATATTGAGGAATTCCGTTACGACAACATCGTGCAGTCGATCACCGGGAATGCCGGTACGCAGAACACAACGACGCCGCTCGGCGCGTTCCCGATGTTTTTCGGCTCGCGAGCGGGCGCTGGGACGACTGGGGCCATCACCGGCGAGTACTCGCTTTTCGCAGGATGGCTTCGCCAGAGAACGGCGGCAGAGCGTGCCGCTCATCAGGCATTCATCAAGAACAAGTACGGCGTCTGATGGCCGATATCCTTTCGCAAGTCAGCTACTCGGCGCCCTCGGTCGGTGGGTCCGGCGCGATCATTGCTGGTTACGGCGTTTGCAAGGATCCGACGGGCCAGTACTTCGTGCTCGCCACCACGTCCAACCTCGCGGCGATTGGCGAGCAGCGGGCGATCGGTGTGGCGCTCGCAACGGTGTCGACGCCTGGCACATTCCCCATTCAGGTCACGGGCGTAATCCCGGCCTCGATCGCGAACATCGGTACCGGCACCGCCGGCGATTACGTGATCACGACGGCGACCGGCGCGCTTGCAAGAAGCCCCACTGTTACGTCGACGGCGATCGGTGTGGCCGACATGTTCGGCGCCGTTTTTCTCGGCGGGGCGACGATCGGAGCTGTCTCGTCGAACGCGACGATCATCCAAGGCTACGCGGTCGGCGTCCCGTCGTTGCGCGGCTCCGAGCTCGGGTTCGACGGGCCCTCGAACATCCAGTGGCAGCTGCCAAACGAGCTCAACGTCCTCCGATTCGGAGCTGACCGATCCGGCGTAGCGGATAGCCGACCCGCGTTTCTCGCGGCCATATCGGCCCTTCTGTCGTACGGCAGCGGAGGCGTCACCGGAGGGACCATCGTGGTGCCTCCTGGCGTATACAACATCAGCGCCCCGATCACGCTGGCGGACCAATCATCGATCGCGTCGGCCAATACCGGCATTCGCTTGCGTGGTGCCGGCGGAGCGACCGCGTTCAGCGGCAGCCTCGCGACGCTGATGTTCAACTTTGGCGACACGCGAAAGTACGGCGGCACGATCACGGCGGTATCGGCGGGGTTCGCAACGGCGACGTTCACTGCCGGATCGTTCGCCGCGACCGACGTGGATTGCTCCATTCGCATCTGGGGCGATACGACGAACGAAGCCAACAACGGAACGTTCACGACGACGCAGGTGGGGCCCGCGGGCGACGGCTCGCAGATCACGTACTACAACCCCTCGGCCGTCGCTGGCGCCACGATCAACGTGTGCGTGGGGCATGTGGGGCTCGATATCCGCGCGAGCGACTGCTGGCTCGAAAACCTTCGTCTCGTTGTGGGCAGCGGGAAGCTCCTTACGGCGCTCGCGGACTGGACGCAGTCGGCCAGCACGGGGACGCGCGCCATCACGCGCCTCATCATCAAGAATTGCTTCTTCGGGTGCTTCAATTACGCGACCACGCACGCCAGGTACAACCTGAGAGTAGCGAGAGACTTTTCCACCGGCCCTGGGATCGTTCCGACGAGCCCGCCCAACTGCGATTATCTCAAGATCTACGACACGCAGTTTTGGCAGGCGGACGAGGCGCATATCGGGATCATCTCGCAGACGGCGCAGAGCCGAGCGAACGCGGCGATCAATTGCGACTTCATCTACGGGCCGAACGGCATCTGGGCGAAGGGCGGCACGAGCTTCGAGCTCTACTCGCCGTGGGTCGGAGGTAACGCGCCGATCAAGTTCATGGAAGCCGCGTTCGCGCTCAATGGGTCCACCACGACGTTCACGGTCGTAGGCCTCGGATCCGAGGGTGCCACGGGGCTTTACAGGATCACGAACGGCCCCGCGAACATTGGTGGGCAGCTGACTTTATCCAAAGCGAACATGCGGAAGGATCAGGTCATCGGCGAGATCTTCCAGAACCAAAGCGCGATCTCGCACGACGGGCTCACGATCGTGACATCCGACGTGGACCAGTTCAACGTGTACGCCACCGGGTCGACAAGCTTCGAGACCACGGTGAACTTCATCAAGTGCACGCTGCCGTCGAACGTGAAGCCGGCTTCGGGGTTCGAGCCTCGCTACATGCCCTCGCAGAACAAGGGGCCGCTCTCCTTTCAGGATGGCGATGTACTCACGTTCACCGTCGACGGCCTCACCAAAACATGCACACTGCACACGACGGGATCGTCTGGCGTTCCAAAGGATCTCGACGGCGTCCGGCGGTGGCGGTTCGGTGTTTCTGGGTCGACAATCCTGGAGGCGCAATTCTGGGAGCTCGCTCAGCTGATCGAAGAGCAGATTCCTGGGCTCGGCGCGGTCGCGTACGGCGACCAATCGCAGATGCGCCTCTGGTCGAACTCGGGGGCGAGCGGCTCGCTGACTGCGGCATACCCCCTCGGGGCCTCCGATCCAAACCACAAGCTCAATTGGGCGGCCGGAACGTACAACAATACGGCGCCTTCGCAGTGCTCGATCGATACCGGCGGATTCGTCGGCCCGGGCCTCAATAACTCGTCGGCCATGATCGGGAACACGTTCATCAACTCGGTATCGCGAGCGCGAACGCCGGGGGCCAATCGGCTCGTGGTGACCGGGTCTGCAGCCTCCGGCGGGGGCACCGTGATCTCCGGCCTCGTGGGAATCGGCGGCGGAAAGGTAGCCAGAAACAACCTTTCCGGCCAGGTGACCGTGTCTGCGGGCAGCACCACGGGGACGGCCACGTTCACCACGAACGAAGTGGATGCATCATACAAAGTTCTTCTCACGCCCGTGTCGAGCCCGGGCACTTCTGGATGCCAAACGGTTGTATCCTACACTAAGGCCACGACTGGGTTCACGATCACGGTGGCTGCTGCGCCAGTGGGATCCCCGGTCGTATTCGACTGGGTTCTGATCGGGTGAGGGAGCCATGGCGCGAACGATTGAAGACGTGAACAAGGAGATCGACCGCCATGGCGGACGGCTCGTTGTGCTGGAGCGATTCCGCGAAGGTGTGGAACCGACGATCGAAACGATCAAACGACGAATGACGTCGCTCGCGGATGCCGAGGCGCGCGCGCGGGAGGCGGAGAGAAAGTTCGCGGAGCTGCGGAGCGAGGCGCACAACGACAACGTCGCGTTTCTCAGCCAGGCAAAGGCGCTCCTGGAGCGCACGTCCGCTGCGGCCGCCGACAAGGCCCTCGAGCCGCTCCGGCCGGCCCTCGCGACGGTGCAGGAGATCCGCGATACGCAAATCGCTGCGCGCGCTCTCTCCGACGAGGCGAAGCGTCGCGCAGAGGAAACCCGTGCGTGGCGCGAATGGGTGCGCCCGCTCCTAATTCAACTTCTCACCACCGCGGGAGCCGTGATCGCGGCGTATCTCGCGACGAAAGGCCACCAATGAATGCCACCGATGCCCCGCCGCTCTCCGTGCTCACGAGCGGCAATTATCTCGCGATCTTCCTACTGATCACGTTCTACGTGCGCAAGCTCACGTCCCCGGAAAGCAAGTTCCCGATCACGCTCCCGCCGCGCTGGGCGCCAGCCGTCTCCGCGCTCGCGGGACTCGCCTATGGCGTTCTCGCCTCCGTGAACGTGGGGGCGACGTGGCAGGAGGCGGCGCTGGCAGGCGCAGGGTCTGCGGTCGCGTCGGGCCTCCTCGATGGCCTCCTCGTGGCGATCTTCGGATCGTCCGCCGGAGCACCGGCGTGGGCGCGCGGGCTCGTGCTCGCCGTGGACGACGCGGCGCGATCTTCAGCGGCGCCACCGACGCCGCGCTCGCCGATGGACACGCACCCGGACGCACCCGCGTCGATCCGCGGTGGCGGGCTCATGATGGGCCTCCTGATCGTGGCGCTCTCCTGCGCCTCGTGTGGAGGCTCGCAGGCGGTATCCGACAGGGATCTCGCCGAGGAGCTCGCCGGATGCCAGGCCGCCGCGCACGCCGCGCCCGATGGCGGGAACCTGGCTGCCTACCGCGCCTGCAAGGCGGAAGCGGGGATCCCGTGAGCGCCGCGGCCGACGCTATCCGCTCGGCAGCGGAGCTTGCAATGGGTGCGGACCCGTCGATGCCGACGGCACTCCGCGAGTCGCTCGCGATCGCCTCGGAGCACGCCGATCTTCTTGGCTCGCTCGTCGAGCTTGTGGCCTGCGGCGGCTGCACGACGGCGGTCGAGGCCGCGCTCCGCGTGTGGATCCAGAAGGCCATGATCGCGGCCAGCGACGCGGAGATGGAGCGGGAATACCCGGATCAAAAGTGATCGCGCCATCCGGAATCGGGCTCTGGATCGTGAGCCCGCGCGCATGCGCGCCCGATGACGCCAGCCTGATTGAGCGATGCCGGCAGCTCGGTGCATCGTGGGCCGCCATTCGGTCTGGGGACTCGGGCTCGATCGCCGACCAGTCAGGATGGTCGAAGGCGCACGCGGGGCTCGTGCGCGCCTTCCTGGATGCCAGGATATCCCCTTTCACGTGGCACTACTCCAGGCCATCGATCGTCGCCTCGCAGGCCGCGCACGTCGCGGCAAACAAGTCGATCGGCGTGGTCGGCCACATCGTCGACGCGGAGACGGAATTCGAGGTCGCCCCGCACAACGACATCACGGCGCGTGCGCTCATGGCGGCGATAAGATCCTCCGTGGGTGAGGACTTCTTCATCGCCCACGCGCCGTTTGCGTTCGTTCGCATCCATTCCCAGTTCCCGTACGCCACCTTTGGCGAGCGGTGCAATGCGGTCATGCCGCAGGCCTATTGGAGCTACCAGGGGCATGCCGTCGACGTGCTTCCGCGCATCGACGCGCAGTGGGACGCGCTGCGGAACGTGAGCCCCGCAGCCGTCCCGGCGTACATGCCGATCGGCTGCTCGTATGGCAGCGCGATCGCGAAGCTTGGCGAGAAGGATCCACCTCGCTGGGATCTTGCGGCTGATGATGTCGCGACGTTCTTGCAGCGCTATCGCGACCAGGCCCCCTCGCTTTACTCGCTCGACGTGGCGGAAGGTCCCGCGCTGGCCGTCTTAAGCGGGTATGTGAAGGCTGCCCAGATCGCGTTTCCGACGTTCGATGTGCCGTGCCGAGATCCTATCGACGCGACATGATGCGCTTCCAGCGCTCACGATTCGCGGCGCCCCCGCGGCGCTGATGCTCCGCAGAGGGAGGAGCGATCCCTTTCGCCTTATAGCGCGCCATCGCCGTCATCGCCGCGCCGTCTGGCATGCGGTAGACGGCATACTTTATCGATTCTTGATTGCGGAATCGCATCGCGCGAAGCGCCAACTCAATGGATGGGTACGTTCCCACCACCACGCCTTTTCGATCGCGCATCTCGTACGTCGGGTTGGCGGGGAGGCTGAGCTTGGCAAGGTCCATGAGCCTCTCGGCAGCCTCTTCGATGAGCTCCAACCGATCGTCGTCGGGGGCGTCACGCTCCACGTCGAGTCGTGTCGACAACTCCGGCTTTTCGGTATGGCGAACCGTGATGAAGGTCGCCTCTTGACCCTCCTGCTTGGTCACCAAGATCAGCGGAAACCGCTGCGCGAATTCTGGGCTCAGTGGCCCCCCATCTATCTTCAACGTCATAGCCACCCCCTAAAACGGAATATCCTCGTCCCTAACATCGTAGTCCGGGGCCGCGAAGTCGTCCCTCGAGACGGCGCTTTTTGCCTGCGGGCGCTGCGCTGGCTGACGCGGAGATTCGCCGGACTCGCGCCGGTCGCCGGCGAGTATCACGTTGATCGCGTGGATCTCGGTACTGTAGCGCTTCTCGCCGTTCTTTTCGTAGCTCGATGTCCGCAGCGCCCCCTCGACGAAGATTCGCGACCCCTTGCTGAGGATCTTCGCAAGTCCCTCGCCGCGCTTCCCCCAGACCGTCACGGAATGCCATTCCGTCCGCTCTTGGCGCTCATTGTTTCGATCGAGGTAACTCTCCGATGTGGCGAGCCGCAGCTTCAGGATCGCCTGACCGCCGTCCGTGGTGCGCAGATCGGGATCTGCTCCCAGGTTTCCGAGAAGCATCACCTTATTCAGTCCCTCGCTCACGCTGCACGCCCTTTCTTTTTCGGGTTCATCGCCCGCAACTCCGTCCACTCCGATCTCGATACGCACCCGAGGAGCTCCGCATCGGTGGCGCCGTACGAGCGCGCGATCGCGAGCGCCCGCTCTCCGTTGATTCGATCGCGCCCCTTTGGAATCTCCATCACGACGCGTCCGTCCGGGAGCTCCACCTCGCCCGGATGGGCGCGCACGAACGCCTTTAGCTCTTCGTCGATCTTCTTCGAGATGGCGAGGAGATCCTTGAATCGCGCCCAGATCTCGCCAACGTCGCGCGTGGTGAGGAAGTCTCGCGAGCCGAGCCCGCGGATCTCGTCAGGGAGCGCTTGAATGAGCCCCGTCGTGGCGCTGCACGATCGGTATGCGGGGCAATACTTGCAATGGGCGCCGGCGTTCACGTCCACCTGGCCACGCCCGCGGGCGCGTTCGGCCGCATCGAGCCCCTCCAAGATCTCCCGAAGCTGCATCGGAAAGTCGGCCAGGTCGAACGAGTCGAAAACATGCTCATCCTTCCACACGCTCCCATCTTCGTTCACGTACACGAGCCGGCCGACGGTTTCGTGCTCGCCGTGCACGCGGTAG
>JAFASC010000023.1 GCA_019244955.1 Methylobacteriaceae bacterium | reverse complement strand
AAGCTTGCTTGATTGTACAATTGTCTGTACAATGGACCTATGGACGTTCTCAGCTATTCCGACACGCGTGCGCGGCTCAAGGAGGTCATGGACCGGGTGGTCGAGGATCGCTTGCCGGTTGTCGTCACACGTCAAAGCGGCGAAGCCGTCGTTATGGTTTCACTCGCCGACTGGAATGCAATGGAGGAAACAGTGCACCTCCTTTCCAGTCCGAGGAATGCCGAACGCCTAAAGGACGCGGTTAGGCAGCTCGAGGCAGGACGCGGCAGGGAGCACCAGCTGCTCGAGTCGTGAGGCTGGTCTTCGCGGATCAGGGTTGGGACGATTACATCTATTGGCAGAAGAACGACCGCAACGTTCTCGACCGGATCAATTCTCTCCTGAAAGAATGTCAGCGCACCCCATTCACCGGTACCGGAAAGCCGGAGCCGCTTAAGGGTGACCTGAAGGGTTGGTGGTCGCGGCGGATCACGCTTGAGGACCGCCTCGTGTATCGCGTGACCGGCAAAGGCAGCGATCAGCAGATTGAGATTGCGCAATGCCGGTTTCATTATTGAGTGGCTCGAATCTAGCTCGCGAAACCTGGCTCAATTTTCGCGCGGCGGCTCTGCTCGGGCTCGTGTCCAGCACCTTCTCGACGATCGCGACGACGCTTGCCGCGGTCCGCATCGGCCAAGACCCGATGACCGACTGGATGGTGGTCGCGGCGATCCCGTTCCGCGATCCGATGCTGCAAAGCGAACCGTCCTGGTGGATCATCGCCGCCGGGATCGCCTTTCATCAGTGGGCGGATTTTTCCTGGGCGCTGGTCTTCTTCGGGGTGTTCGGCCGCTGGACTGCGCGCCTCGCACCATTCCCGATTTTGCTGATCGGCCTTTCCTGGGCAGTGCTGACGTCCGCGGTCGAATGGGCGTTTCTCGTTCCCGCCTTTCCGTTTTGGCAGCCGATCTTCACGCTGCGCCAGCCCTATTGGATCGGGTTTGTCGTGCACGCGACATCGGCATCGATGTATCCGCTATTCCCTTTCATTCGCGATTGGCTCGCCCGGCGACGCTGCGAGCAAAACAGGCGTTTCGCCTATGGCTGGACGGTCGCTGCGTTTGCCGGATTGCTCGTGCTCGGCGCGCTCGCGGCTCTCGGCAGTCACGGCTACGAAGCCGCTTGGCTCGGCCGTGATAGCGCTTACGACCAAAGCTATATGCGCCGCATGGCGACGCATCACCGCCAGGGCGTCGAGATCGCTGGGATCGGCGCCGAGAAGGCCGGCGACCGGCACTTGCGCGCGCTCGCCCGCATGATGAGTGCCGGTCAGAACGGCGAGATCGCGATCCTCGCACAATGGTGGCGCTCGTGGTTTCCTGGCGAGCTTCCCGAGGCCACGCCGGACGAGCATCGCATCATGCCCGGCATGATCGCCGCCGAAGACCTTGCACGGCTTCGTGGGGCTTCGCCGGCCGACTTCGACCGGCTTTTCGTTTCGCTCATGTCAGCGCACCATCAGGGCGCAATCGACATGGCCCACGACGCTTTGAAGAATGCCGGCGATCCGCGGCTGAAGCTTATCTCGTACTCGATCGGTTATGAGCAGCGCGGCGAGATCAACCTGATGCGCGGCACCGCGCCGGGCTTGACGACAGTCGAGGAAGCGTTCGCCTCGCTCTGCTCAGCAGGGACCCGCTAAGCTCGTCTCAATGCGCCTGCGCGATCAGCGAATGCGCACGATATACCGCCGGGCCGGCGGCGCTGATATTGCCGAGGATGGCAAAGGCCGCGGCAAGCGCGACGAGCGCGACGGTGACAGCGCCGCGGGTGCGGTGAGCGGGTTTATGCGACGAGACCTGCGAAAGAGCCATTCCTGAACCCCAATCCGAACGCCCATTACTCCTTGATCTGACAGGGTTCAGGATATCCGCAGAGAGGTTGCGCAAACCTTACGTTAACGAATTCCGGGCGCGTTAATACTTAACTTTAGCCGCGTCCATCTTAACGCTTTCGTCGAGGAAGCGGGTCGTGAAAGCGGTGTTCACGTCGAACGGCTTGTCCATCCCGAGATAGGTCTGCACGAGATCGTAGTCGCTCTGCATGCGACCGGGATCGATCCAGCCGAGCGCTTTGGTCGTGGTGAACTTGTCCGCCATCATGCTCTTGATGCGCTCCCATTGATTGAGCTGGGTCGGCTTCTCCAACCCGGAGGTTGCCTGGAGCAGAGCATCGAGGCAGGGATCGACGTTCGCGACGCAGGCGGCAAAAGCCTTCTGGCTGATCTTGACGAAATCCTCGACCAGCTTCGGGTTCTTCTCGAGATAGGCGCCGTTGACGACCAGCGAGTTGCCATAAGGGTTCAGCCCGATATCCGGCCAGCGCACGAAGCCGAGGTCGTCGCCGAAAGCCTGCACTTTAAGATCGTGCTCGTTATAAAAATCGCTGATGATGTCGACGGCGTGGCTCTTCAGCGATGGCAGTTTTGCCTGCGGCGAGATGTTGACGAAGCTGACTGCATTGGGATCGATATGCGCCGCCTTGGCGAAAGCGGGCCACATGACGCGCGACGCATCGCCGGGCGGGTTGCCGATCTTGTGGCCAGGAAAATCCTTCGGCCCGTTCACGCCGTAGCTTTTCAACCAATAGAACGTCTGTGCGGTATTCGCGTAGATGCTCATGACCGCGACGACGTCGGCGCCTTTGCTGCGCGCCACCAGCGCCGTCGGCAAATCGGCAATCCCGAAGGCCGAGCCGCCCGAGCCGACGCGCTGCGACGATACGCCCGAACCTTTGCCGACTTCGATCGTCAGGTCGATGCCGGCCTTCTCATAGAGGCCTTGCGCCTTGGCGTAATAGAACGGCGAGTGGTCGGCGGTCGGAGTCCAGTTGAGCAGCAGATTGACGTGCTCGGCCGCCTGCGCGGCGCCGCCGAGCGCGCAGCCCGCGAGGGCGAGAACCATAAGTCGAGAAAAAAGCTTCAAAGTCGGTCTCCAAGCCTGGCCGGGCATGCGGGCGCTTGTGCGGTCCATGCAGGACCGCTACCACCGCACCGGAATTTTTCTAGCACCCTGCGATGGAAGCGCAATCCGAAAGCCTCGGCCCCGTCGATCGCGCCGCGAGCATTGCGCGGGCGAAACGGCGCGCGGCAACTTTTCGGACCGGCGTTGTGGTAGCCGTGCACCTCGCCGTGATCGTTATTTGGCAGCTTGGTGTCGACCTCTTCCACGTGCCCGCCTTCATCCTGCCCTCCCCGATCGCGGCGTTGCGGACACTCTTTTCGCCGAATTACGCATGGCCAGCGAATACGCTCGTCTCCGCCATCGAAATCGGCGGCGGTTATCTGCTCGGCGTATTCGTCGGCGTCACGCTCGCATTGCTGTTTTCCTGGTCGCGCATCTTCACGCTGGTTCTGCTGCCGCTCTGCGTCAGCTTGAATATGATCCCGAAAGTCGCGTTGGGCCCGCTTTTCATCGTCTGGTTCAGCTACGGGATCCTGCCGAACATTCTGATCGCCTTCAGTATCTGCTTTTTTCCGGTGCTGTTGACGACGGCGCGCGGTTTGAGCGAAGTGCCGCCCGATCTCCTCGATCTCGTGCGCTCGCTCAAAGGCACGCGTTGGCAGCTATTTCGCAAGATACAGCTGCCCGGCGCCCTACCCTATGTGTTTTCCGGGATGAAAGTCGGCGCGGTGCTTGCCGTTGCCGGCGCGGTCGTCGGCGAATTCATCGCCTCCGAGCGCGGCCTCGGCTACATCATGATCCAGGTGCAGTCCTCGCTGGACACCCCGGCCATGGTCATGGCCGTGATCCTGCTCACCATCCTCGGCGTCTTGCTATACGGCGCGGTGCTCGGCGTCGAACGACTCGTCATTCGTGACGCGCGCGTCTGATGTTTTCGGGAAATCCATGCAGCTTCTGACCCGCGAAACCTTGCCCGATCGCATTGCCGATGTAGCGGCGCTCGAACAGCTTTTGTGCCGTCCGACGCAGGTGCTCATCAACGAACTCAAAGGGATCGACGGCGAAATCATGGTGCTCGGCGTTGGCGGCAAGATGGGGCCGACCGTGGCCGGCCTCGCCAAGAACGCCGCACCGGAGAAGCGTGTCATCGGTGTCGCGCGCTTCAGTGAAGCGGGACTGAAGGGAGGGTTGCAGGCGCGCGGCATCGAGACGATCGCCTGCGATCTCATGAACGAAGACGAGCTCGCCGCGCTGCCGAAGATCAAGAACATCATCTTCATGGCCGGTCGGAAATTCGGCGCCGAGGGCGATCTCGCGTTGACATGGGCAATGAACTCGCATGTCCCGGCGCTTGTGGCGCAAGCCTTTCCGCGATCGCGAATCGTCGCGTTCTCGACCGGATGCGTCTATCCCTTCGTGCCGGTGTCGGGCCGCGGCGCGAGCGAAGACGTGCCGCCCGATCCGCCCGGCGAATATGCGCAATCCTGCGTCGGGCGCGAGCGTATGTTCGAATATTTCTCGAAGAAACTCAGCACGCCGGGAAAACTATACCGGCTGAATTACGCCATCGATATGCGCTACGGCGTACTGCACGACATCGCCCGCAAGATTGTCGCGCGGACGCCTGTCGACGTGACGATGGGGCACGTCAATGTGATCTGGCAGGGCGATGCCGCGGCGCAAGCGCTGCGCTGCCTGCCGCGCTGCACGGTGCCAACCTCGCCGATCAACGTCAGCGGGCATGAGATTCTGCTCGTCCGCGATCTGGCGAAAAGAATCGGCGCGAGGCTCGGGATAGAGCCGATCATCACCGGAACCGAAAACGCCACGGCCTGGATCACCGACACGTCGGAGGCGGTGCGGCTGTTCGGCGAACCGGTCGTCGACATGGACCACATGATCGCCTGGACGGCGGACTGGGTCGCGCGCGACCAGCCTAGTCTCGAGAAGCCGACCAAGTTCGAGGTGCGCGATGGGCGCTACTGACGTCGCGTTCGATATAAGAGAACTGTCGATCGCCGACGTGTCAGCCGGACTGGCGCTCTCGGATGAGGCGGGTTGGAACCAGACGCTCGAGGACTGGCGTTGCTTTCTTAGGCAAGGGACAGTCTTCGGCATGCGCGACGCCGAGGATCGGGTGATCGCGACCGCGGCTTTGTTGCCGTCGCCCCCGGTTACCTGGATCAGCATGGTTCTGGTGAGCGCGAAGTGGCGCCGCCGCGGCTTTGCCAACGCCCTCATGACGCACTGCATCGAGGCGGCGCGGGCGCGTGATCTCGAGCCGTGGCTCGATGCAACGCCGGCCGGTGCGGCTGTGTACCGGCCGATCGGTTTTACCGAGACGGGTCTTAGTCTCGCCCGCTTGCGGCGCACGAGCGATGGGGGTGGCATGCAGCCGAGGCAACGGGCATCCGCCGCAAGCCTGCAGCGATTGCTCGATGCCGATCGCCGCGCAATGGGCTTCGATCGCGGCGACTTGATCCGGGAATTTGCCGATCGCGCGGGCTCTTCGATCTGTGAGACCGGTGGCGCGATCGCGCTCGTGCGCGACGGCCGCAAGGCGCGCCAGATCGGGCCTGTTTACGCGCAGGAAGAGAGCGCGGCGATCGGCTTGTTGCAAGATATCGTCAATGCAGAAGCGGGTTCGCTCCTCATCGACATTTCAACCGCGCATTCGCAAGCTCACGCGTTTCTCCTATCTCGCGGCTTCGTCTTCGAACGCCCATTCGCGCGCATGCGCTTCGGCGGCGGGGCAGCGCAAGCGACCGGCGGCACCACGGAACTCGTCGCCGTCGCCGGCCCCGAATTCGGCTGAGCAAAACAATGGCCTTGCATAAGAACGAGCTTGATCCGCGCATTCGGCAGCTGATCGCCGAGGGAACCGTCATTCCCGCGCATCCGCTTGCGCTCGACGCCGACCGCAGGCTCGATCAACGCCGGCAACGCGCGCTGACGCGCTACTACATCGATGCGGGCGCCGGCGGGCTCGCTGTCGGCGTGCACACGACGCAATTCGCCATCCGCGAGGTCGGCCTCTACGAGCCGGTGCTGCGCAATGCGGCGGAGACCGCGCGCGACTGGACGGAGCGGCCGCTTGTCTTGGTGGCCGGTCTGGCGGGCGCGACCGAGCAGGCGCTCGCCGAAGCGCGTCTTGCCGCCGGCCTCGGCTATCACGCGGGGCTTCTCAGCCTCGGCGCGATGCGCAATGCGTCGACGCCCGACATCGTCGCGCATTGTCGCGCGATCGCGAAGGAGATCCCGCTGATCGGCTTTTATCTGCAGCCGGCCGTTGGGGGACGCGAGCTCGGCGCCGACTTCTGGACTGCTTTCGCCGCGATCGACAACGTCGTTGCCATCAAGGTCGCGCCGTTCAACCGCTACCGCACGCTCGACGTGTTCAAGGGGGTCGTCGCCGCGGGCGCCGCCGAGCGCATCGCGCTTTATACAGGCAACGACGATCACATCGTGCTCGATCTGACGCTCCCCTTCGACATACGCCACAACGGCAAGACGCAGCGGCTGGAATTCCGCGGCGGTCTGCTCGGTCATTGGTCGGTTTGGACGAAGAGCGCCGTGGAACTCTTCGCGCGCTGTCGCGCGGCGAAGGCGGCCGGCCGCATCGACCAGGACCTGCTCGCGCTCGATGCGCGCGTCACCGATTGCAACGCCGCCTTCTTCGATGTCGCACACAATTTCCACGGCTGCATCGCCGGGTGCCATGAAGTGTTGCGTCGACAAGGTCTACTCGAAGGCATTTGGTGCCTCGATCCGCAGGAAGGCCTGAGCCCCGGCCAGGCGGAAGAAATCGACCGCGTCACCAGCGAGCACGCCGATCTCTCCGACGACGCGTTCGTCGCGCGCAATCTCGAGCGGTGGCTTGCGTGAACGAGCGCGCCCCGTTCATTGCGCTGAAAAACGTCCGCAAGGTTTATCGCACCGGCAAGGAGGATTTCCTCGCCGTCTCCGATGTGACGCTGGAGGTTGCCGAGGGCGAGCTCGTGTCGCTCGTTGGCCCCTCGGGTTGCGGCAAGACCACGGTGCTCAAAATACTCGCCGGCCTGCATCAGCCGGATGGCGGCACGCTGACTATCGGCAACGCCATTTCGCCTTTCGATCCCGGCCGGGACGTGGGCATGGTCTTCCAGCAGGCGCTGCTGCTCAACTGGCGCAACATTATCGACAACGTGCTGCTTCCGGCGGAAATCGTCGGCCTGCCGATGCGCGCCGCACGCGAGCGCGCGCACGATCTTCTGCGCATGGTCGGGCTTGCCGGATTCGAGACGAAATATCCGCGCGAATTATCGGGCGGGATGCAGCAGCGTGCCGCAATCGCGCGCGCTTTCATTCACGATCCGAAACTCATCCTCATGGACGAACCGTTCGGCGCGCTCGACGCGCTCACCCGCGAGCAGATGAATTTGGAAATGCTGCGCATTTGGCGGCAAAGCGGCAAGACGATCATCTTCGTCACGCACGACATTCATGAAGCGGTGTTTCTCGCATCGCATTGCGCCGTGTTGACGGCCCGGCCGGCGCGAATGGCGAAATTCCTGCAGATCGAGCTGCCCTATCCGCGCGATCTCAAGCTGAAGACGACGGACGCGTTCGGCGCCTATGTGCGCCAGATCTACGATCAGCTGGGGTTCATTTCAGGCAGTGCTGGCGACCCGCACGCGGCCGAATGAGCGGCAAGCCTAGGTTGACGCACCCGCGACGCAGAAAAGGCGGAGGCCGGTAGCCCCCGCCTCACAACCTCAGGCTCTTACCACCAGCGGCGATGACGCCAGCCCCAGCCGCCCCAGCCCCAAGGACGCGGACGATAGAAGCCATACCCGCCGCCCCAATACGGGCCCGGGCGCCACCAGCAGCGGCCCCACGGATTGCAGACCCAGCGCACCTGCTCGGTCTGCGCGGCTTGCGCGTTGGCGAGGCCGTGGTCGAGCGCCGGCATGGCCGAGGCCTGCCCTGCACTGAATGCCATTGTCCCCGCCAGGAGTGCGCCTGCGATGGTTAGACGGACTTTCGTTGCTGTTTTCATTTCCTACCCTCGTCTTCTGGCCCCCTAGAGACACTGCATGCACCGTTTTGAACGTTTGCTGAAGTGCCGATTCACACGACGTTCACCCGTTCAGGGCGCCGAGAGCGCCAAGCCAAAAACAGGGCCGTCGCAAACCCCAAACCCGCAAGAACGTAGAGAGTTGCGTCATAACCGAAGCGCGAGATGAGGCTCGTTTCCGGGTACGGAGTCGCGAAGAGCCCGATGTTGAACGAGGTATTGAGGAGCGCCTGCGGCCCGGCGCGGCGCGAGGGCTCCAGCCCCTCGCTCATCCAGGCCGAGAGCAGCGGATAGACCAGGCTGTAGCCGGTACCGAACATTATCCCCCCGGCAATGACCGGCCACCAGACGGCATGCGCCAGCGCGACCGCGACGAAGCCGACGCTCATCAGGGTGAGGCCGCTCGCGATCAGAACGCGCCGATCCACCTCCTCGACGTAGCGCAAAGCGAAGAACCGGCTGGCGAAAAGCGAAGCGGTCGAAGCGACGAAGAAGCACGCGATCGGGATGGTGCGCGCCTCCAGTGCCGCTGCGAGATAAGCAAGGGTGAAGCCCGACATGGCGCCGCTTACGAAGACCGCCCAGATCGGCTCGGGGAAATGCGGTCGCCAGACCGAGAAGAGATGCAGACCCGGGGAAACCGGCGGCTTCGGCAGGGGGCGCAAGCCGAACGTCAGCGCGAGCCCGGCAATCGCGGGGATTGCGGCGACCGCAAACATCGCGCGCTCCCCGAACGTGCCG
>JAFASC010000051.1 GCA_019244955.1 Methylobacteriaceae bacterium | reverse complement strand
AGCACCAGCAAGCGTACCGCGAGACCAATCAAGCAGCGGCTATGGATTGCTTCGCTCCGCTCGCAATGACCTGCTGCAGGCCTTTTCACGCCTCCCGAGCTACGCGCGCAGTTGACGCCCGCGCCACTCGTCGCGGTCACCGTCGCCGCAGCGCCCTTCACACCCCCGCCGCTTGCCGGCCCTCGTCCTCGCCCGGATGGCGCCCGGCGCGTTGCGGCAGGATCGCGATGCACACCACGATGAACACCAAAATCACGCCCGAGGCATAGAAGCGGCCGAGCGCGAGGCCGCCCGCCGCATGCGGCTTATCGAGGAAATCGCCGAGCGTCGCGCCGAGCGGCCGCGTCAGGATGAACGCCGCCCAGAACAAAGCCGTGCGCGACATGCCAGTGAAGAAATAGGCGGCGGCGACGAGCGCCAGGCCGGCGGCAAAGACCAGCGCGCCGCCCTCGTAGCCGAGCCCGGCCGAGGTCGCGAGGAAATCGCCGAGCGCGGTGCCGAGCGTCTGCGAGAACAGGATCGTCGCCCAGTAGAACGCCTCCGCCTGCGGCGAGCGGATCGAGGCGACAGACACCGTGCCGAGCGTGCGGTACCAGAGGCCGAGACAGGCGATGAGCAGCAGGAAGAGCACGCTCGAGCCGCCGACATAGCCGATGCCGAGCGAGCGGTCGCAGAAATCGGCCAGCGTCGTGCCGACCGTCGTGGTGGCGACGATGACCGCCCAATACAGGAACGGGTGGAATTTCTTCGCCGATATCTGCGCCGCGACGAGCGCCACGAAGATGGCGGCGAAAATCGCGGTGCCGACGAGATAGCCGAGGTTCAGCGTCATCGTGACGGCGTCGCCGCCGGTCTCGCCGAGCGTCGTCGCCGCGATCTTGATGATCCAGAAGCCGAGCGTGACTTCCGGGACTTTGCTCGTGCGGATATCACCGGAGGTTTGCATGTGTCGCTAACGTTTCGGGCCGGCGCAAAGACCGGCCCGTTCAGTGCGGCGCAACGCCGCCATTCAGTAGCGGTCGCATTCCTCCGGGTGCATGCGGCAGAACACGCGGCGCCGCTCGCGGCGGCGCCAATCGTCGCGGTCGTCGTCGCGCCAGCGCCGGCGGTCGTCGTGCCAGCGGTCGCGATCATAATCGCGCTCGCGATATTCTTCACGGCGCTCGCCGTAACCGTACTGTATCTGCGTCGTGAGCGGCGCGGCTTCTGGGCGCGCCGGCGAGAACGGCGCTGCGGCGCTCGGCGTCGTCATCAGTAATGCGCCGGCGATCGCCGGGGCGGCAAGTGCGATCAGTGTTCTCAGTGTTCTCATGGGAGATACTCCTTTTCGTGTTCTCCTCGAGTGACACGAGCCTGAGCGCATGCGCGTGAACCCGGCGTGAACGCTGCGCTTATCTGCCGAGCCGCGGGATCTCGATTGCCGGCGTGCCCGGCGGCGCATCGAGGATGCGGTTTCGCTGCGGCTGGCCGATGCGATATTCGGCGTCGTAGCGCAAGAGACGCGCGGCGGTGCGGACGTCGACATAGACGACATCGGGCACCGTCTTCGGGCCGCCGATCACGTGCGAGCCGTCGAACGACAGGATGCAGGAATCGCCTGAAGCAAACGTGCCGTCGGGGCAGAGCGTCTCGGCGCGCGCTGCACTTGCGAGCGCCGCACTTGCGATGCCGGCGACAACGAAGGCCGCGATGCGTGCGCGCATGGGCCCCTCCTAGCGCCCGATCATCGGATAGTCGCAACGCCCGTCGGCCGCCTTGAAATACGGCGGATCGCAGGGCGAGGTGTCGCGCGCGCAAAGCGGGATGCAGGCGCTTTGCGGCGGGGCGTAGACGCTGCGGCCCTCCGCGTAAGCCGGGGCGTGCTGACGCGAGCGATGCGACTGCGTCGCGGCCGGCAGCGCCGTCACCAGCGCGGCTGCCGCGAGCATCAGGGCAAGCGAGGTTCTCATGTGGCAGGTCTCCGCCCGGATAGCTGCCGAGGTAAGTAGGCGGCGCGCGGCGCGCGGCAATGCGGCTTAACCTTTCGACTTGCGCGACTTCTTCGGCGATATCCCGGCGCTCTCCTTCAGCTGCGTCTTCAGGTCGGTCGGCCGGTGGTATTTTTCCAGGAGATCGCGGAAGGCTTCGTCGGCGAGCTGCTGGAACGAGCGGCGGCGCTCCTGGCGCAACAGGTTGACCGCCGCCCAGGTCTCGTCGTCGAACTGCACGCGTTTACCGATCATTTTTTTGCTCCGTGCCCGGCGGCGGCGTCGAACATCGCGCGCGCCTCGCGCGGCGGCAAGCGTATGAGCTTTTGTGAGAGCGCACGAGGAATCGTGAAGTGCTGATAATCGGGATCGCGGAAACGCCCGCCCCACACGGTAAATCCGTGCGCGGCGAAAACCTGCGTGACGCTCTCGGCCATGCCGGAGCGCAGCGGCGAGCGCTGCGCATAAGCGGCGCCGGCCTGCGGCACCAGCACGCGCATGCCGTTGACGCGATCGTAGGCCGGATTTTGCACCGGATTGATGTCGATCGCCGCGCCGTAAGCGTGCATCGAGATGGATTGCGTGCCGACGACGTTGCGGTCGTTGAAGGCGGAGGTGTTGTTCGCGTCCATCGAGGCGTCATCGTCGCCGTCATAGGCGTTCATCAGCCGCGCCTGCTGCAACGGAAAGCGGCGCGCGCGCAGCGCGGCGAAGATGCGAGCCACCTGATCGGCGAGCGCGTCGAGCACGACGAGCTCACCGTCTGCATGTTCGCGCCCGTCGAAGCCGATGTAGGTAAAGCGCACGAGCGCGAGCCGCTCGCAGCCGACGGGCGCGTCGGCGCGCATCACGCGATGCGCTTTCATCTCCGCGCAAAGCGCGGGCGAGATCGGGGTGACAGAATCGGCGCGCGCCGGCAAAGCCGCAGCGGCGACACAAAGCGCGAGGACCAAATTCCGCAGCGCGAGGTGGCTCGGCGAAATAGGGCGTCGTCGCATGCCGCGATGTTAAGGCGGCTGGCGCACTCACGCCACCTGTGACGGGTTCGGAGCGCTGCGCCGACGCCGCAATCTGCGTCTGACAAGCTTCGGCGCGAGCCGGCGCCGCGTCAGCCCGCGTCCGCCTTGCTTGGCGGCGCGCGCCATGCGTTCGCCGCGAAGTCTATCGCGGTCGTCCAGTGGGCGAAGCAGCTCAGAAACGACGTCCTGCATCGGGACGCTCGCACCGAAGACGATTTAATCGGAGGGCGAGAGCGCCCCATAGAGGCGGGCTTGCCCGCATACGTGTAGTTCAAATGCGTACGCTTACTCGATCACTTCGATGACGCGAGGCGTGCGTGTTCAAGCTTCGCGCCAAGACAGGGCAAGACAGGAAAGGCCGGGGACCGTTCAGGTCCCCGGCAGATCGAGGCGTCTGTTAACGGCTGTTAACGGCTGCCGCCGCCACCGCCACCGGAACCCATGCCGCCGGAGCTGCCGCCGCCGGATGCGCCGAGCCCGCCACTGGTGCCGCCGCCGGTCTTAGCAGCGCCGCCCATGGATGCGCCGCCGGATTTTCCAGTATTGCTCGGCGAGACGCTGCGTCCTGTCGCGCCGCTCGTGCCGGCCGCGCCGCCCATGTTGCGGTTCGTGCCGGAGAGGCGCGTCCCGTGCCGATCTTCACCACCGCGCATACGCGCGTTGATGTTGACGTTCACGCCGCCGCGCTCGTGACCGCGCACGCCATAACGGACGGACGCGCCGCGCGTACCGTAGCGCTCGCCGCGGATATAAGTGCGAGAACGCACGCCATAATCGCGGTCGCTGCCGACGAAACCATAACGGTGATGCTTGATGATCGTCGCGCTCGGGCCGCAGGACGTGCTTCTGTAGTGCCAGGAGCGTGCATTCGCATCCGCAGACACGGCAAGGAGAGCCGCTGCCGCTGCGAAAGATCCAATCAGTGCTGTTTTCATGTTCATGGCTTAACCTCCACCTGAACCTTTGAACCGCACTTGCAATGACGAACAAGTGGTTTGGTTTCAGCTGAGCAAAAGCGCAGCCCCGCTACATAATCTTAGTCTTGCGTCTTAGTCTTGACTGTATGGTAAGCGGGGCGGGCGCAACTAAGCAGGTGGCGGCAGGATGCCGAGGACAGCGGCGGCGGCCAGGACTGCAAGACCCAGTGCCTGCTCCGCCGCCACATTGCGAGCGAGTTTGCCGCGGAGCGCGCCCGTTTCGGCCAGTCGCGGCATGAGCACGAAACGGTTGGCGAACGCCAACGCCAAAAGAGCAACAAACCCGACTGCTTTTACGATCAGAATCTTGCCCCAGGCGCTCGACAGGACCACGTCGAACGAGTTCCATCGCGCCCATGCGTTTACCAAACCACCGGCTAGAATGCTGAGGATGGCGAGCATCCCGACAGCTGAGAACCGCTGCAGCGCAAACTCGACCTCGTCACCCCGGGCACGCTCGCGCTCGCGCAACATCCACGATAGCGGCACGAGACCGCCGAGCCACGCGCCGGCGCCAAGTACATGCAGTGCGTAGCCCGCAATAATTAAGTTGCGCTCAGCGCCGGTGGCAGCGGCAGGATGGCCAATCCAGGCCTGGCTGACGAGCAGCAATGCGGCGACAATCGTGATCAGCACGGCGCCGAAAGTCCGCTCGCGCAAATCGGCGCGGAGCGACAAGGCTGCAATGAGCAGGACGAGCAGACCGGCAAGTCGCACCACCCAGGCCCTGCCGAAGCCCGTCTCGAACAAAAACGCCGAAAGCGCTTGCCGGTCGAGGAGGCTGTCCGCCTCCCCGGTGATGTTGACGAGCGACGCGCCTGCCCAAGCGATTCCGGAGACGAACGCGATTGGCGCGGCGAGGCGCAGCAGGCCGCGAGCATCCGCAAGCTCCGGCGCCGCTGTTTGCCGCGGCAGCGCGTAGAAGGCAAACAGCGAGCCGCCGAATATGAGCATCACCGAGGCAAAGTGAATCCACCGCGCCGCCGCGAGCGCGGCGAAGCCTGCATCGGTCATGGCCTGATTTCGAAGCCGAAGCTCCCTTCCGTCGTGTGCGTATCGACCGAAAGTACGCGCCAATGCACATTGTATTGTCCCGCCGCGAGCGGCCGCAGCGGCACCTGCACCTGACGTCCGTTGACGCGCGGCTTGCCGGCATCGACGCGGCGGCCGGCAGAGTCCGTCACTTGCACCGTGCTGAAGGCGGGCTCCACGGGTTCGCTGAAGTTCAGGGTGAGCACCGAAGGTGCGGCGCTGACCGTGCTGCCGACGCGGGGATTGGCGCTGTCCAATTGTGCATGCGCATGTGCGGCGGCGCTTGTCAGCGCGAGCACGCCGGCGAGGAGAGCTTTGCGGATGATTCTCATTGGCCGATCCTCGCCGAAACCGGGATAATGGGACGACCGATACTCGTCGGGAAAATGTCGTCCAGATAGAAGTGCAGTTGCGCGACCCAGCCGACACCCTTGCCGCTCGCCCGGTTGATGGGAATGATCGCCTCGGCTCCGATCTGAAATTTGTCGGCGACGTAGATGACGCCGGGATTGACCGTGCCGGTGGTCCTGTTCGTGTCGTCAAACGTGTTCGCGCTTGTCACCACATTACGCACGGGCGTGCTGAAACTTGCCTCGACGAGCGGGACCATCCGGTTGATCACGTCAGGCAGCCCAAGATCGACGACGTTCGCCTTGAGATACGGCATGCTGAACTGAACGCTTCCGCCATATTGCAGGAAATGCGGGTGGCGCTCTTCATCGAAGCTGAAGTTGCCGCTATCCGGATCGATTGACGTCGTGACCGTGCGCCTCCAGCTCGGAATCGCGTAGCCAACCTGACCGGTGATACCGAATGCGCGCAGAAAGCCGGCAGCGGACGGCAGGTCGCCAAATCCTTTGCCGACGTAAAGAGTGGGGGTAATCGTGTGGAACTTCTCCGCGCCGACCGACGCATTTCCGGTCCGGCCCCATTCGACGGAGACACCGGCCGACAGCACGAATTCCGACTGCGGCCAGGTGAGAAACTGGTATTTGAACGTCGTTTCCAGGTTCTGCCATCCATGCGCACCCGGTCCGCCGGGAACCCATAGGCGCGTGTAGGTGCGGCCGACCGACACGCCGAAATCTTCGGTTATGCGCTTTGAGAACTCGGCGGAAATGTCGAGTTCGCGATTGGCCGGAATATCGCCGGTCCTAAAGGTCGAAACGGTCGGGAGCGACAATTCGTCGGCGACGCAAGGATCGTCGACGCTGAGAGTGGCGGGAAAGAAGCGCGCGCCGGCAAAGCAATGCGCCGCGGCGGGAGACGCGCCGTACATCGCCAACGTGCCGATTGCGAACGCGGCAGCAATGCATGCGCGCTTGCCTCGCAGGGTATATGCGCCATGCGCAGCATGGCCAGATCGAATGGTAGACATGGGGAGGTCCTCTCTGAGAATCGAACAGCGATTGCATCAGACGAGTGACGGCGGACCTCGAGGATTTGCTTGTGCCTTTGGAGGTGGCGGTAGTGCGACGAACCGGACCGACCAGCCGATCCTCGAGAATGTGCTGAGGCGCAACACCGGAACGCGGGAATAGTCGGAGGGCGGCAGGGCCGCGACGCCCATCCCGCATACCGCCACACAGCACGAGTCATCGTGCGCCGAGGACGGCCCCGCAGGTTGGTCCGGTGCGCCGCCGTCATGCAAGCAGATGATGGGTTCGCCGGACGGCGCGGGATGAAAGGGCACGGCCGCCGACAGCAGCGCGTTTAAAAGCAAAGCATAGACCGCAACAAGCGCGATCGCCGGTCGAAGCACTGCCCTGGTCACCCGTCGGTGCATGGAAAAACACTATTGTCCGTGCAAAACGCAAGTCAAACGCGGCGCACAAATAGAAACGGTCTGTGGCTTTCCCGCACTAGCGCCGAATTGCCGGGTCATGTGCCGCGCATCATCTGCTCGATGAGCTTACCCGGCCTCGCCTCGTGCCCGAGTTGCTCCATCGTGCATTGCCGCGGGGACTTGTCGGGGCGCCAGCGCACAATGCTGGTGCCGTGGCGAAAGCGGCTGCCGGTTACGTGGTCGTAGCGCACTTCGACGACGAGCTTCGGTTTCAACGGCTGCCACTCGGTCGAGCGCTCGGTGCTCCAGCGGCTCGGTGCGCCTGGCGCATTTCCATCAAAACCCGGCGGTCCGATCAGCTTTTCGAGCTTTTTCGTGAGCGCCGGCTTGTCACGATCGGCGATCGCCGAGCTGAAACCGACGTGATCGAGTTTGCCGGCGTCGTTGTATAATCCGAGCAGAAGCGAGCCCACCAATGCGGAATCGCGCTCGTAGCGGAAGCCCCCGACGACGGAATCGGCGGTGCGCATCCGCTTCACTTTCAGCATGGCACGTTCGCCCGGCCGATACGGCTCGTCGATGCGCTTGGCGACGACGCCATCGATCGCGCCGCCCGCTTTGTCGAGCCAGCGCTGCGCATCGGCGCGTCGGCGCGTGTATGGCGAAAGCCGCAGATACGCATTGCCTGCCATCGAGGCATAAGTCTCGTCGAGCGCGGCGCGGCGCTCGGTCAGCGGCACCTGCGCTATGTTGGGCTCGCCGGGAAGAGCCAGCGCATCGAACAGAATAAGGAATGCCGGCGTCTCCTGCGCCAGCTTCCGGATGCGGCTTTCGGCGGGGTGCAACCGCATCTGCAGCGCATCGAAGGAAAGCACGTCGCCTTGCGCTATCGCGAGTTCGCCATCGAGGACGAACGGATCGAGCGGCAGGTCACGCAATCCAGTGACAATTTCGGGGAAATAACGCGCGAGCGGCTTGCCGCTTTTGGCGCGCAGATCAACTTCGTCGCCGCGGCGAAAGGCAAGACAGCGAAACCCATCCCATTTCGGTTCGAATTGCCAGCCCGATCCCTCCGGAAGCGCGGCGACGAGATGGGCTTCCATGGGCGCGAGCGAATGGGATTGGCTCGCCGGCTCGCGCTTCTGCGCCTGAGCCTTCGCGCTCACCTGCGCAGCGTGGAATCCGGACCGCGCAGCATCGTGAGGAAGCGGATCTGCTCGTTCGGGTCGTCCCGGAACACGCCGGTGAAATGGCTGGTCGTGGTCGATGTGCCCTGCTTGCGGATGCCGCGCATGGACATGCACATATGCTCTGCCTCGACGACGACGGCGACGCCGCGCGGATCGAGCGCGTCCTGGATCGATTGCACGATCTGAACCGTCATTGTCTCCTGGGTCTGCAGCCGACGCGCAAAGACGTCGACGAGCCGCGCGAGCTTCGACAAGCCGACGACGCCGCGATTGGGGTAATAGCCGATATGCGCCCGGCCGACGAAGGGCAGCATGTGATGCTCGCAATGCGAGGCGAACGGAATGTCGCGCACGAGCACCATGTCGCCATAGCCTTCGACTTCCTCGAAGACCCGCGCCAAGAGCGCGTCCGGATCGTCGCGGTAGCCCTTGAACAGTTCGAGATAAGCGTCGGCGACGCGACGTGGCGTGTCGATCAGACCCTCGCGGGCCGGATCGTCGCCGGCCCAGCGGATCAGCGTGCGGACGGCGGCTTCCGCCTCGTCGCGGGTGACACGGGGCTGGGGCAGCGCATCTTCCGCCGCACGGCTGCGCACCGCGTTGGTTTCGCGCGACCGCGCCGACAAGGCTTTCACCACAGCATCCATGAAGCTCTCCCGACGTGCGGACCCTTAAGCCTTCGCACCCGCGTTATCGATGACTATATACCACCCGGGACAGGGATTTCAGCCAGGCCCGGCCGCAGACCTATTCATGCTCAACGACATCTACAACAAGCGCATTCTCGAACTCGCCGCAGACATCCCGCGGCTTGGACGACTCCAAGCCCCGCAAGGTTCCGCCACGGCGCATTCGAAGCTCTGCGGATCGACGGTGACGGTCGACCTCAATCTCAGCGATGGCCGGGTGAGCGATTTCGCTCACGACGTCAAAGCCTGCGCGCTCGGTCAGGCCTCCTCCTCGATCATGGCGCGCAACGTGATCGGCTCGACCCCCGAGGAATTGCAGGAATTGCGCGAGAGGGTCCGCAAGATGCTGAAGGAGAACGGCGCCCCGCCTGGCGGACGCTGGGCGGAGATCGGCGTGCTCGAGCCGGTACGCGACTATAAAGCGCGGCATGCCTCGACGCTGCTCACGTTCGACGCCGTCGTCGAGGCGTTGAACCGCATCGCGGCGACAAAGACTTCCGCGGCCGCGGAATGACGAGCCATGTTCCCTCGCGATGGCACATTAGCGCAGCGCGCGGGGCGATCCGGGTCTATCAGCTGACATTTTCCGCACTTGTCGGGCGCGCCTGCCGACATTTGCCGACCTGCTCCGACTACGCATCCGAAGCAATCGAGCACCACGGATTGTGGGCCGGCGGATGGATGGGATTTGCCCGCCTCTGCCGCTGCCATCCCTGGGGCACGCACGGCTACGATCCGGTGCCGCGGGCGCTGCCGGCTGGAGCGCACTCGTTCCTGCCCTGGAGCTATGGGACGTGGCGCGGGCCGCTGGCTTGCGAGGAGGTCGACACGTCGAGGTCCGGGAAGGGCTCTACCGCCAAACTCTGATTGGGCGTCGGATCGAAGAACGAGAAGGCGAAAAGCCCGAATAGGAAGCCGCCGATATGGGCTTCCCACGCCACCGCCGCATCGCCGACGCCGAGCGGGCGGGCGAACGCACCGAAAAGGATATTGCAGCCGAGCCAGGTCAGCAGAAAGACAAGCGCGCGGCCGTCGCGAAACACGCGGGCAAGCGGCAAAGCCGGGAGAAAGTAGGCGGTGTCGCCGCCAACCAGGGCATTTCTGCCGGGCCCGAGCGGGGCATTCGGCTCGAAGGCAAACCGCATTGCGGCCGCGACCGCGCCCGAAATTGCCGCCGAGGCGCCGACGACAGGCTCAAGCCCGTACGGGTGAACGAGCAGGAAAGCGGCGGCGCCAGCTACTCCCGACAGGACGAAAAGGCCGAGAAAACGCAGCGGCCCGAAGCGGCGCGCGACCGCCGTGCCGAAGGCGGCAAGCCACAACCCGTTCAGGCTAAGATGCATCCAGTCGCCGTGCAGGAAGGCATAGGTGACCGGGCTCCACCAGGGCCAGCCGCCATTTCCGAGAAACCAGCGGATCGTGGCCTCGGGCGCGCCGGAGGCGATCTGCTCGGCAATGGAATTGGCGAGCCCGCCGGGTGCAAAATGGCGTGAAAACCGCGCCGGAACGAAGCCGAAGGTCGTGATCAGCCAGGCATCGCTCTGCGGGGAAACGAAGTCGCGCGCCACCTGCACGGCCGCGAAGGCAGCGAGCAGCGCGAGGATCACGCCTGGAAGATTGAAGACCGGCTGACGTTTGCTCACCCGCGCTCCTTGGCCCGGAGGTGGCCGAACATGGCGATTGCCGCCAGGCCACGCAAGCACTGGCACATGCCCTGCTCTCCCGTGTCGGAGGGCGCCCGGATGAGCCGGGCGGTTCCGTTCCGAGACAGAAGCGCTGCACCAGACGGCCGGGAAAAGGTAAAATGAGACAGGCGGCGACACGGGAATTGTTTGCCTATTGGGATCGCCTGCGCAAAGGTCGCGCCGCTCCCGAGCGCGCCGAAATCGACCCCGCCGCCATCCGCAACGTGCTTGCCGACACGTTCCTGCTCGAGATCGATTCCGCCTGTGTGTTTCCGATCCGCCTTTCGGGCACGCGGCTCAACGCGCTCTGGCTCTCCGAGCAGAAAGGGCGGTCATTCCTCGATCTCTGGGCCGACGACGAGCGCCGCGATGCGATGGCCCTCATGCTCACCGTCCTCGACGGCGCGCATCCGGTGATCGCCGGGGTGTCGGCGGCGCCGCAGGGCCGCAAGGCCATGGACATGGAGCTCCTCCTCCTGCCGCTCCGGCACAATGGTAAGACCCACGCGCGCGTCCTCGGCTGCATCACCTCCGGCGCGCGCGAGCCCTGGTTCGGCCTGATCGCGGCCGAGAAGCTGGCCCTGCACTCGATGCGCGTGGTCGGGATAGGCGATGACGAAGCGCTTCCGCCGCATCGGCCGGAAGCTGTCCAGGCGCCGCTCGGGCGCCGGGGCCACCTAACCGTCTATGCGGGTGGTGCGTGAAAGACACGCCAACAATCTTAACGGCGTAATGGCCCCTTAACCGGCGCTGTTTAGGTTGACGCGAGCGCCTGGATCAGGATCGGCCAGCTTGCAAACCAATCTCAAACTGCGTGTGGCTCAAAAGCCGATTGAACAGCGCCGTCACCAGCGGGTGAAGGTGACCGTTCTCGGCCGCTACATGCTGGCGGACAAGCAGGAATATCCCTGCCAGACGGTCGACATGTCGGTCGGCGGCGTATCGCTGTTTGCACCGGTGCGCGGCGGCATCGGCGAGCGCGTCATCGTCTACCTCGACCAGCTCGGGCGAATCGAGGGCGTGATCGCACGCCACACGAAGAACGGCTTCGCGCTCTCCATGTCGCTGCCGCTGATGAAGCGGGAGAAGCTCGCCGAGCAGCTCACCTGGCTCATCAATCGCGACGCGCTCGGCATGCTGGAAGACCGCCGCCACGCGCGCGTGACGCCGCGCGCCACTCGCACTATCCTGCGGCTTGGCGACGGACAGACGCATCCTGTCAAACTCATCGACATATCGCTGTCGGGCGCGGCTCTCGCGACGGAAGTGCAGCCGCCACTTGGATCGACCGTCACTATCGGCCAGACGAGCGGCACGGTCGTGCGTCACTTCATGGGCGGCATCGGGGTCGAGTTCTTCCGACCCATCCCTGTCGACGGCTTCAACGAAAACATAACGCTCTAGCGCTCGACGCTCGCGACGCTCAGGCCGCGTTCATAGCGCTGCCAGTTCTGCACATAGTGCGCAGCCGTCACCCGCATCCGCGCAATCGCCGCCTCGTCGAGGGTGCGCGCTGCGCGTGCCGGCGCGCCGACGATCAGCGAATTCTCTGGAAATTCTTTGCCTTCGGTGACAAGCGCTTTGGCGCCGACCAGACAATGGCGAGCGATGCGGGCGCCGTTGAGAATGGTCGCGCCCATCCCGATGAGGCTTTCCTCCGCGATCGTGCAGCCGTGCAGGATGACGTGATGGCCGATCGTGCAGTGCGGACCGATCGTCAGCGGAAAGCCTGGATCGGTATGCAGCATACAGCCTTCCTGGATGTTCGTACCGGTTCCGACGACAATGCGTTCATTGTCGCCGCGGATTGTCGTCCCGAACCAGACGCTCGCATCCTCTTCGAGCACGACGTTGCCGATCACGTGAGCGTCCGGGGCGACCCAGTAACGGCCGTTCGCCGGCACTTGCGGCACGATACCGTCCAGCGAGTAGAGCGGCATGTCGGTCAGAGATCTTCGAGGTCGAAATCGAGGATAGCGATTTGCAGGGTGAAGCTCCGGCCGTTGGGATCGTCGGCGGAAACCACGCCCAGGAAATCCTCGCCTGAATTAAGTTCGACGGAATCGGTCTTGCGGCCGCGCGGCACGATTTTCAGTTTGTCGTTCTCGAACAGCCGTCTCAGGTAATCCTGTAGCACCGGCCGCTCGACCGGAATTTTCATCGCGAATGCAAACGAGCGATCGCCGTCCTCATCGTCGACGCTGAGATTGGCAATCACCCGCTGACCAAGATGGACGTCCGCATCGTCGGGATTGCGCGGGTTTGGCGTCACGCGCAGGTCTTCATTGCCGAAAGAGCGGCGCAGAAAATCCTGCAATTGCTGCAATTCGGTTTTGTTCAGGCCTGCTCCCACTCAAGTCTCCCCTGGCAGCTAACGCGCGCAGCGACGTGGTAAGCCGCTTGCGCGGCTCACGCAATCGGCTGCGAAGGGATGAGGTTCAGACCGCCGTCTCAACGGGCTTGGCGGCGATGATCTGGTCCATGCTGCGCGCCGGCTCGGCGCAGCCCGCCTCACCGACGACGCGGGCGGGGACGCCGGCAACGGTCTTGTTATGCGGCACGGCCTGCAACACGACAGAGCCCGAGGCCACGCGCGAGCAGTGGCCGACTTCGATATTGCCGAGCACCTTGGCCCCGGCGCCGAGCAGCACACCGCGCCGGATCTTCGGATGACGGTCGCCGGTCTCTTTGCCTGTCCCGCCGAGGGTCACGCCCTGCAGCATGGAAACGTCGTCCTCGATCACCGCCGTCGAGCCGATGACGATGCCGGTCGCATGATCGAGGAAAACGCCCTTACCGATCACCGCCGCCGGATTGATGTCGACCTGAAACACTTCGGACGAGCGGCTCTGCAGATAGAGCGCGAGATCGCGCCGGCCGGCCCTCCACAGAGCATGCGCAAGCCGGTAGGCTTGGAGAGCCTGGAAGCCCTTGAAATAGAGAAGCGGCTCGATGAGCCGCGTACAGGCTGGATCGCGATCGAACACCGCCATCGCATCGGCTCGGAATGCGTCGCCGATCGAGGCGTCCTGGCTCAGGATATCCATGTAGATTTGGCGGATGAGATCGCCCGGAAGGTCGCGGTTCTCGAGCCGCACGGCGACGCGGTGCACGACAATTGCCTCGAAGCTGTCGTGGTTCAGCACGTTGGCGAACATGAAGGCGCCCAGGTCCGGCTCGCGGTGAACCGCTTCCTCAGCCTCCAGGCGGACCCGGGCCAGCATCGGGTCGTGCTTGCCGAAATCGACGACGCGGGCGGAGCCCTGCCCAGAACCGTGAGAGGCCATCGCTACTCCTCGGGCTCTCGCCCCTGCTTCGGGCATAACGTGGGGTGTAAAAGGTGTCCAGCAAGTCCGCCCGGCAGAATGAACGTTCTGATACCCAGGCATGGACAGCAAAGCATTTCCGCGAGGCCTGCCGCGCGTCAGGGCCGCTCTTCGAGGAACTCGAGCACAGCCTGCTTGTAGACGCGGTCGCCGACGGCGCGATTGTGATCCCGGTCGGGAATGTCGACCGCGCGGCCCTGCGGCAGCATCTCCGCCAGCGGATGCGGATCGCCGGCGACCTCGTCGCGCGTGCCGACGCAAACCAGAGTCGGGACGTCGATATCATGAACCTGCTCGGGTGTCAGAACCTGCCGCGAGCCGCGGATGCAGGCGGCCAGCGCCCGCCGGTCGCTCTTCGTCGCCTCGGCAAAGCCGCGGAACATTTTCTGCTGCGGATCACGCAGCTCTTCGATCGTTTCGGCTTCCATCGCCTCAGCGATCGAGACGGGCAGCCCGAATCCTTCCATCAAGTGGCTGCCGAGACCCCCCATCACCAATGAGCGCACACGATCGCGGTGGGCAAGGACGAGAAACGCGCCAATGCGGGCGCCCATCGAATAGCCCATGACATCGGCATATTCGATGCCGAGATGATCGAGCAGATTGCGCGAATCCTCGGCCATGATCGCGGTGTGATAGTCCTTAGGATCGTACAGCTTTTGACTGCGTCCGTGGCCGCGATTGTCGAGCGCTATGACGCGGCGCCCGGCGCCGTTCAAGGTCCGCACCCAGAGCGGAAACAACCAGTTGACCGCGTGGGTGGAGGCGAAACCGTGGATCAGCAGGATCGGTTCGCCACGGTCGTTGTCAGGTCTCTCGTCGATGAAAGCAATGCGTACGCCGTTCGAAGAAAACTCTTCCATGATGCCGTCCGGTTTTGGCGCGCACCATAGCGGGGAAGACTCGGCGTGCAAGCCGCCTGCGCTGCATCGCCCTGCGAAATCATGACGCTTGTCGGCTCTCCCGCCCCTGCCTATGGTCGCGGCGCGACTTTGGGCAGCACGAGCGAGCAATGGCCGACCACCTCATTCCGCATTTCCACAATGAGCCGGGCGTGCCGAAAATCCGCATCCGCGTGAAGGAATTCATGTGCGTCGGCGCGTTGCCGCCGTTCGACCATCCGCACATTTTCATCGATATGGGCGAGGAGAGCGAGGCGGTCTGTTCCTATTGCTCGACGCTCTTTGTCTATGATGCCTCGCTCGCCGGAATCTGCGATCCGCCGGCCTGCGAATTCGCGCCCGTGGAGGTCGAGAAGGTCACCTGATATCGGGCCGGGCCGCTCGGCTGAAAGTGCGTGAGGGAGCTACCGATCATAATCGCCGGGGCCGGAATTGCCGGCCTCTCGGCGGCATTGGCGATCGCGCGCGATGGGCGACGCGTGCTCGTGCTCGAAAAGGCCCCGGCACTGCTGGAAGCGGGGGCCGGGATCCAGCTCTCACCCAATGCGAGCCGCCATCTGCGGCGCTGGAGCGTGCTGGAGCGACTGGGCGGCGCAGCCCTTAAACCACGCGCGGTCGTGATCCGCCGCGGGCGCGATGGCGCGGTGCTCGCGCGACTGCCGCTTGAAGATGCGGAGACACGCTGGGGCGCGCCTTACCTTGTCGCACATCGCGCCGACCTGCAGCAGGCATTGCGCGCGGCCGTGGCGGATGAGCCCGCGATCGAAGTTCGGCTTGGTGTCGCTGTTGCGGGTTTTGCGGCCGATCAGGACGGAGTTGCCGTCGGCGCCAAGCATGGCTTGATCCGCCTGCGTTTCGACGGGGCCGCGCTGATCGGCGCGGACGGCCTGTGGTCGGAGGTGCGCCAGCGTTTGGAATTGCCTGGCGATCTGCCGCCGCAAGCCGCGCGCCGCACCGCATGGCGCGCGCTAGTGCCCACCGCGCAATTGCCGGAGGAATTTGCCGCCCCTGACGTCAATCTCTGGCTCGGCAAGCGCGCCCACCTGGTGCATTACCCCCTGTGCGGCGGCAGATGTGTGAACATGGTGGCGATTGCGGAGGATTCCCACGACGAGGGGGAGAGCGCTGATTTTTGGAGCGGGACGCGCGATCCAGCGATCCTGCGGCGCGCCTTGGCGCGCTGGCATACGAAGGCACATGCTCTCCTCTCCGCACCCGCAGAATGGCGCAGCTGGCGGCTCTTCGATCGTCCGCCGCTCGAGCACTGGAGCGTGGGCCGCGTTACGCTTGCCGGCGACGCTGCCCATCCGATGCTGCCGTTTCTGGCGCAAGGCGCGGCGCAGGCAATCGAGGATGCCGCCGCGCTGGAGCTTGCGCTTGCGGCAAACAGCGATATCGCTGCCGGGTTCAAAATGTATGAGCAGGCGAGAACCGTACGCACCGCGCGCCTTCAGGGCGCCTCGCGACGGCAAGGCGACATCTACCACATGGCGGAGCCGGCGGCTTTGGCTCGCGATATTGTGATGCGCGTTTTGGGGGCGCGGCGAATGTTGGCGCGTCAGGACTGGATTTACGACTATCGCGAATGACACGCCTGATTCGTCAAACATTGCCACGGCGGTATAGCGCTTGCGTCCGGCGATCGCGCCGATGAGCGAGCATTTCGACAGCCCGGACCTCAGAAGCGCCCATGTGATCGTCCTCGGAAACGAGAAGGGCGGCACCGGCAAGTCGACGCTCTCGATCCATCTCACGATCGCTTTGTTGAAAGCGGGCTATCGCGTCGCCTCCATCGACCTCGATGTCCGGCAGCGCACGCTGACGCGTTTCCTCGAGAATCGCCGCTCGTGGGCGCAGTCGGCACCCTGGCCCGTCGAGCTGCCGTTGCATTACGCGCTCGACCGCGGTGCTTCCGATAATCTTCGCGACAACGAAACCATGGAATTCAGCGCTTTTGCCGAAGCGATTGCGGCCGTGGAGCATTCCTACGAGTTCGTTGTGATCGATACGCCGGCGAGCGACTCCTATCTGATGCGCCTTGCGCATTCACTTGCCGACACGCTGGTGTCGCCCGTGAACGAGAGCTTCATCGATGTCGACGTGTTCTCGCGCGTTCATCACGACCGCTCGCTGCGCGGCAATGTTGCGCATTATGCCGATCTCGTTCTCGAAGCACGCCGGAAACGTCGCCTCGTCGATAACGGGATCATCGACTGGGTGCTCGTGCGCAATCGCAGCCTCTCGATTCAATCCAACAACGCGCGGCAGGTCGGCATGAGCTTGCAGCGCATGTCGGCGGAGCTGCAGTTCCGCGTCGCCGAGGGGTTGCACGATCGCGTCATTTTTCGCGAGCTCTTCCCGATCGGCCTGACGGCACTCGATCCGATCGAAACGGCGGTGCAGAATCAGACGCTGACGTCATCCCAGCTCAGCGGTCGGCGCGAAATCGAAACACTGGTGCAGACGCTTCGGCTGCCGGTGCATCAACCCGGCATGCAGCACCTCGAGGCCCGGCATCAATGGTACGAAGGCATCTCGCATTTTTACCGGAACCTGGCGGCAACCGGCGGTAATTAGGCCTGGAGCGACGCTACAGTCGCAAGGCAGCGCGAATAACGAGGGCCACGGCCGCAACAACGATAACGCCAGCCGCCCACAAGCCGACAAACCACATGAGCCGCTTGGCCGTCGCGCTCACGTTTTGTCCCGTGCGGAGTCCTTCAGCTTGTACAAAGCTTCCAACGCCTCGCGCGGACTGAGCGCATCCGGGTCGATAGCCGAGAGCGTGTCGCGCACCGGGTCTGCCGGCGAGCGTGCCGTCACAGGCGTAATGTTTTGCGCCGCATGCGAGAACAACGGCAGGTCGGCAATCAAGGTCTCGACCGGCGTGCGCCGGTCGGAAGCTTCGAGCAGACGCAAGATTTCCTGCGCGCGCGCGACGACGGCCGGAGGCAAGCCCGCGAGCTTCGCAACCTGGATGCCGTAAGAGCGATCCGCCGCGCCGGGCAGCACTTCGTGCAGGAAGACGACTTCGCCGTTCCAGTCGGTCACACGCATGGTCAGATTGGTCACGCGCGGCAGCTGCTTCGCAAGTTCCGTCAGCTCGTGAAAATGCGTGGCAAACAAGGCCCGCGCGCGATTGTTCTCGTGCAAATGCTCCATCGTCGCCCAGGCGATCGAGAGCCCGTCGAACGTCGCCGTACCGCGGCCGATCTCGTCGAGAATGACGAGCGAGCGCGCCGTCGCCTGGTTGAGAATCGCCGCGGTCTCGACCATCTCGACCATGAAGGTCGAACGCCCGCGCGCGAGATCGTCCGCCGCGCCGACGCGCGAGAACAGACGGTCGACAACGCCGAGTCGCGCGCGCTTCGCCGGCACGTAGGAGCCCATCTGCGCGAGCACCACGATGAGCGCGTTCTGGCGCAGGTAGGTCGACTTGCCCGCCATATTCGGGCCGGTGACGATGGCGATGCGACCGGCGTTGTCGCCGTCGCCGGAGAGATCGCAATCGTTGGCGACAAAGGGCTCGCCGGTGGCGGCGAGCGCCGCTTCGACGACGGGATGACGCCCCTGCTCGATCAAGAAAGCAGTATCGGACTCGATCTCCGGCTTGACCCAATCCTTCGCCGAGGCGATCTCCGCCAGTGCGGCAGCGACATCGATCTCCGCGAGCGCTTGCGCAGCCGCCTTGATCGGCTCGGCTGCGTCGAGCACGATTGCCGCGAGGCGATCGAAAATTGCCAATTCCTGCGCCAACGCACGATCGGCTGCGGAGGCGATTTTCGCCTCGAGCTCGGATAATTCGCTCGTCGAGAAGCGCATCGCCTCCGCCATCGTCTGGCGATGGATGAACGTCGCGTTGAGTGGCGGCTTGATCAGCCTCTCGCCGTGCACCTGCGGCACTTCGATAAAATACCCTAAAAAATTGTTGTGCTTGATCTTGATCTGCCTGATCTCGGCGAGTTCGCAATAGCGCGTCTGCAGGCTGGCAATGACGCGCCGGCTTTCGTCGCGTAGCGCGCGCGCTTCGTCGAGCGCCGCATCGTGTCCACTCGCGATGAAATTGCCGGCGCGGCGATCGAGCGGCAGATCGGGCGCAAGTGCCGCGGCGAGCGCTGCGGCGATGTTGTGGTCGACGTCTCCGAGCGCGACGTGAGCGCGCTCGAGTTCATCCGGGAGCTGACCCACGGAAAGCAGCCGAGTGAGCTCGTGCGCAGCTACAAGCCCGGCTCGCAAGGCTTCCAGATCGCGCGGGCCGCCGCGTCCAAGTGCGAGCCGCGACAACGAACGCATGAAATCCGGCGCCCGCTTAAGCTCGGCACGGACATCGCTCCGCAGGTCGCGCCCTTCGACAAAAAACGTCACGCTCGCTTGCCGTTGCGCAATCGCATTGACGCCTGTCAAAGGCGCCGCCAGCCGCTCCGCGAGAAGCCGCGCACCTGGGGGCGTGACTGTGCGGTCGATCGTGGCGAGCAGCGAGCCGATGCGGTCGCCTGCAAGCGTGCGCGTCAGTTCGAGATTCGTGCGGGTTGCCGGGTCGATCTCCAGGACGTGATCGCGCCGAACACGCGTCGGACGCGCAAGATTGGGTCGTGTGTTGATTTGGGTGCGCTCGATGAAGTGCAGCGCCATGGCGGCTGCGCTGGTTTCCGCACGCGAGAGCACGCCAAACCCATCGAGAGTCGTGACGCCGTAAAATCCGCAGAGTCGGCGTTCTGCGCTCACGCCATCGCCGCTCTCCCGCCCGAGCGGCGTCAGGGGCAGACCTGTGCCGCGCAAATTCGTGGCAATCCTGTCGTCGGCACAGAGCGAGTCCGCCGCGACGATCTCGCGCGGCTCGAGCCGCGCCAATTCCGCGGCGAGGCCGGGCGCGTCCGTCTCCGTGACCGAAAACGCTCCAGTCGAGATGTCGACGCAGGCAATGCCGTAGCGCCAGGTCTCATCCGATGCTTTCACGCGCGCTACCGCCGCGAATGCGTTGGCGCGGTGGGGATCGAGCAGCCGCTCTTCGGTGATGGTTCCCGGCGTGACGAGACGCACGACTTGGCGCTGCACGACCGATTTCGGTCCGCGCTTCCTGGCTTCCGCCGGGTCTTCTATCTGCTCGCAGACGGCGACGCGATGCCCGAGCGCGATGAGCCGCTGCAAATAATCGTCGGCGCGCTCGATCGGCACGCCGCACATGGCAATGTCGTCGCCGAGATGCTTGCCGCGCTTCGTCAGCACGATACCGAGCGCGCGCGAGGCGATTTCCGCATCTTCGAAGAAGAGCTCGTAGAAATCGCCCATGCGATAGAACAGCAGGCAATCCGGATTGGCGGCCTTGATCTCGATATATTGCGCCATCATCGGCGTCGGCCGCGCGCCCTCTGCGGAGGCGGGCGGCCGGAAAGCGGCCGGGGGCTGCGGTTGCACCGTCATGGCCGGCACTAAGCAGGAGTCGCGGCTGATGTCACGGGCGCGCTCAGGCCGATTCGCGTTGCCTCAAAAGCCCCTCCAAAACCTCAATCCGATCCGCGTCTTTCGCCGGCTTGTCCCAGCGGATGCGGTTGATCCGCGGGAAGCGCAGCGCGACTCCGGATTTGTGCCGGCTCGACCAATTGATGCCTTCGAATGCGATCTCCAGAACGAGGCCCTTGTCGCGCGAATATTCGACCTCACGGACAGGACCGAAGCGGTTGATTGTGTGATTGCGGACGTAGCGATCGAGTTGGGCGAGCTCTTCGTCGGTAATTCCGGAATAGGCTTTTCCTATCGGCACCAGTTCTTCGCCGTTCTCGCCCTCGCGCCAACAACCGAACGTATAGTCCGAGTAAAACGAGGAGCGCTTACCGTGACCGCGCTGCGCATACATCATGACGGCATCGACGTTGAAGGGATCGCGCTTCCATTTATACCACGGGCCTTTCGGCCGGCCCGGCACATAGATCGAGTCGACGCGCTTCAGCATGATGCCTTCGACTGCGGCGGCGTCCGCTTCCGCGCCGGCGCTGGCGGGATCGGCGCGCGCCGCCGCGAGGTCTTCCCAGCTCTTGAAAGGCACGATGGGCGAGAGATCGAGCCGCGGCTCGTTGCATTCCGCAACGAAAGCTTCGAGCCGCTTACGCCGGTCGCAGAAAGCAAACGGGCGGAAGTCCTCTCCGTTCAGCGACAGAAGATCATAGGCGCGCACATGCGCAGGAAAATCCGCCATGTGTTTGGCCGAAACCGCCTTGCGGTTGAGCCGCTGCTGCAGAATCGAGAATGGCTGCACGCGGCCCTCGCGGAGGATCAACAGCTCGCCGTCGATGGCAAAATCTTGTGCCGGCAGGTGCGCCAGCGCCTCGGCGAGATCGGGAAAGGCGTGCGTGTTTTCCTCGCCGGTACGCGAGAACATGCGCAAGACTCGCTTACCGGTCGCGTCATGGCCGGCAACGACCTGCATGCGGATGCCGTCCCATTTCCACTCCGCGGAAAAATCTTCAGGGTTGAGCACGGCGAGGTCCGCCTCTTCGATCGGATGCGCCAGCATCGGTGGGCGGAACGGCGCCGGGTCGGTCGCTTCGGGCCGAGCCTCCCGCCCCTCCACCCAAGCGAACAGGTCGATGTAAGGCGGCGAGAGACCATGCCAGACTTCTTCGATCTCGTTAGGTTGCTTGCCGCCGATATCGCCGACGGCGGTCTTGGCGAGCCGCGCCGACACGCCGACGCGCAGCGACCCGGTGATCAGTTTTAAGAGGGCCCAGCGGCCAATCTCGTCGAGTGCGTCAAGCCAACGCGCCAGGATGCGCGGCAGATCGAGCTTGCCCGATGTCGCGAGCGTCGTGACAACCTCCGACAAAGCCAAGGGCGGCCGGTTATGCCCCGCGCCGGCCGCCGTCGCAGCGGGCTCGGGCCAAAGCAGCGCGACCGTCTCCGAGAGATCGCCGACGTAATCATAGGACATGTAGAAGAGGGTCGGATCGACGCGCTCGCTTATGAGCGCGCGGATCAATCCAGGTTTCGCATGCTGGAAGCCGAGCGCGCCGGTCAGCGCCGCCAGCGCGTAGCCGCGCTCCGGATCAGGCGTCGAACGGAAATAATCGGTCATCAGCCGCAGTTTATTGTTGCGCGACGGCTCGAAAGACAGGCGATCCAGAAGCTCGGCGAAGCGGTTCATATAAGCGCCGGATCGGCCTCATCGGAAGGAATCGCCGGCTCACAAGCCTCGACCTCTTCCTCGCCGTAACCGATCAAATGCAGCGGCCGCGCGGCAAGCCCTTGGCCGCTCGCCCAATGGACAAGTGCATCTTCCTCGCCATGCGTCACCCAAAGCTCGGAGCAGCCGGTGGCGAGAATGGTTTCGCAGAGTTCGTCCCAATCGGCGTGATCGGAGATGACGAGCGGCAGCTCGACCCCGCGTTGACGAGCCCGCGCACGAACACGCATCCAACCCGAGGCAAAAGCCGGCACCGGCTCCGGAAAACGTCGCGACCATAATTCCTGCAAAGCGGAGGGTGGACAGATGACGACCTCGCCGCCGAGTTTCGGCCGCTCCGGGCCGGTGACGCGGATGACCTCGCCGAGATCGATGCCTTCGCGCTCATAGAAGCGGGTCAGCTTCTCCATCGTGCCGTGGATGTAAATCGGGCGCTGCCAACCGGCCTCCCGGAGCAGCGCCATGATGCGCTGCGCCTTGCCGAGCGAATACGCACCGACAAGATGCGCGCGCTCCGGAAAGAGCCGGCATGAATCGATGAGCCGCGCAATTTCGTGCGCTGCGTCGGGGTGGCGGAAGACCGGCAGGCCAAACGTCGCCTCGCTGATGAAGACATCACATGGGACAAGCTCGAAGGGAGCGCAGGTCGGATCACGCGCGCGCTTGTAATCGCCGGAGATGACGACGCGCAATCCTTTCGCCTCAACGCAAATTTGCGCCGAGCCAAGCACGTGACCGGCCGGATGGAACGAGACGGTCAGCCCATCAATGCCGATGCGCTCGCCGTAAGCGGCGGCTTGAGTCGCGCCGGCGAAATCGGGACCGCAGCGCACGCCCATGATGGCGAGCGTCTCGCGTGTTGCCAGCACCGATTCATGGCCGGCACGTGCATGGTCGGAATGGCCGTGCGTGATCAGCGCGCGCTTGACCGGGCGAAGCGGATCGATGTGGAAATCCCCGGCGGCGCAATAGAGGCCCGCCGGTGTGGTTTTGAGAAGGTCGGACGCGCGCATTCGTCCAACAGGTCATGTGCGGCCGGGCGAATGGCAAGCCCGTTTAGGGGACGCCGATAATCGCTGCTTTAAGGGGAGCGAAGATCACTCGCCGCAGGTGGAGCCGCGAGTGACGTAGATGCGGCCGTCCGGACCCTGGACGCGGGTCACTTTGACGATGCAATCTTCATCATCGGCGCCGAATTGTTTGCCGACCTGCAGGGTCGGGCCTTCGGCAAGCGGACGGAAGCCGGTGCGCTCGATTTTCGGCTTGGCAGCCTGGACGGCACTGGTCAGCCCGACCGGGGCAGCGGCGACGACGGCACCAACGCAAGTGACGGCGGTCAACGCGACGACAATCCGGGTAGCGCGGGTCGCCACCAGCTTGTCTTTCTGCTCGATCATCTGACCCCTCCTGTCGCGGCTCTTGCCGTTGACCGGACGACCTATAAAGCGATGCGCCCTATAGGCTGTGCGTTCTCGCACACCCGATTAACGAGCTTGACAGGAATTGGTTGCAGCCAATTGCTGCGCTTGGAGCGGTTTTTGAGGAATAAGGCCGCGCTTTATTAAAGCTAAGCAGCGGCTAACGATCGCGACAAATGACCTCCCGCCTCTGCGGCGGGAGGTCAGGTTCTCCGAAGGACCGATGATTATTGGCAGACCCGCGCCGGGCGATAACCGACGACATAGCCATAGGGGTCGAGTACCGGCCGCCGCTCCATCCAACAGCGGGGCGGTCCGGCATACACGACCGGGGGCGGCGGCGGGGCAGCCGATGCGGCCGCGGCGCCGAGCATGGCACCAGCGGTGGCGCCGAAAATGCCGGCGGCGATTGTCGAACCGGCGTCGGCCGAGGCCGGCACGGTTGAGGCGGCAATTGTGCCGCCAAGGATTACCGCCGCAAACCCGCTCGCGACGATCTTCTTTGCATAAGCGTTCATCCAGCTCCTCCTGAGCGATGGCGGCTGATTCGGTGAGCCACCTTGGCAATATGGCCGGCCCTCAATGAACCGAGAATGAGTGGCCAAAATAAGCTCGGGCTTGGGAACTTCCTCGGCCGGGGCGGCTCAGGAGGCAACAGAAAAGCCCCGCCCGAAAGGGCGGGGCTTTCACTCGGGCGGAAGGAGAAGGGGCTGGGAACCCTCCCGCCGAATTGGCTTCGATCAGTCGCAGACCTGCACCGGGCGCGAATAGAGGAAGTTGCCGTAGACGTCGCGGACCGCCTCGCGGGTGACGTAACAGCCGCCACCATAGGCGTAGGCGCCGGCCGCTCCGAGCGCGCCCAGCGCGACGCCAACGCCGAGCCCTGGGCCCCAATGATGATGGAAACCTCCACCCCAAAAGCCGCCGCCCCAAGCCGCGGCCGGGGTGGACGACGAGGAGGCGATGGCAAGGCCGAGCGTGGCGGCGGTGGCGAATGCGGCAATCGTCTGCGTGAAGCGGGTCATGGCAGTCTCCTAAAAGAATGGCGCCTTGGAGGTTGGCGTTGGTCGCTCGGGTATCGAGCGATGAGCGAACGCTACGCACAAGGGTGCAGGCCTGCCGTGCTATGGCGCACGCGATGACCAACATGGGCTCCTCGGGCGACCTCCGGGCCGACCGCCGCTTCCTCTATGCCGAGGACAGCGCCGCCGCAGGCGATCACGCGGCCGCAGCCGAGTTGCTGGAGCAATGTCTCGAGATCGCTCCGGATTGGGCGGGAGCGTGGCTTGCGCTCGGTGCGGCACGGGAGCGGCTCAGTGACACAGAGGCGGCGAAGCGCGCTTATGCGCGGGCGCTCGCCTGCGATGCGGAGGATGTGCTGGGCGCCTCGCTGGCGCTGGCTCGGTTAGGTGCGGCAAAAGCCCCTGCAACCGCGGCACCGGCCTATGTCGCACGCCTGTTCGACCAATACGCACCGCATTTTGAGGAGCATCTCGTCGACGGGCTCGGCTATCGTGCCCCGGCGCTGCTGCGCAACGCGGTCGTCGAGGTGTGCGCCCGCACGGATCGACCGATGCGTTTCGGCCGCGCGCTCGATCTCGGCTGCGGGACCGGACTTGCTGGTGCTGCATTCCGCGACCGCGTCGATTACCTCGAAGGAGTCGATCTCTCGCCGGGGATGCTCGCGCAGGCGCGTGCCAAGAGCATCTATGACGCGCTGCATATCGGGGAGGCGGAGGAGCAGCTGCGCGCCGTGGGCACGCGTAGCTTCGACCTGATCCTCGCCAGCGATGTAGTCGCCTATATCGGCGATCTCGCAGCGGTTTTCATGCAAATCGCGCGAGTGCTTGCGAGCGCCGGGTTATTTGCCTTCACGGCCGAGAGCCACAATGAGGAGGGCTATATTGTCGGTGACGAGACACGCTACGCTCATTCGCCGAAATACATCGAGGCGACGGCGCGCGAAGCAGGGCTGCCGGTGCTCCTCCTCAATGCGGCGTCGACCCGCCGAAACAAACGCGTCGCCGTGCCTGGATTGATCTGCGTAATGTCCGCCTGAGCCGCTAGCCCTTTGCGACCGCGCAGCGGAGGCCCTGGCCGTCGCGTCAGCGCATGACTAAATTCCCGCGGTGAAGCGTACCGCCCTCCCCACTTCCGCCCTGCCCGCGCCGTTCGTCGAATGGTTCGCGGCGCGCGGCTGGAGCCCGCGACAACATCAGCTCGAACTCGTCGCGCGCGCAGAGACCGGCGAAAGCGCGCTCCTCGTCGCGCCGACCGGCGCCGGCAAGACGCTCGCGGGCTTTCTGCCGAGCCTGGTCGAGCTCACGGCGCGCGAACGCCGTCTCCCCGGCACGAAACGGCGCGGGCTGCACACGCTCTACATCTCGCCGCTCAAAGCGCTGGCGATCGACGTTGCGCGCAACCTGAAAACGCCTGTCGAAGAAATGGGGCTGCCGATCCGCATCGAGACGCGCACCGGCGACACATCCGCCTCGAAACGCCAGCGCCAACGCCGCGACCCTCCCGACATGCTGCTGACGACACCCGAACAGGTCGCACTTTTATTGGCCTCTCCGGATGCGCAATTCCTGTTCGGCGATTTGAAACGCGTCGTGCTCGACGAATTGCACGCGCTCGTCACGTCGAAGCGCGGCGATCTATTATCGCTCGGCCTTGCACGGCTGCGCAGTCTTGCGCCCGACATGACGGCGATCGGCCTCTCGGCCACGGTCCGCGATCCGGACGAACTCCGTCGCTGGCTCGTCGGCAGCGACGAAAAACTCGCTTCGCTCGTCACCGCGCCGCCGGGCGCGCCGCCGGACCTACGCGTGCTCGACACGAGCGAGCGCCTGCCCTGGGCCGGACATAGCGCCGTGCATGCCTTGCGCGAAATCTACGACGCGATCCGCGCCGCAAACATGACGCTCGTCTTCGTCAATACGCGCGCGCAGGCCGAGTTCGTGTTCCAGGAACTCTGGCGCATGAACGACGACAAGCTTGCGATCGCGCTGCATCATGGGTCGCTCGATGCCGGCCAGCGCCGCCGCGTCGAAGAAGCAATGGCGGCCGGCAAACTGAAAGCCGTCGTCTGCACCTCGACGCTCGATCTCGGGATCGACTGGGGCGACGTCGATCTCGTCATCAATGTCGGCGCGCCGAAAGGCGCAAGCCGGCTGATGCAGCGTATCGGCCGCGCCAATCACCGGCTCGACGAGCCGTCACGCGCGATGCTCGTGCCGGCGAACCGCTTCGAAGTGCTCGAATGCGTCGCCGCCGTGGATGCGGCGCGGGAGGGGGCGCAGGATACCGCGCAGCCGCGCACCGGCGCGCTCGACGTGCTCGCGCAGCATATTTTGGGCATGGCCTGCGCCGAGCCGTTCGCGGCCGAGGCGCTCTATGATGAGATCATCTCCGCCGCGCCTTATGCGGGGCTCACATGGGAGCAGTTCGAGAAGGCAGTCGATTTTGTCGCGACCGGCGGCTATGCGCTGCGCACTTACGACCGCTTCGCCAAGATCAAGCGCATGCCGGACGGGCGCTGGCGCGTCGCCAACGGCCGCATCGCGCAAGCCTACCGCATGAATGTCGGTACGATCATCGAAGCCGACATGCTCAAAGTGCGCATGGTCCGCGGCCCGCTGCCGAAACGCGAGCCGGGCGCGGTCTACACCGGCAAGATCGGGCGCGGCGGCCGCGTGCTCGGCGAGATCGAAGAAAGTTTCATCGAGATGCTGGCGCCGAACGACACCTTCGTGTTCGGCGGCGAGATCCTCGCGTTGCAAGGCATCCAGGAAGACGAGGCGCTGGTTTCGCGCACGCACGCCGATGCGCCGAAAGTTCCGTCCTACGCCGGAGGAAAATTTCCGCTGTCGACTTATCTTGCCTCGCGCGTGCGTGGCTTTCTCGCCGATGCCTCAAGCTGGGATCATCTGCCGCCGCAAGTCGGCGAATGGCTCGCCTTGCAAGCCGAGCGCTCCACCCTGCCCGGTCGACGCGATCTCCTCGTCGAGACGTTTCCGCGCGGCGGACGCTTTTATATGGCGGCCTACCCGTTTGAAGGCCGGCTCGCGCATCAAACGCTCGGCATGCTGCTGACGCGCCGAATGGATCGTGCGGGATTAAAGCCGCTCGGCTTTGTCGCCAACGATTATGCGTTCGCGGTGTGGTCGCTCGCCGATGTCGGTCGCCGCGTCACCTCGGGCGAGGTGTCGCTCGGCAATCTGTTCGCACAGGACATGCTCGGGGACGATCTCGAAGAATGGATGCACGAATCGGCTCTGATGAAGCGCACCTTCCGCAATTGTGCTGTTATCGCCGGACTGATCGAGCGCCGCTTCCCGGGTAAGGAGAAGACCGGACGGCAGGTGACGATCTCGACCGATCTCGTCTACGACGTGCTGCGCCGCCACGAGCCCGACCATCTCCTGCTCGAAGCGGCGCGCCAGGATGCCGCGACTGGCCTCTTGGACATAGCGCGCCTCTCTGACATGCTTTCCCGAATCGCCGGGCGAATCGTCCACCGCGACCTCGACCGCGTGTCGCCGCTCGCCGTGCCGATCATGCTCGAGATCGGGCGCGAGCTCGTCTATGGCGAGGCGCAGGATCAAATCCTCGCCGAAGCGGCAAACGATCTGATCAGGGAAGCCGAGGGTGCAAAGGCAAGAAGCAGCGAAGCGCGTGATCTCGTCCCCAGCTGACGCCGCCGCCGGCGACGTTGTGATTGCCGGCGTCGCGTTAAAAATCGATCCGCTTGGCGCACTCATACACGAAGCCGAGCGGATGCTGATCGTCGCCGATCTGCATCTCGAAAAAGGCTCGTCCTACGCCAAGCGCGGAGTGATGCTGCCACCTTATGATACCGGTACGACGCTCGCACGATTGGCGGTGCTCATCGCGCGCTGGTCGCCGCGCCGTGTGGTCGCACTCGGCGACAGCTTTCATGACAATAGCGGCCCGGAGCGCATGGCTGCTATTGATCATGCCTCGCTCAGCGCGCTGCAAGCCGGACGCGATTGGATCTGGGTTGCCGGCAATCACGATCCCAACATTCCTGCTGATGCGGGCGGCGAGCGACTGCCCGCGCTTGCAATTGGCCCACTGCACCTGCGGCATGAACCGCGGCCCGGTGCGCAGTCGGGCGAGATTGCCGGGCATTTACATCCGATCGCGCGCATTGCCGGGAGACGGCGGCGTTGCCTGATTACTGACGGCAGCCGTGCGGTCATGCCGGCCTTTGGCGCCTATGCCGGAGGGCTGAACATCCACGACGCGGTTTTCGAGCCGCTCTTCTCACGCGGGCGTAAGCGAGCGCACGTTCTTGCTGAAATGCAAGTTTTCGAGGTCTGTGCAACGCGCTGCCACCCCGAGGAGTTAATCCGGCCAATCGCCTGGGGGATGAGCTCGAAATGAAAGCTCTTTATGCCGCCGCACTTCTGTCGATCTTATGCGCCGTGCCGCTCAACGCACAGCAGACCTCTCCGGCTGTCGCAAACACCGCCGACAAGAGCCAGATGCTGCTGACGATCTTTTTCAAGCACGACCAGTCGAAAACTCTCGACGAGATCAATGAGCAGCTGAAGCGGCAGAAGTTCTACGAGAAATTCCCGCCCAAGGACGTTGAGATTGTCTCCTGGTACGTGGCCATGGGCATCGGACAGATCGTAACCCTGCGCTTCCCGGCAGAACGCTTGCGTGAGGTTAACCGCGTTGTCGAAGAAACCGCCTGGGGAGGCTATCGCACTGAATTTTATCCGACTTACGATTACAAAGCTGCGGCGATTGAACAACAGAAGAAGATGACCGGCCAGTAGGGCAGGTTGCCGCCCATCTCCGGTGCAAGTACGTCCTTAAACGCAGCTCGCTGAAGCCGGAACTGAAAGCCATAGCTTGCGTTGGCTCCCCATAAAACAGGGAGACCTTGAGATGCGCATGATTGCACTTTTGGGCGCGGCTGCTGCGTTTTCCGCAAGCTGCGCTTTGGCCGAGGAAACCACAGTCACCCACCGCGATCCGGTCCCACCCGGAGTCGGCGTCCTCGTCGGCAAGCCCCTTGGCGACCCGGGCGGCACCACGGTCGAGCACCGCAGCACCGGCTGCCAGTCGACAACGGTGCACAAAGAAAGCGACGTCGGCTCAAAGACGGTCAACCGTACGGATTGCTGACGCGCTGCAACTAGCACCCCCCCGTCGGCTGACCGGCGGGGGTTTTTGCCGTGTCTGCTTGCATTAAAGCCGCGAAATCTTCGGCCGCGTGACCTTCAGATCGGCGCCGATCGGCGGCTTCACGCTGTCCCAATTGCCTCCCGGGGCGGCAACTTCGTTGGCGCTCTTCTTCGATTCTTTCACCCGGAAGGCCTCCGCAAGCGATTTCGCGCTCGCTAAATCCTTGGCGTCGAGTCGGGCCGCCACATCCTGCGCTTTCTTGCCGGCATCCTCATCGCCCTGCTTCGCCGCAACGGTGAACCAGACATAGGATTGCACCAGGTTCTGGCTGACGCCCAGACCGCGAGCGTAGAGAATGGCAAGATTGAACTGGCTGTCGCGCACGCCATATTCGGCCGCCTGCTTGAACCAATTCGCCGCCGCCGCATAATCGGGCTTACCGTCCGTGCCTTCGGCGATCAGCACGGCAAGATTGTGCATGGCGCGGATATTGCCGGAATCGGCCGCGCGCTGGTACCATGTCTTCGAAATGGCGAGATCGCGCGTGACGCCGATCCCTTTTTCATAAGCCGAGCCCAGGCGGTATTGCGCCGCAGCGAGGCCCTGATTAGCGGCCTTTTCGAACCATTGCGCCGCAAGCTTCGGATCACGCCCGATCGTGCGTCCCTCGGCATAGCGGGCGCCGAGTTCGTATTGAGCCGCAGGGTCGCCAGTAACCGCGAGACTCTGCACACCGGCGAGGTTGTCTCTTCCCTGTGCAGCGTTGTTGGCGATCATCGCCGGCGGCTGCACGATCGTATTCGTCGGCGCGGGATCGGCTTTCACTGCCGGATCGGCTTTTACTGCGGTGTTGGGCGCTGGCGCGGCCGCAGTTTCGCTCGGCGGGCGCGCCGGGGCGGGTACCGATCCCGGCTGAGTCGGGTTCGCGGTGGCGAAGGTCTGGGTGGGGGTGGAGGTGTCGGGTTTCGACCCTGGATTCGCCGCTTCGCTGCGCGGCTTCGAATCGGCAGGAGCTTCGATTTTCGCTTTCGGTGACGGCAGGTTGGGGTCGCCGCCCATGCGCAGCACCTCGTAGGCGCTGATCAGCAACAAAAGACCGGCCAGTCCGAGCAGTATCGGGCGCTTGTGGCTATTGAGCGCGGCGCGTGCATCGGCGAAGCGGCTGAGAACGCCGGTCTTGGCGGCCCTGCTTTTTGCGGCGCGGTTCTGCCGGTTGTGCGCCTGTACCTCGCTGCCCGCGGCTTGCGCCGCCGCGACGGCACGGCGCGCCGCCGCGATGAAATTGGCTTGGCTCGGTGCGCCGCTGGCAAGCTCGTCGGGTGTGGGATTTGTCTCGCGCTCACCGCCCCCAGGCTTGAAACCGCTACCAGGCTCGATCAGGAAATCGGCATCGTCGCTGACGCGCGGCGCTTCCCCTTTGGTTTCGCCGCGCTTCGCCTCGGGCAGCGGCAGCCGCAGTCCGGCGGGCCCGGCCTGGGGCTCGTCGCCGCGACGCGGCGGTGCGAAGACCGGCGGCGCGCCCGCGGCAAGCAGCTCTCGTTCGCCGGCGCTTCGGCCGCCGGCTACGTCGTCTTCGAGCAGCGAGAGGCGATCGACCACTTTTTCAAGCGTGTCGTGGACAGCCGTCAGGGTCGTGTGCAAGCGTTGGTCGGCGATCTCTTGCGCTGAGCGCAAATCCGCGAGTTCGCGCGAGAATTCCTTCGGAAAGCCGGCTTCCGGCACGGCGCTGCGCAAGGCTTTGCGAGCCGCGTCTTCGGCCGCCTCCACCGCGGCGCGGCGCGTCTCGTCCAATTGCGCGAAAAGTTCGCCGATCGAATTGTCCAGCGACGCGATTGAGGCGAGGCTGCGATCCGACTTATCGAGGCGCTGCGAGAGCAGTTCGATCTGGCGCTCGAGTGCCTCCTGCGCGCCGTCGCTTCGCGATGCGAGCGCGGTCTCGAGTTTCTCGGCGAGACCCCGCATCATAATCTTGAGCTGCGCGGTTTCTTCGTCGGAACCACGCGTCGAAGTGTCCGAGATTCGCGCAGCGAGCGCCTCGTGCATGAAGTCGAGCCGCTTCGACAACTCACCGAATTCCGAAGGGTGCTGCGCGCGCGCGGCGACATCGTCGAACTTGTTCGACAATGCCTCAAGTCGGCTTTGCACCTCTTTGTAACCCGGCGCTCCGGCATCTGCCAGCAGCGAGCGTATCTCACCGAGGCTTGGCGCGAGATCCGTGCCCTCGCCGCGCGGCACGGCGATTGGGAGGGCATCGAGGCGCTGCGTCAGCGCATTGATCTGGCGTTCGATCTGCTCGATCGGCAGCGGCCGCGACACAGCCGCGCTCAACAGATCGCGAACTTCCCGCGTCTGCTCGCAAATGCGATTGAACGCGTCGGGATCGATACCGCCCGAGGCCTGGAAGGATTCGAGCTTGCGAGCGATCGAACGGATTTCGGCTTCGAGCCGCTCCACGATTGCGCGCGGATCAACGGCGGCAACGACTTCGCGCAGTTCCGACGTAAGCTGCTCGATCGGCGCGAGCACTGCGTCCCGCGCACCGTTCATGCGGGAGGTTTCGACCTTCGCCGTCAGCTCGCGGATTGCCAACTCGATCGCTTGCACGGAGTCGCGCGGCGCGAGTTCTGAAACGGCGCGGGACATCGCGGCGATTTCTTCGCGCACGCTCTCGATGCGGCGCTCGCCTGCTTCCAGCGCGTTGGCCTGGTGTTCGTCCGCTCCGCCGCCGCGGCGCATGTCCTCCAGGCGCGAGGCGAGGCCGGCGACTTCCTTCTGCAGCGCTTCCAACGCGTCGGATTCGCGATTTTCCCGGCCGCTCGCGTGATTGGCGGCCTCCTCGAGGCGCTTTGTGATCGCCTCAAGCCGTTGATCGAAGCCGCCCATGGTTTGTGAAAGAAGGATAGGCGCGTGACTAACGCCTTCGAGGTGATTGCGCCGCCGCACGATCTCGGCGACCGCATCGCCAACCGCGCGCGTTTGCAATCGAATGACCGGCCGTGGCGGTTCGGGAGCCGGCGGGGTGACCGGCTCCGGCGCGGGTTGCGGGCGCGGGCGGTCCATGCGCGCGGCGAGCGCGTTCAGTTTTTCGTCGAGGCCTTGCAGCGTCGTTTCGATAATGGGCGCGGGCGCAGGGCGCGCCAGAGATTCGAAGCGCTCCTCAAGGCGGGCGATGGCATCGCGGATCGGTGCGACAGAATCCTCTTCCGGACGCGAGACAACACGCGCTTCGATCTTGGCCAGCCGGTCGGCGACGGTGCTCAACATCTCGCGATCGCGTTTGCGATGCGAGCGACTCTCTTCCATCCATTCGTTGACGTCGGCGAGCGCGTTGGCGGTCTGGCGCTGCGCCGCGTGGGCGCGGCGCTCGAAGGCGGCGATCGCCTGGTCGAGCAGCGCTTCAGACTGACGTTCTTTTTCGAATGCGACTTCGCGCGCCTTGCGCGATGCGCTCGGCATCTCATCGGTGTCTTCATCCTCCGCGGCAGCCCGCTTCGGCCGCTCACGCATCGGGCTATCGCTTCGCCGGCGTTCTCCGAGCGGCAGATCGCCGCTGGAATCGCTGCGCCGGCGCTCGCGCGTGTCCTCGCCACGGCTTAAGCGCTGAAGACGCGCTGTGACCGCTTCGAGCCGCGCCTCGGTGTCCAGCTCCTCGGGCGCGACCCGCTGCTCCGCCGCTCGCTCGGCAATAACGTTGTTGAGCCACTCGCCGACGGATAGGCCGGAGCGCTGCGCCGCCGCTTGGGCGGCCTCGCGCGCGTCGAAATCGACGCCTTTGATGCTCCAGGGGACTGCTTTGCTCATCGCCACGTCCAATGGACCTTTGTCCCGGGTTCACCAGCGGCTCGGCGGAACGCAACGCGCGAATCGGCGGGGAGTTAAGGTTTTGCTGCCTGGGCATGACTTTCTGCATCGGGGGTAAACAACACGTTAAACTTGGCCGGTTCTGGCACACCTCTGCGCACTGTTGCCAATCGGCGGGCACGGCTGCACCTTGCAACAGGCCGGGAAATAGTTTACATGTGAACTATCTGACCCGGGTGCCGTCGCGCTGCGTGCCGGCGGCAGGAGATGTGTCATGCCGAGCTACAAAGCGCCGGTGGAGGACGTGCTGTTCCTCCTGCGCGATGTCTTCCAGATCGATCGCTACAACAACCTTCCGAGTTTTGCGGAGGCCACACCCGACGTGATCGAGGCGATCCTCGGGGAGGCGGCAAAACTGTGTGAGGAGGTGCTGCAGCCGCTGAACCTCTCGGGCGACCGGGAGGGCTGCGTGCGGCAGAGCGAGCGGGACGTCACCACACCGAAAGGTTTCAAGGAAGCATTCAAGGCGTATGCCGAGGGTGGCTGGATCGGTCTGCCGGTCGATCCGGAATACGGCGGCCAAGGCCTGCCGCACACGCTGGCGATTGCGGTGAACGAGTTCGTCGCCTCCGCCAACATGGCCTTCGGCATGTATCCGGGCCTTACCTCGGGCGCGCTCGCGGCGCTGCTGGTCCATGGCAGCGACGAGCAGAAGCAGCTCTTTGCGCCGAAGATGACGGAGGGGCGCTGGGCGGGCACGATGAATTTGACCGAGCCGCATTGCGGCACTGATCTGGGTCTACTGAAGACAAAGGCCGTCCCAAATGACGACGGCTCTTATTCGATCACCGGGCAGAAAATCTTCATCTCGGCCGGCGAGCACGATCTCACCGAGAACATCATCCATCTCGTGCTGGCGCGCATCGAAGGCGCGCCCGCCGGAGTGAAGGGCATCTCGCTGTTCATCGTGCCGAAGGTGAACGTCAATCCTGACGGCTCGCTCGCCCAACCGAACGGCGTCACCTGCGGCTCAATCGAACACAAGATGGGCATTCACGGCAATTCGACCTGCGTGATGAACTATGACGGCGCCAAGGGCTATCTGCTCGGCGAAGCCAATCGCGGCCTCAACGCGATGTTCGTAATGATGAACCACGCCCGGCTCGGCGTGTCCGTGCAGGGTCTGGCCCAATCCGAAGTCGCCTACCAGAACGCGGCGGCCTACGCGAAGGATCGTCTGCAAGGCCGCTCGATTTCCGGCGTGAAGAACCCGGATAAGCCGGCCGACCCGATCATCGTGCACCCGGACATCCGGCGCAATCTCCTCGAGATCAAGGCGTTCAACGAAGCGGCGCGGGCGCTTGTTCTATGGACCGCTATGCGCAGCGACATCGGACACCATTCCGACGATCCGAAGGCGCATGCTGCGGCGGAAGATTACCTTGGTCTGATGACGCCGGTTCTGAAAGGCGTGCTCACGGACGTCGGGTTCGACAATACCGTGAAAGCCCAGCAGGTGCTCGGCGGCCACGGGTATGTCGGCGAATGGGGCATGGAACAGTTCGTCCGCGACGCCCGCATCGCCATGATTTACGAGGGAGCGAACGGCATCCAGGCGCTCGACCTTGTCGGCCGCAAGCTGCCGAAAGACGGCGGACGCGCCATCATGACGTTCTTCAACGAGGTCACGCAGTTCGCCAAGGAGAACGAAAACGACGAGGCGCTGAAACCGTTCATCGCGCCACTGCAGAATGCCACTGGTCACCTCCAGCAGGCGACCATGTGGTTTATGCAGAACGGCATGGCGAAACCCGACAATGCCGGCGCCGGCTCTTACGACTATATGCACCTGTTCGGATTGGTGGCGCTTGCTTACATGTGGGCGCAGATCGCCAAGACCGCGATCGCCAAGAGGTCGGCCGGCAACGGTGTCTCGGAGAAGATGGACGCGAAGCTGCTCACAGGCAAGTTTTTCATGGAACGCATGCTGCCCGAAAGCAGCGTGCGTCTGGCGCGGATCACGTCCGGCGCGGACACCATGATGTCAGTCCCCGCGGAAATGTTCTGAAGTCGAAACGCATCGCGCATGGGCGGCGTGCGCATTCATGACAATTTTTGGAGGTCCTCCATGGCTGACGCATTCATCTATGATCACGTGCGCACGCCGCGCGGCCGCGGCAAGGCCGACGGATCGCTGCACGAAGTCTCGACGCTTGGGTTGGCGACCGGCGCACTGAAATCGCTGCGCGATCGTAGCGAACTCGACACCCATCTCGTCGACGACGTGGTCATGGGTTGCGTGGACCCGATCGGCGAAGCCGGCAGCTGCGTGCCGCGCATCGCGGCGCTCACCGCCGGCTATGGCGATCACGTTCCGGGGATTCAGATCAATCGGTTCTGCGCATCCGGATTAGACGCGGTGAATTTCGCTGCCGCGCAGGTCATGTCCGGACAGCACGACATGACAGTCGGCGGCGGCGTCGAGTCGATGAGCCGCGTCGGCATCGGCTCGTCGGGGGGCGCTTGGGCAATGGACCCGGTGGCGGCGATCCCCACCTACTTCATGCCACAGGGCATTTCCGCCGATCTCATGGCGACCAAATACGGCTTCTCTCGCGACGATGTCGATGCCTATGCCGTGGAATCCCAGAAGCGTGCCGCGGCGGCATGGAGCGAAGGCCGGTTCAAGAACTCAGTCGTGCCGGTGAAGGACATCAACGGCATCACGCTGCTCGATCGCGACGAGCATATGCGGCCCGAGACGAACATGCAGTCGCTCGCCTCCCTGAAGCCGGCCTTTACGATTATCGGCGAGCAGGCCGGATTCGATTCCGTGGCAATCCAGAAGCATCCCGAAGTCGAGACGATCAACCACGTCCATCATGCCGGCAATTCGTCCGGCATTGTGGATGGCGCCGCGGCGGTGCTGATCGGCTCGGCCGAGGCCGGCAATAAAGCCGGCCTGAAGCCGCGGGCCAAAATCCGCGCCTTCGCCAATATCGGCTCCGAGCCGGCGATCATGCTTACCGGTCCCGTCGACGTAACGAAGAAGGTCCTCAAGAAAGCCGGCATGAATATCGAGGACATCGATCTCTTCGAGGTCAACGAGGCCTTCGCTTCGGTCGTGCTGCGCTTCCTGCAGGCATTCAACGTCGATCACGCCAAGGTCAATGTGAATGGCGGCGCAATCGCCCTCGGTCATCCGCTCGGCGCGACCGGCGCGATGCTCGTCGGGACCGTCGTCGATGAACTCGAGCGCACCGGGAAGCAGACAGCGCTTGTCACGCTCTGCATCGGCGCCGGCATGGGCACGGCGACGATCATCGAGCGCATTTGAGCAGCGGGAGCGAGTGATGAACCTGAAAAACTTCCGCTTCGAAACCGATTCCGATGGCATCGCGCTTCTGACCTGGGACATGGCGGGGCGCGCCATGAATGTCATCAACCCGGATGTTATCGCCGAACTCGGCGAGGTGATCGACAAGGTCGCGTCTGACGCGTCAATCAAAGGCTGCGTCGTCACGTCCGGCAAGGACACGTTCTCCGCCGGCGCCGATCTGACCATGCTGGAGAAGGGCGCGAGCGATTACGCCAAAGCGCTGAAAGAGCGCGGCGAAGAAGCGGCGATGCGACTTTTCGTCGACAATGCCGGTGCGCTTTCGCGCACCTATCGCAAGCTCGAGACGTCAGGCAAGCCGTGGGCGGCGGCGATCAACGGCACGTGTCTCGGCGGCGGTTTCGAGCTCACGCTCGCCTGCCATTATCGCGTCATGTCGGATTCGGAGAAGGCGCGCGTCGGCCTGCCGGAAATCAAGGTCGGCCTTTTCCCCGGCGCCGGCGGTACGCAACGCATCCCGCGTCTCATGCAGACGGGCGACGCCCTGCAGATGCTGTTCAAGGGTGAGCAGATCAGGCCCGCGGCGGCATTGAAGATGAACCTAGTCCACGCCGTCGCGCCGGCGGGCGACATAGTGGCGAAAGCCAAAGAATGGATCAAGGCTGGCGGCAAAGGCGTAGCGCCGTGGGACGAGAAGAATTTCAAGCTCCCATCCGGCAAAGTGTTCTCGCCAACGGGCATGATGACGTGGCCTGCCGCGAACGCGCTCTACCGTCGCGAGACAATGGACAATTACCCCGCGGCGAAAGCGATCCTGCACTGCGTGTTCGAGGGTCTGCAGCTGCCGATGGATCAGGCACTGAAGGTCGAGGCGCGCTGGTTTGCAAAAATTCTGCGCTCGCCGGAAGCCGCGGCCATGATCCGCTCCCTCTTCCTATCGATGGGGGAGCTCAATAAGGGCGCGCGCCGGCCGAAGAACGTGCCGCCAACGAACCTGCGCAAGATCGGCGTCATCGGCGCGGGCTTCATGGGCGCGGGCATCGCTTATGTCACGGCGCAGGCAGGGATGGACGTAGTCCTGATCGACCGGGATCAAGCGAGTGCCGACAAGGGCAAGGAATATTCGAACAAGCTCATCTCCAGCCAGATCATGAAGGGTCGCGCCAAGTCGGCCGATCGTGACGCGCTGCTCGGCCGCATCAACGCGACCGAAGATTACACCGCGCTGAAGGGCTGCGATCTCGTTATCGAGGCAGTATTCGAGGATCGCGGCGTCAAGGCCGAGGCGACTAAGAAGGCGGAAGCGGTAGTCGGCCCCAATGTGGTATTCGCCTCGAACACATCGACACTGCCGATCACCTCGCTTTCCGAGAACCACCCGCGTCCGGAAAATTTCATCGGCATCCATTTCTTCTCGCCGGTCGAGAGGATGATGCTCGTCGAGATCATCAAGGGCAAAGGCACGGGCGACCGGGCACTTGCGACCGCACTCGATTACGTGCGCGCGATCAAGAAGACTCCAATTGTCGTCAACGACACCCGCGGTTTTTACGCCAATCGCTGCGTCGGCAATTACATTCGCGAGGCACATCTGATGCTCGTGGAAGGCGTTCCCGCGGCGATGATCGAGAACGCCGCCAAAATGGCCGGCATGCCGGTTGGCCCGCTAGCGCTCAACGACGAAGTCGGCGTCGATCTCGGCTGGAAAATTGTCGAGGCAACCAAGAAAGACTTGGGCCAAGGCGCGGTCGATCCGGCGCAGGAGAAAGTGCTGCGCACCCTCGTCGTCGAGAAAGGCCGCAACGGCCGCAAGAACGGCAAGGGCTTCTACGATTATCCGGAAAAGGGGCAGGGCCAAAAGCGCCTGTGGCCGGGCCTCGCGGATCTTGCAGAACGCAAGCTCGACCCTGAGACGATCGACATCGAGGAACTAAAGCAACGTTTCCTGGTCGTGCAGGCGGTGGAGGCGGCGCGTACGTTTGCCGAAGGTGTCGTCACCGATCCGCGCGAGGCCGACGTCGGCTCGATTCTCGGCTTCGGCTTTGCGCCTTATACGGGCGGCACGCTGAGCTATATCGATGGTATGGGCGTCGGCAATTTCGTCCTGCTCTGCGACAAGCTCGCGAAAAAGTACGGCGATCGCTTCTCGCCGCCCGGGCTGCTCATAGACATGGCGAAATCGCACGAGACCTTCTACGGCCGTGCCGCCGCGCAGGCGAAGGCGGCGTAGCTCTGGCGCACTGAGAAAATCCATGTAATTTCCCGGCCAAACCGGGAGGTTACATGGCGCGCGGCATCACCTGTTATTTCACCACGGTCAGTCCCTGGGCCTATATCGGCCATGAGCTCTTCCTCGGGATCGCGCGCGAGCATGGCGTGACGATCGATTGGAAGCCGGTCAATCTCGCCGAGGTCTTTCCGCAGACGGGCGGTCTGCCATTAGGCAAGCGCGCTCCGGCGCGACAGCGTTATCGCATGCTCGAGCTGCAGCGCTGGCGTGAAAAGCGTGGCATGAATTTCAATCTGCATCCGAAGTACTGGCCATTCGACTGCGCGCTGGCCGATCGCAGCGTTATTGCTGTCGTGCAAAGCGGCAGGGATGCAGCCTCCTACATTGGTAGCGTGTTCAAAGCCGTCTTCGAAGAAGAGCGGAATTGCGCCGACGAAAGCGTGTTGGCCGAGATTCTCGCGGCGTGCGGTCATGCTGCGCAGTCCATTTTGCAATCGGCGCACAGTCCGCAGACCGATGCGGCGTACCAAGCCAATATCGCCGAGGCGCTCGCCGCCGGCGCGTTCGGCTCACCGACTTACGTCCTCGACGGCGAGCTTTTCTGGGGCCAGGACCGCCTCGAATTGCTCGATGACGCACTGCGCTCCGGACGCAAAGCGTTCTCGCCCGCCGCCTGACTATTCAGCCGCGGTGCTCGCCACGCGAGCCTGTGAGAGGAGAGCGCGTAGCGACGCAGGTTTCACCGGCTTGTGCAAAACGTAGACGTTCTCCTCGGCGGCGCGGTCCCGCACCTCTGGGGTGCGATCGGCTGTAATCAGTACTCCCGGCAGATCGCTGCCATAGGTGGCGCGTAACCGAACAATCGCCTCGAGCCCATTCTCCGCATCGCCAAGATGATAGTCCGCGAGAACAACATCCGGCTGGAGCCCGATCTCATCGAGCAGCAGCGCGGCTTCATCGCTGCTCTTGGCGCACACAGACGTACATTGCCATTGCTTCAGCAGACCCTGCATGCCTTCGAGAATGCGCGGATCGTTATCGATTGCGGCAACCACCATGCCGCCCATCGCCGCTTCTTTGCGTGAGGCACGCCGCGGGGATTTGATCTTCTCGACGGCGCTCTCCTGTGCGCGCCTTGGGATGTCCACGGAGAAAACCGAGCCTCGATCGGGATTCGAACGCAGGCGAACCGGGTGATCCAGCACGCGAGCGAGACGCTCGACGATCGACAGTCCGAGCCCCAGACCCGTTGCAGTCTGCTGGGCGGATTCGAGACGCGTGAACTCCTGGAAGACGATTGTCTGCTGATCCTCCGGAATTCCAACGCCGGTATCCCAGACCTCGAGGCGCAAGCCCTCGCCCAGACGCCGCGCGCCGACAAGAACGCGGCCATGCGAGGACGTGTACTTGACCGCATTCGACACGAGATTGCGCAAGAGCCTGCGCAGCAAGCGCCGATCCGACCAGATGGGGACGGAGCACGGAAGAACCTTTAGGACGAGCTGCTTCTCGCGCGCCATCGGCTCGAATTCGATGCGCAGCTGCTCCAAAACATCGTTGATGGCAAAAGCGTGCAGCTCCGGCTTGAGCGCGCCGGCGTCTAGGCGTGAGATTTCGAGAATTGTCGTCAGGATTTCTTCGACCGCCTCCAGCGATAGGTCGACATTGCGGGCGAGCTTGCGCATTTCGCCAACAGCGGCGCTCCGGCTCGTCCCCGCTCCCTCGCTCAACGAGGTGGCGTACAGGCGGGCGGCGTTCAGCGGCTGTAAAAGGTCGTGGCTCGCCGCCGCAAGGAAACGGGTCTTCGAGCTATTTGCCTCCTCGGCTTGCGCCTTTGCGCGCACGAGTTCCATATTGACGCGCGTCAGCTCTTCGGTGCGTTCGGCAACCCGCTGCTCGAGCGACTCCTCGGCGGCCACCTGCGCCGTTACGTCCGTGTAGGTTGTCACCAAGCTTCCGTCCGGCATTCGCGCCGAGCGGATTTCGATCACTTCGCCTGACGGATGAAGTTTGACACGCGACGGCTCGTCTTCGGACGTGAGCGCCTTTAGCCGGTCGGCGATCTGCGCCTCGGCATCACCCGGTCCGTAAAGACCTCGCTCGACATTGAAGGCGAGGATTTCCCGCGCGGTCACACCGACGCGGATCAGGTCATTGGGGAGAGTTACGAGCTCGCGGAATTCACGATTCCAGCAGATGAGGCGCAGATCGCTATCGAACACCGTGATGCCTTGACGTGCGAAGTCGAGGGCATATTGAAGAAGATCGCGATTATACAGAATCGCCGCAGAGGCGTCGTCGACGAGACGCAATGCTGTGTGACGCGAAACGTTACCGCGCTTCAAGAGCACCGAGAGAACCAAGCGTGACGAGGCCGCACCAATCGCCGAAGCCAGCTGATGCTCGGCAAAACGCAGGAGATGAACGTCGGCGGGCGTCTCCGGTGAAACCGGCGAGCCGCGGTGACCCAGATACTGGGCAAACGCCTCTCGCGCGCGCTCGGCGCCGAGGTAGCGTGCCACCAACACTTCGAGTTCGCCGCTGCTGACACTGGCGCGCCACAGACGCAGCGGATGCGTGGTCGAGGGCGTGCGTTTTCCGACGAAGTAGTCGGCCTGCACGCGCTCGATCCGCGTTGCGGGCCGGGTGAGCGAGAAGGTCACGAAAGCGACGACGTTTGCAAGCAAGCTCCAAAACGTTCCGTGCACCAGCACCGGCAATTCGGTGCCGAACAATGCGGTCGGCCGCAGAAAGGCAATCTCGAACGGACCTCTACTGATTGCATCGCCGAAGGGAAATGATCCGGGATCGAACGACGGGAGCAGGAGTGTGTAGGCCCACACTACAGTACCGGCGACCAGACCAGCCATGGCACCGCGGCCGGTTGCGCGCGGCCAAAGCAATCCGCCAAGGAAGACCGGAGCGATCTGCGCAATGCAGGCGAAAGCCACGAGTCCGATGGAAGCGAGCGCGGCTTGTTCCGCATGCACGAGATATAAATAACCAAGCGCCAGAATGGCGATGATCGCCACCCGCCGCACAATCAGGATTTTCGCGCCGATGTCGCCTGAGCGAACCCTCTCGCCCGTGCGTCCGCTCCGAACGAAGAGCGGAACGACGAGATCGTTGGAGATCATTGTCGACAGTGCCACGCATTCAACGATCACCATTGCGGTCGCCGCGGATAATCCGCCGATCAGCGTCAGCACGGCGATATGGTCGGCGTCGAACTGCAGCGGCAGGGCGAGAACCGTCATGTCCCGATCGATTGCGCGGCCTGAAAATGCCAGCAGCCCAGCCATCGCGAGCGGGATTACAAATAAGTTGATGGCGATAAGGTAGAGCGGGAAGAGCCGACTCGCAGCTCTGACGTCGTTCACATCACGATTTTCAACGACAGTTACGTGAAATTGCCGGGGCAACAGCAGGATCGCTGACGCGGAAAGCAATGTCATTGTCAGGAAGTTCACCGGGTCGGGCGGTTTGATGAATGGATTCTGCTCGCCAAGCGTGGCCTGCGTGCGGCCGATCAGATCATCGAGGCCGTTAAAGATACCCCAGGTGACGAACGCTCCCACCAATATGAAGGCGAGCAGCTTGACGATCGACTCCGTCGCGATGGCAAGCATCAGCCCGCCTTGGTGTTCGGTCGCGTCGACTTGGCGCGTGCCAAAGGCCATGGCAAACCCCGACAGCAGCGCCGCAACGCCGACCAAGAGATTCTGCGAAACAAAACCGGGCACGTAATGCGCTGTCTCGATCGAGCTGAGGACCGCGGCGATTGAGGTGGAAATCGCCTTCAGCTGCAAAGCGATGTAGGGGACCGTTCCGAACACGCAAATGACGGTTACCAGCGCCGCGACGCTCTGCGCCTTCCCGTACCGGGCAGCGATGAAATCGGCGACGGAGGTGATGTTCTGCCCTTTGGCGAGGTGGACGATGCGCGCCAGGGCCGGGCCGCCGAACCCGATCACCAGAAGCGGCCCGATATAGATTGCCAGGAAATCATAGCCGCTCGACGAGGCGACGCCGACGGACCCAAAAAAGGTCCACGAGGTGCAATAGATGCACAAGCCTAGCGCGTAGACGATCGGCCGCACGCGCCCGGCAAGGAACGGCCGGCCGCTCGTGTCGCCATAATGGGCCACTGCAAACAGCCCACAGATATAGACAAGCGTCGCGAGAACGGCCATCCAGCCGGTCATCGGCTCAATCTCCACCCATCGCAGCCATATTATCGCACCTTCCACGCCACTTCCAATCCGCACCCCGCCTGAGGAGAAGGTTCATGCTTGCTGACTTCAGGAAATTTGCCCTGCGCGGCAATGTCATAGACTTGGCGATCGGCGTGATCATCGGGGCGGCATTCAGCAAGATCGTCGATTCCTTGGTCAACGACATCATCATGCCCATTATCGGCGCCGTCAGTGGCGGGCTCGATTTCTCGAACTATTATATCCCGCTGACAGCCGCGATTCAGGGCCATCCGGCTTACGCCGACGCCAAGAAGGCGGGCGCCGTTCTCGGCTATGGGCAGTTCCTCACCGTGGCGATCAACTTTTTGATCATCGCCTTCATCCTGTTTCTGGTCGTGCGCGAGATCGGCAAGCTCGAACGCATCGCGGGGCCAAAGAAAGAAGAGGCGGCTTTGACCAAAACCGAGGCGCT
>JAFASC010000349.1 GCA_019244955.1 Methylobacteriaceae bacterium | reverse complement strand
CTGCATTCGCGACTGAGTCCGGCCAGTGCGCCTAGCGCGGAAACGCTCCCGGGCGGCGGTACATTCCTCGCACGCAGCTACTCGAATGACGCGGGCACGCGTCCTTATAAGCTCTATGTACCCAGCAGCTATCGTGAAGAGGGACCGGCGTTGCCGCTGATCGTGATGCTGCATGGCTGCACGCAATCGCCGGACGATTTCGCCGCCGGCACGCGCATGAATCTCGTCGCAGAGGAGCAATCCTTCCTCGTCGCTTATCCCGGCCAAATTCAATCAGCCAACCAATCGAAGTGTTGGAACTGGTTCATGGTCTCGGATCAGCGCCGGGATCGAGGCGAGCCTTCGCTGATTGCAGGGATCACACGGCAGATCATCGGCGACTATCGGGTCGACTCGAAGCGCGTTTTTGTTGCCGGTCTCTCCGCCGGAGGCGCCGCGGCGGCGATCATGGGCTCGGCCTATCCCGATCTCTATTCGGGGGTGGGCGTACATTCCGGTCTTGCCTGCGGTGCCGCGCACGATCTGCAATCGGCGTTGCACGCAATGAAGCATGGCGGCATCCCGAAAGGGCGCTGCGGCAAGAACCCACGCATCACTCCGACCATTGTATTCCATGGCGATCGCGACGCGACGGTCAATTCACGCAACGGGGACGAAGTCCTGGCCGCGGCCGGCGCGGGAACGGCGATCGACCTCGAGATCAGCACCGACAAGGGCGTTGCATCCGCCGGTCGGGCTTATAGCCGCACGTTGCACCGGCACCGCGCCGGCAAGATCCTCTTCGAGGATTGGCGTATTCATGGCGCTGGCCATGCGTGGTCGGGCGGAGCTTCGGCCGGCTCATATACCGACCCGCGCGGGCCCGATGCATCGCGCGAGATCGTGCGGTTCTTCCTGCAGCTTCCACCGAAACGCCAGGGATGAGAGGATTGGCCGGCCCTCACGAGGCGTGTAGGGTCACGCCCGCTTGAGAAGCGAGTGACCATGAGCGCGGCGACTTACGAAGGCAGCAACATCTTCGCCAAAATCCTGCGCGGCGAGATGCCGGCGCACAAAGTCTTCGAGGACGACATCGCTTTCGCGTTCATGGACATCATGCCGCGCGCCGACGGCCACACGCTAGTCATCCCCAAGGCGCCCTGCCGCAACCTGCTCGACATCAGAGCGGAAGACCTCTCCGCGCTGATGCCGCGCGTGCAAAAGGTCGCGCGCGCGGTCAAGCAGGCGATGCAGGCGGAAGGACTAACGCTGCAGCAATTCAACGAGCAGGCAGGCGGGCAGGTCGTGTTCCATCTGCACTTCCACCTCCTGCCGCGCTGGAGCGGCGTGTCATTGCGTCCGCCGGCAACTCAGATGGAGAAGCCGGACGTGCTCGCCGCGCATGCGGAGAAGATTCGGGCGGCGCTCGCCAGCGCTTAAGTCGGGCGTCTAGCCCTTCAGCGGTACGCCCGGCACGCTGCGCACCGGCCTTGAATCTTCCTTATCCGGCTGATCGGGATCCGGCGCAGCGCCGGGCTCGCTCGAGCCGGAATCGTCGTCGTTCTTAATGCGGCGATTCCTGGCGCGGCGCACTTCCGGTTCGGCTCGTACACGCTTCTTGCCGGCTTCGACGATGTCTCGCTCCGGCCGCGGCAGAACCGGACCTTCGGGGAAGACGAAGCTCAGCGATTTCGTGCCGTTCTCGTCGGACGTCACGACAACGCGCACCGTGCCGCCGTTCTTCAGCCGCCCGAACAGCACTTCGTCGGCCAGCGGGGTCTTGATGGTCTGCTGGATGATGCGCGCCATCGGCCGCGCGCCCATCGCCTCATCATAGCCGTGCTCGACGAGCCAGCGGCGCGCCTCGTCGGTGAGTTCGATGGAGACGTTGCGCTCGGAGAGCTGCGCGTCGAGCTGCATGATGAACTTGTCCACGACGCGGGTGACCACCTCCGTCGGCAGATGGCTGAACGCGACGACGGCGTCGAGACGGTTGCGGAATTCCGGCGCAAACAGCCGGTTGATCGCTTCCATGTCGTCGCCCTCGCGCTTCGATCGCGTGAAGCCGAAGGCGGCACGCGCCATGTCGGCGGCACCTGCATTGGTGGTCATTATAAGAATGACGTTGCGGAAATCGATCTGCTTGCCGTTGTGGTCGGTGAGCTTCCCGTGATCCATGATCTGGAGGAGGATGTTGTAGAGATCAGGATGAGCTTTCTCGATCTCGTCGAGCAGAAGCACGCAATGGGGGTGCTGGTCGACTGCATCGGTGAGCAGCCCGCCCTGATCGAATCCGACATAGCCGGGCGGCGCGCCGATCAGCCGCGAGACGGTGTGGCGCTCCATATATTCGGACATGTCGAAGCGGGTCAGTGGCACCCCGAGGCTCGTTCCAAGCTGGCGCGCGACCTCCGTCTTGCCGACACCCGTCGGACCTGAGAACAGGTAGCAGCCGATGGGCTTTTCGGCGTCGCGCAGGCCCGCCCGCGCGAGCTTGATCGCCGACGTGAGCGCCGAGATAGCTTTGTCCTGGCCGTAGACCACACGCTTCAGCGTATCATCGAGGTGCTGAAGCACCTCGGCGTCGTCCTTCGACACGGTTTTCGGCGGAATGCGCGCCATCGTGGCAATCGTCGTCTCGATCTCCTTGATGCCGATTGTCTTCTTGCGCCGCGATTCCGGCAGCAGCATCTGGCTCGCGCCGGTCTCGTCGATGACGTCAATCGCTTTGTCTGGAAGCTTACGGTCGTGAATGTAGCGCGCCGATAGTTCGACCGACGCTTTCACCGCCTCGTTGGTATAGCGGATTTTGTGGAACTCCTCGAAATAGGGCTTCAGCCCCTTCATGATTTCGATCGTGTCCGGGACCGACGGCTCATTGACGTCGATCTTCTGGAACCGGCGGACCAGCGCGCGGTCCTTCTCGAAATACTGCCGGTATTCCTTGTAGGTGGTGGAGCCGATGCAGCGCAGGGTGCCTTGGGCGAGGGCAGGCTTGAGCAGGTTCGAGGCATCCATCGCGCCGCCCGACGTGGCGCCGGCGCCGATCACCGTATGAATTTCATCGATGAAGAGGATTGCGTTCTTGTGCCCCTCGATCTCCTTCATCACCTGTTTCAGGCGCTCTTCGAAATCGCCACGATAGCGCGTGCCAGCAAGTAGCGTGCCCATGTCGAGCGCGAACACTGTGGCGCCGGCGAGCACTTCCGGCACTTCGTTCTTGACGATCTTGCGGGCGAGCCCTTCGGCGATTGCCGTCTTCCCGACACCGGGATCGCCAACGAGCAGCGGATTGTTCTTCTGCCGCCGGCAAAGAACCTGGATCGTGCGCTGCACTTCGGCCTCGCGCCCGATCAACGGATCGATCCGTCCGTCTCTCGCCTTCCGGTTCAGGTTGACGCAATAAGCGTCGAGCGCGCCTTCCTTCTTCTTGGAATCGGAGTCCTTGCCGTCCTTGGCCTCGGACCGGTCGCTGTCTTCATCGGCGCCACGCGGTGTCTTCGACGTATCGGAGAGGCCGGGCCGCTTGGCGATGCCGTGGCTGATGTAATTGACCGCGTCGTAGCGCGTCATGTCCTGCTCCTGCAGGAAGTACGCGGCATGGCTCTCGCGTTCGGCGAAGATCGCGACGAGCACGTTGGCGCCGGTCACCTCGTCGCGCCCGGAGGATTGGACGTGGATGACCGCGCGCTGGATGACGCGCTGGAAACCGGCGGTGGGCTTCGCATCCTCGCGGCCGTCGGTCACCAGGTTCTCGAGTTCCTGGTCGATATAATCGCGCAGGTTCTTGCGCAGCGTATCGAGTTCGACCGAGCAGGCCCGCATGACCGCGGCCGCATCGGTATCGTCGACCAAGCTCAGAAGCAGATGTTCGAGCGTCGCGTATTCGTGATGGCGCTCATTGGCCGCCGCAAGCGCACGATGGAGCGATTGCTCGAGATTACGTGAGAAGGAGGGCATTTGGGCTCCGGATATCCGTGTGCTTTAGCTCGTGCTTTGGTCTAACTCTCGCGCGCTGGTCGTGGTCCGACTCACTTCTTTTCCATAATGCATTGCAAGGGATGTTGATGCTTCCTGGCATAGTCCATTACCTGCGTCACTTTGGTCTCGGCGATCTCGTAGGTGAAGACCCCGCATTCGCCGACGCCGTGATGGTGAACGTGCAGCATGATGCGCGTCGCCTCTTCCGGGCCCTTGTTGAAATAGCGCCTCAGCACCAGAACGACGAACTCCATCGGCGTGTAATCGTCGTTGAGCAAGAGAACGCGATACATGTTCGGCCGCCGCGTCTGCGTTCGCGTGCGGGTGATGACCGCCGTGCCCGAGCCATTGCCGCCTTCATTCCCGCGGCGCGGCTCCTTTGCCGCCACATGCCGCCTTGTGGCACCTGCGATATAGGCGGCAAAGAGGCTCCGGCCCTTGCGCGCGAGCGCGGCGGCTCGGGCAAATCTGGACGGGTCGGCGACTATCGTCTCGTCACTCACTGCGGCAGGTTCTCCCAGCCTGAGATATACCGTCTCGCCACAGAGCCAAGGGGTGCGACTACACGGGATGAGAGTCGCGATGGCACATGCTTAGATTTCTTTTGCTTCACGGCGAAGACAAGGCAGGAGCAAGGAGCAGCCACAGAAAAGAAAAAGGCCCGGCATTGCCGGGCCTTGAAACCACTCAAACCTGAGTGGCTGCTGAACGTGCCGTAAGGTTAGCGAGCGGCCGCCTGGCTCTTGGCGAAGGCGCTCTCGACCGGCCGGAACGCCTCACGCGCGAGGTTCGCATAGAGTTCGCCCATGCGGGTCGCCTGGGCAACGAAGCCTTCGTAGCTCGTCTTGGCGAAATCGGACTGGATCTGGACCGCGTCCTCGATCTTACGGGCGCCGAGCAGCTTCTCGAGGTAAGCGGAGCCGTTCTCAAGCGAGCGCTTGGAATACTCGGTCGTCTCGGTGGCAATCGTCTGGATACCCTTGGTCACCGACGCAGCCGCGGCTGTAGCGGCTTCCATCTGCTCTTTGCTGAGCTTCTGAAGCTCTTCGAAATTGGTGAACATCTTCGTCCTCCTGGAGGGGGTTTTGGCCCCGGAGGGCCTTACGGGCAGGCCACGCGGGGTCTGCCCGGCCTGTTAAATTGAATATGGTGCACCGCACAAATTTTGTCAAGAGCTGTTTTGCGCCGCAGCATTCGCGCGGATCCGAGCGTTGGCGTTAGGAGGTGCTTAACCCGCGGGTAATCACCGCCGCGTATTTTCCTCGACCGTGTTGTTTCGGCGCGTTCGCGCGCGAGGCGAATCGAGGGCACTCTGCGATGGCAATTCTGGGCGGGAACGGTCGCAGCAGCTTCAGCAGGGTCGCGCTGCTGGCACTTGGCCTCGCGCTCGGGCTGATCAGCCTGACAACAAGCCCCGCCGATGCGCGGCACCGCTACGGGGGGTATCACCGCCACCACGCCCATCACGCGCATCATTATCGGCCGCACCGCTACGCCCATCGCACGCGCTACGTTCGCCACGCTCGCGGTGGTGCTCGCGGCGGCGGCTATTCGCCGGCCTTTGCGGCCATGATCGTCGACGGAAATTCCGGACGCACGCTCTACGCCAGGAACGAGAACGAGCTCCGCCATCCCGCCTCAGTCACCAAGGTGATGACCCTGTACCTGCTCTTCGAGCAGCTGGAAAAGGGCAAGCTCCGGATGGACTCGGAGATCGAGATCTCATCCCACGCCGCCGCGCAGGCTCCCTCGAAGCTGGGACTTCGCCCTGGGTCGACCATCGAGGTCGAAGACGCGATCAAAGCGGTCGTCACCAAGTCGGCGAACGACATTGCCTGTGCCATCGCCGAGAAGATCGGCGGCGACGAAGACACGTTCGCCGAGATGATGACCCGCAAGGCCCACGCGCTCGGGATGACGCGCACCCACTACGCAAATGCGTCAGGCCTGCCGAACGACGAGCAGATCACGACGGCGCACGATCTCACGATTCTCGGCCGCGCCATCCAAGAGCGGTTCCCGCGGTATTACCGGTACTTTTCCACGCGCGCCTTTCATTATGGCGGCAGTTACATGCCAAACCATAACCATCTTCTCGGCCGCATCGAGGGCTTGGACGGGATCAAGACCGGCTACACGCGTGCGTCCGGCTTCAATCTGCTGACGTCGGTTCACCGCGACGGGCACTGGATCGTCGGCGTCGTCCTCGGCGGCACGTCCGGCCCGAGCCGCGACCGCATCATGGCCAATCTCATCGAGGAGCATATCGACGAGGGAGCGCGCTCGCGCACCGCGAACACGATCTCGGAACAGCCGGTAAGCGACAGCCGCAGCGAGACGAGAGCCGAGCCCGCCAGACCCGAGCCTACCAGACCTGAGTCTGTGCGAGCGGAGCCGGCCAGGGCGGAGCCTATAAAGGTCGAACCAGTGCGGCCATCCAAATCCGAGTACGAATTCGTCGAACGCTTCGAGCCAGTCCAGACCATCAGCCGCCCGCAGCCGAATGTCGCCGCCTATGCGCCGGCGGCCTCACTCATGCCGGCCCCTGCCCTGCATGAGCGCCCGCGTCCCGCCTTCGTTGCGGGGACCCTCCGAGCGTCGGCGGATGAGGCGCCGACCCAGAAGCCGCGGACCGCGCTCGACGGTTCGACCGGGCGGCCAACATCCGCTTCGATGGGCTCGGGATTGACGGCGACGCCGTCCTCGACGCGCTGGGTGGTTGGTCCTGCCGCGGCAAAGGTTAAATCGGAAGCTCCCGTCGAGGTGGCGAGAGCCGAACCTGCCCATTCCCCAGTTCCGCGCCCACACGCAGACGGCGAGCCGAGCTTCCGCTCCGGACGTCCGCAGAATGCCGGCTGGATGATTCAGATCGGGGCCACTGAAGACGCTGACAAAGCACAGGAGCTACTCGCTCGTGCCAAGAGCGAAGGTCACGGCGTCCTCGCCCGGGCGCATGCCTTCACCGAAAAGGTTCAGAAGGGACGCGAGACCTTGTGGCGAGCGCGCTTCGCCGGCCTTGAGGAAGGCAGCGCTGAATTCGCATGTCGGACACTCAAGCGGGCCGGATTCTCGTGTTTCGCGACTCGAAACTGATCTTGGAAGTGAGCTTCGAACTGGGCTTGGAACTGAGTTTTTGCTGCTGCGCATGCGCGCAGGCCGGGTTGAGTGGGGTGGGGTTTAAGTATGGCGTCGCAAGAGTATCTCCTTGGCCTCGTTGACACGCGCGGCCAAGTCCGTCGACCCCCCGTGGTCGGGATGCAATTTCTTCATCAGCGCCCGGTGCGCCCGCGCGACATCATCGCGCGTCGCGCCTTTGCGAAGCCCCAGGACTTCATAGGCTTCCTCCTCCGTCATCTTCCCCGGTCGCCGCGGTCCCCCCTCGCCGCCGGCGCTCCGCCGCGTGTCGCCATCCGACTCTCCTGCCTCACCCCAGCCGGGGAAGCGGCGGTCGAGATACGGCTCTAGCAGCCGCGCACCGTCTGGGTCGTCCGTCCGGCAGAGCCGCCACAGCGCCTCGCATTGGGTCCGCGTCAGCGAATTCAGCACGCGCCCCTCGAGCGGCCCGACGAGAACGGTGCCGTTGAGCGCGCCGCTTGCGTGATCGAGTTCCATCTCGATCATCGCGGAGCGCACCCGCGACATGCCGGATGAGCGGCGGCCCTTGCCGACCGAACGGAAGCCGATCGGACCCTTCAAGTTGAAGAAGCCGAGCAACCATAGGCCGGCCCCGAGCACCGCCATGCCGGCTTCCACGGCGCCGCGGACGACGAGGAACAGGCCGATCGCGATGCCTGCGATGCCACCGAAACCGCGAATGAATTTTGCCAGTAGCGCCGGCGGCACGCGGGTGAAGCCGCGCAACCCCCAAAGCAGCAGGAACAGGAGCAGAAAACCGGCAATCAGCGGCATGGAGATCAGCGCATTTGTGACAGCAAGAGGCGCGCTTCGTTTGCACCCTCGGCGGCTTTGCGCTCGAGCGCAAGGCGGCCACCGGCGGCGTAAGCGGCGGCAGCCGAAAGCAGCGCCGATAGGCGCGCCGGCGCGTTCGCGTCGAAAGCTGCATACGCCCCGCCCGTCAGCCGCGCGATCTCTTTGAAGGCATTCCCAGCTACGACGCTAGCGCCCTCATGGAACATGAACGCTTTCACGCCGAGCAGCCCGAGTTCGCCGGCGATCGCGCAGAGGTCGTCGAGCCGCTCCTCCATGGAATCCCCGACAAAGACCAACGCGCCGACACGCCCGGCTTTGGCCTCCTCGCGGACATGGGCGAGAACTTTGCCGATTTGCGTATGGCCGCCGCGGCAGTCGATTTTCGACATGAGCGCGGCAAGCCCCTGCCCGCCTGAGACGAAACGCGAAGCGCGACACTCGCCGAAGCCGCGGAAATAGACGAGCTGCACGTCGAGGCCCCCGAGCGCGGATGTCGACTCGAACATGCGGCCCTGCAGCGATTGCGCGAGGTCCCAGGTGGGCTGCCGGCTCATTGTCGCATCGAGCGCAAAGATCAGCCGCCCGCGCGAACTCTCGGTGTGGGACACCGGCGCGCGGTTCACCCGTTGCAGGAATTCGTCGACGGGCCCTGCCTTGCCGCCAGGGGCAAGTGGCCCGCGCTGCTCTTCTTTGCTCAAAGCTGTCTCTTCGGGCGTAAAGCTCGTGCAAATAGATCGTGCGCCGCGCCACAAAGAGCAAGCGGCCAACCAGAAGGCAGTCGCCAAGCCCAAGGGGCGAAGGCGCTATCGGCTTGAACCCAGAAAGTCGGGATGATAGCATGTTGCTATCAGAGGCACCTCATGGGCCAAATTCTCGTTCGTAATCTCGACGATGCTGTCATCACGCGGTTGAAATCCCGCGCGGCCCGGAGCGGCAAATCGCTGGAGCAAACGGTTCGGGAAATTATCGCCGATGCCGTGCGCCCTTCAAAGGAAGAAGCTTGGGCCGAGATCGATCGCATCCGGGCAATGACGCCGCGCAAACTGGAGTCGTCCGTCGCTCTCATCAGAGCATTTCGCGATGGCGATGACCCTGATAGTTGATGCCTCGATCGCAGTGAAATGGTTGCTCGACGAAGAAGGCAGCGAGCAAGCACGCAAAACCGTCCAAGGGCATGATCTTGCCGCCCCCGCTTTTCTGCGGCTCGAAGTCTTTCACGTTCTTTGGCGCAGAAGTCGACGCAACGAAGCGACGCAAGCGCAACTGCACGAGACGCTGCCTGCACTAAACAGAATTATCGGAACTTTCGAGCGGGATGAGCCGCTGATTTCCAAGGCTGCTGATATCGCCGCGGCTCACGTTCTGGCAATCTACGACTGCCTTTATCTTGCACTTGCGCTAAAGAACGAAGTTGCGTTGATCACAGCTGATCAAAAGCAACTCGCAGCGGCACGGCGATTAAAAATCAAGGTGCAAACGATCTGACTCCGCAGTGAATCACAGCGGAATATTGTCGTGCTTCTTCCACGGATTCTCCAGCTCCTTGTGCCTGAGCATCGCCAGCACGCGGGCGATACGCCGGCGCGTCGAATGCGGCATGATCACCTCATCGATATAGCCGCGTTCAGCCGCGACGAAAGGTGAAAGGAAGCGCTCTTCGTATTCCTTGGTGCGCGCCGCGATCTTCTCCTTATCGCCGATATCGGCGCGGAAGATGATCTCGACGGCGCCTTTGGCGCCCATCACGGCGATCTGCGCCGTCGGCCAGGCGAGATTGATGTCGCCGCGCAGATGCTTTGAAGCCATCACGTCGTAGGCGCCGCCGAACGCTTTCCGCGTAATGACCGTTACTTTCGGCACTGTCGCCTCGGCGTAAGCGAACAGCAGTTTGGCGCCATGTTTGATCAGGCCGCCATATTCCTGCGCAGTGCCCGGCAGAAATCCCGGCACGTCGACGAAGGTCACGAGGGGAACGTTGAAGCAGTCGCAGAAGCGCACGAAACGCGCTGCCTTGCGCGAGGCGTCCGCGTCGAGCACTCCGGCAAGGACCATCGGCTGATTGGCGACAAAGCCGACGCTCCGTCCCTCAATGCGCCCGAAGCCGGTCACGATATTGCGTGCATGCGCTTCCTGGATTTCAAAGAAGTCGCCTTCATCGGCAATCTTCAGGATCAGCTCCTTGATGTCGTAGGGCTTGTTAGGATTTTCCGGGATCAGCGTGTCGAGCGATTTATCGAGACGCTGCGCATCGTCGAAGGACGGCCATTCCGGCACCTCGTCTGTGTTCGAAGACGGCAGAAAGTCGATGAGCCGCCGCATCTGCAAGAGCGCCTCGACATCGTTGTCGTAAGCGCGATCGGCGATCGAGCTTTTGGTCGTGTGAATCGAGGCGCCGCCGAGTTCTTCGGCGGTGACGTTTTCGTTGGTGACCGTTTTCACAACGTCAGGTCCGGTCACGAACATGTAGCTCGTATCCCGCACCATGAAAATGAAGTCCGTCATTGCCGGGGAATAAACGTCGCCGCCGGCGCACGGCCCCATGATCACCGAAATCTGCGGGATCACGCCGGACGCGAGCACATTGCGCTGGAACACCTCGCCATAGCCGCCGAGCGCGGCGACGCCCTCCTGAATGCGCGCCCCGCCAGCGTCGAACAAGCCGATGATCGGCGCGCAATTGCGCAGCGCCATGTCCTGAATTTTGGTGATCTTCTGCGCATGCGTTTCGCTGAGCGAGCCGCCGAAAACGGTGAAATCCTTGGCGAAAACGAAAACCGTGCGGCCATTGACCGTCCCCCATCCGGTGACGACGCCGTCGCCGGGAATTTTCATCTTCTCCATGCCGAAATCGTCACAACGATGTTCGACAAACATGTCGAACTCCTCGAACGATCCGTGGTCCATGAGCAGCTCGATGCGTTCGCGCGCGGTCAGCTTGCCGCGCGCATGTTGTGCATCGATGCGTGCCTGCCCGCCCCCGGCCCGTGCATCGGCACGGCGCCGATCGAGATTGTCGAGGATATGCTTCATCAGCCCGCCTGCATTTCAGTTGCAAGTGTGTCTAGCATAGAGAGCAACGTCCACAAACCGTCGCAACAATCGCTATTGCCGCGCCCGCGCGGACTTACGCCGGCGGCCAAGCGCAAAGTCGACAAGTCCCGGCAGCATCGTATTAAGCCAGATCGGCACGCGATAATAGCCGGGCACGACGACGTTGCGCCGCGGGCCCCGCTCGACGAGGCTGACGATCTCCTTCACCACGATTTCAGGTCCGGGCATGTTCGCGACCTGGTCTCGATTGGCCGTGAGCTCGGTGCGCACATAGCCCGGAGACACCATGGAAGCACTGACGCCTTCGCTTGCAAGCTCGCGCCGCATCGCCTCGGTCAGCCCGCGAATGCCGAACTTCGTCGCGGAGTAGATGCCCTTCACCGCCACAAATCCCGACACCGATCCGATGTTGATGATGTGCGGCTTCTTGCTTTTCTTCAGCCAGGGCAATGCGGCACCGACGCTCAATATCGGTGCAATGAAATTCACACGTACGATGTTGTCGACCCGCTCCGGATCGAGTTCCCACCACGGGACCTTATCGGGATAGCTCACGCCCGCATTGTTGATCCACACATCGACATAACCGAAGCGCTGCCCGGCTGCATCCGCCAGCGCCTTCAATGCCGAGG
>JAFASC010000014.1 GCA_019244955.1 Methylobacteriaceae bacterium | reverse complement strand
GCCGCCGGGTGGAACTGGTCGCCGCGCGGACGAAGCGGGGGCGGCTCCGGCTCGGCCCGGTTGTGCGGAAGCGTGAACCCGGACGCAGCACCGCCCGCGGGCGCGCCCGGCTCCTGCCAGGTGTCGGCTTGCGCCGCCGTATCCGTGGCCGTATCGACGAGCGGCGCAGGGCTCTCTTCTGGCGAGGATGGCGGCTCGGGCGGCGCCTCGGCGGGCGGCGGAGGCGCTGGCTTGATCTCGAGACGCGAGCGAAGCGGCGGGCGCGGCGGAAGCGGCCGCGGCGGCAATGGCCGCAGCGGCAGCCGCGTGCGCCCAGTCTCCGAAACGCCTGAGGCGGCAGCGGACGACTCGCCCGCTGCGCGGGCCGGCGCGGCGTCTTTCGCCGCGATCTCGCTCTCCAGCCGGTTGACGGCTTCGTCGAGGGCTTGGCTCTCGCGTTGGATATCCGGTTCGGGAATCGGCGGCTGGATGGCGCGCAACTGCCCTAGCAGCGCCGTGCGCGCCCGCTCATAAATCGCGCGGCGTTTGTTGGGGTCCGACTGCGCTTGCGCAGCGACGGCTTTCGCCAGCAGCGGGTAATAATCTGCCATCTGAGCGTTACAAGCACCGGGCGCGGGTTTAGGTCAATCCTAACGCAGGATTCGCTCAATCCTGAAAGGGATTATGGACCAGTATGGTGTCGTCGCGCTCGGGACTTGTGGACAGTAGCGCAACCGGCGCTTCGATGAGTTCTTCGATTCGCCGCACATATTTTATCGCTTGCGCGGGAAGATCGGCCCAGGACCGCGCACCGCTCGTCGTGCCTTCCCAGCCTTGGATCGTTTCGTAGATCGGCTCGACACGCTCCTGCGCCGACTGGCTGGCCGGCAAGCGATCGATGCGGTCGCCGTCGAGCATGTAGCCGATGCAGGCTTTCACTTCCGCGAAGCCGTCGAGGATGTCGAGCTTGGTGAGCGCGATTCCGTCTATGCCGGAGGTCTTCACCGTCTGGCGCACCAGCACGGCATCGAACCAGCCGCAGCGCCGCCGCCGCCCGGTATTGACGCCGTATTCGTGACCGCGATCGCCGATGAGCTTGCCGGTGTCATCGTGCAATTCGGTCGGGAACGGGCCGCCGCCGACGCGCGTCGTGTACGCCTTGGCGATCCCGAGCACATAGCCGATCGCGCGCGGCCCGAGGCCGGAGCCGGTCGCAGCACTCGCCGCGACCGTGTTCGATGATGTCACGAAAGGGTAGGTGCCGTGATCGACGTCGAGCAGCGCGCCCTGTGCGCCTTCAAACAGGATGCGTTTGCCGGCGCGCCGCGCGCCGTCGAGCAATTCCCAGGTCGCATCCATAAACGGCAGGATTTTTGGCGCGACGCTCAAGAGCTCGTCGCGCAGCGCACTCGCGGCGACCTGCTCCAGTCCGAGCCCGCGGCGCAAGGGATCGTGATGTGACAGGAGCCGCGCGATCTTCTCGTCGAGCGTGTCGGGCTCGGCGAGATCCATGAGCCGAATGGCGCGCCGTCCGACTTTGTCCTCATAAGCCGGGCCGATGCCGCGCTTGGTCGTGCCGATCTTGATCGCGTTGTCAGAGGCGCCCTCGCGGTGCGCGTCGAGCTCGCGGTGGATCGACAGGATCAGGCAGACGTTGTCGGCGATTTTCAGATTGTCGGGTGTGACCGCGATGCCCTGTGCTTCGAGTTTGCCGATCTCCTGCACCAGGTGATGCGGATCGAGGACAACGCCGTTGCCTATGACCGACAATTTGCCCGGTCGAACGATGCCCGAGGGCAAGAGCGCCAGCTTGTAGGTGACGCCGTCGATGACCAGCGTATGGCCGGCATTGTGCCCGCCCTGGAAACGGACGACCACGTCGGCCTCCACCGACAGCCAGTCGACGATCTTGCCCTTGCCCTCGTCGCCCCATTGGGCGCCGACCACGACCACATTCGCCATCGCGCCCTGATCCCCGGCCCCGCGCGCAAAATTCCAACAAAAAACCCGGCGCAAGGCCGGGCTCTTGCGGTTGAGGGTTAGCGGATCGGGGGAGAGGAGTAAAGGCGAGAGACCTCAAGCCGAGCGGCGCTCGGTCTCACCCGCGCCCGGGCCGACGACACTGAGCACCGGGCGGTCAACCGCCGGCCAGACGCCGTTGCGGCCATTTTTCTTGACGTGATAAAGCGCCGCATCGGCCGCGGAAATCAGCTCGCGCGCGCTCATCGTCTTCGTCGCCGCCGATCCGACACCGAAACTCGCCGAGATAAACCCGCAAGCGCCTTCACCTTCGTGCAGCATCGCGGCATCGGTCAGCGCGCGCCGCATCCGCTCGGCGATGCGGCTGCCTTCGCGCAGGTCGGTGTTCGGCAAAAGGACCAGGAATTCCTCGCCGCCGAAGCGCGCGACAATGTCTTTCGGCTGGCGCGTCTCCGCGGCGATGATCGTCGCCATTTCTTTCAGGCAGGAATCGCCGGCGAGATGGCCGTAATGGTCGTTGTAGCTCTTGAAATGATCGATATCGATCATGATCGCGGCAACTTGCGAGACGGGTCCCTTCCAGAGGTCCTTCAAGGCTTTATCGAGGCCGCTGCGGTTCAGGAAACCGGTGAGCTTGTCGTGACGCGAGGACAGGTCGGCCTCGGCATGACGCAAACTTTCGCGCAACCGGAAAAGATATGACCGCCGCTCCCGCCGCTGGGCGCTGAGGCTGCCGATCGCGGTGACGTAAGTGACCATCATGAGCACCAACGAAGCCATCGCGGCCTCCTGCCAGCGCAAATCGGAAAGAAACTGCACGGCCGCGAAATGCAGCGCAAATACAATCGCGGAAACCGTCAGCACGATCCAGAATTGCGGACGCAAACTCGTGCTGAGGAAGACGGTATTGAGCACAACGAGATATTGATATTGGTCAGCAAAGGGGCTGGTCGTCGCGGCGAAGATGAACAGGACTTGCAGGCTCATCGCCGACGGTACGAGCGCGGCAAGGATCTCGCGTGAGGTGCGCGACTGCAGGCGCGGGAGCAGCACGGCAATGCCGATCGCGAGCGGCGTCACGATGACGAAGTGAATGGCAGCCGAAACCTGCCACGCGTCCGGCACGAGGAAGTAGTCGACGCCGAGTAAAACATTATAAACGATGATGCTCGGCCAAATCACGGCTACGAGCCGCCGTTCGTGCCGTTCGCGGCTATCGCGTTCGAACTGCTCTCGTATGGCTGGCGGGAACGGCCTTCGACTGGCAATCAGCCGTTCCACCGTCGACAATTTTACCGCATCCGACATCATGACGCGCGCTCCGGCCGGGAACGTGCCATCGGCGATTGAAAAAACCTTTCGAGAACTCGCTCAACTTGGCATTATTCTTATCATCTCGTTGCGAGTATACGGCCCTCCTGTTACTTCCCCGCTCTTTCTAAGACCACCTCGCGTTCGGCCGGCCATTTCATGCGATAAGCGAGGCGGATCTCCTTCGCTTCGGCCGGCGCGAGATCGTACGTCCAGCTCATCACGCCGCGTTTGTCGCCTACCTGCTTTTCGGTCGGCGGCGTCGTCTGCGGCAATTGCTCGACGGTGATTGCGCTGTTTTCCGATATCGGGATTTGATCGACCACGGTCACCCGCACGGGAAAATCGTGCAGGTTTTTCACGGTCGTTTTGAACTCGCGCGTCTCTATCTTGGTCTGCCCCAACCAGTTCGGCTCGTTCTCCTTGCGGCGCGTGGGCACGCGCGTGACCTTCACCTTGTCGTCGGCCCCGAAACCGAGGTCGAGCGTGTCGCCGGGCGCGACCAAGCCGACGCGCCCTGTCCCGACGAAGGTATTGTCGCGGCGCACGCGGACGTCGCCGGGTAGGAGCGGCGCGTCCTCGTCGTTGGTGAAATGGCCTTCCATGTACGCCGTGGGATCGAGGGCGGGCACCGTCTTGATCAGGGTCGTCGGAGTGATTTGGCGCGACGACAGGACGAAGCTCTTCGGCGTGCCGTCACCGGGCACGCTGAGGCGGCCGGGGACTTGATAGGTCGCCTGGAAGGCACCGGATTCGAGTCCGGCGACACGCTCGCCGGCGGCGATGTGGGGTGGGGCTGCCGCGGCCGGGGCGGCCTCGGTGAGCGCCCGCGATGCGGCGCGCGGCGCAGCCCCGGCGGCTTTGGCGGCCGCTTCGGGCGGAGGGGTCGGCGGCTCATAGAAGGCGAGCCGCTGCGTCTGCATGTCCGGCGCCCCGGTGCCGCCCGAGACGCGCACGGTCGAGACGGAGAGCGCCGCGTCGCTCCAGTCCTCTCCGGTTCGCTGGACGATTGTCGCACGCCGCACGAATTCGAGACGCGGCTTGCCTCCCGTCGTGTCGACATTTGCGTCATAGGTGGGCAGCCAGGAGGCGCCTGGCACCCGGTAGCTCAATTCGAGGCGCGGCTTTCCCACGCCCGCGGGCACCTGCAGGCTCGCCAGAACGTCACGGCCGGGACCCCTGGCAACCGGGCGCTCGCGATTGTTCTCGAGCGCCTTCATGTCCTGGTCGATGTCACGGGCGCGCGCTTTGGCCGCGCGCAGTTCGTCGCCGACCTTGGCCAGCGCGTTGCCGACGGTGTCCCAGGCGGCGTTCCACTGCGCGATATCGAGCGGGCGTGATTCCGGCGACAGCTTTTCCGGTCCGCTTTGCGAAAAGCGCAGCATCATCGCCTGCTTGGCCGTGAGCGCGTCGATGCTCACCTGCCAACCCTCCCGGTCGGCGCGCAGCGCCCGCAGGCGCGCCTCGACCGCGCTGTCGTTCGACTTGATGTCGTTGGGTGAGACGCGCGCCTCGAGCGTGCCGATCGTGATCTTTTCCTGGGCGGAGCCGGTGAGCCGCAGCGAAGCGGGGTCGAGGGAAAACGGCAGGTTCTTGAAAATCAGCGTCACGTCGCCGGGATTGAGATCGATTTCGGCGACGCGTGTCACCGTCGCCGCATCCGGCGAGAGCGACACCGACTCGATTTTCGATGCAACCTCAACCTCGGCCGAACTCGCCGGCAGTGAAAGCGCGAGGCAAATGGCGAGCGCGCCCGCCCACGCGGTGGCCGGCGACGTCGCCGAAGCCACCAGCGGAGACTTCAGCGAAGTCATCATCGAAGACATGGCTGCGATGCGCCTCATCAAATTCCTCCGGCTTCGCTCACGCTCTATGACGCACTATGACTTGCGGACAAATCGGCCCTTTTCAGGCCGGTCCGTCTCGGGCGCGATTGCGGTTTCGCGCTCCCCATGCTCTGCGAGCCCATCACTACAGGAAAACGCGTTTGCGCGCCTACAAGTCGATCTGGTCTGCCTTTTACGACAACGCTTGGCCACCGCTGATCGTCACAACCGCCCTGTGGGGCGGCAATGGCGTCGCGGCCCGCGCCGCCGCCGGCGAAGTGACGCCGATGACGCTTGTCTTCGTGCGCTGGGTGATCGTCTGCATCGTGCTCGTCGCGCTTTTCCGCGAGCGCATCCTGCTCGAACGCGAAGAATTGTGGCGCGCCCGGCGCAAAATCCTCATGATGGCCGGGTTCGGCTTCACCGGCTTCACTGTGCTGTTCTACATCGCCGGCTACTACACGACCGCGGTCAACATGACGCTGTTGCAGACGGCGATCCCCGTGCTTGTACTCGCGGGCGCGGCTTTGTTTCGCGGGGTGCCCATCACCTTCATGCAGGTGATCGGCATGCTGGTCGCGTTATCCGGCATTCTGTTGATTGCGACGCATGGCGAGCCGCTGCGCATCCGCGAGCTCGAGTTCAATCGCGGCGACCTCATGATATTGGTCGCGGCGGCGCTCTATGCGGGGTACACGCTGGCGCTGTTCGACCGGCCGCCGATTTCGGCGCTGGTTTTCTTCGCCGGGCTCGCCATGGGCGCGCTTGTCAGCTCGCTGCCGTTCTTCTTGATCGAAGTTGTTGGCGGCTACTTCCATGCACCGACGCCGAAGGGCTGGGCGATCCTAGCCTTTGTTGCCGCCGGCCCCTCGCTCATCGCGCAGCTGCTCTACATGCGCGGGGTCGAATTGATCGGGCCGGGCAGGGCAGGGCTCTTCAACAATTTGACACCGGTTTTCGGCGCGCTTTTTGCGGTGCTGATCCTCGGCGAGGATTTTCATGCTTACCATGCCATCGCGATGGTGCTGGCGCTCTCCGGCATCTGGGTTGCGGAGCGACGCCGCGCGGCGGCGGCGGAGAGGCCGGCGCGTTGACGCATCCGCCGGCAATTCCTAACTTCACGCGCCTCTAAGGACATCGAATGAATCCCGCAACGGCGAACGCCGCCGCACCGCTTTCTTTGCAAGACGCCGCACGCGTTTCGCAGGCTTGGCCCTTCGAGCAGGCGCGCAATGTCGTCGCGCGGCTCGAGAAGAGCGGCAAAGAGGAGGCGCTGTTCGAGACCGGCTACGGGCCCTCCGGCCTGCCGCACATCGGCACGTTCGGCGAAGTCGCGCGCACCAGCATGGTGCGTCACGCTTTCGAGGTGCTAACGCAAGGCAAGTACAAGACGCGGCTCATCGCCTTCTCCGACGATATGGACGGCTTGCGCAAAGTCCCCGACAACATCCCGAACAAGGAGCTTGTCGCAGCGCATCTCGGCAAGCCGCTGACGCGCGTGCCGGATCCGTTCGGCACGCATGAAAGTTTCGGCGCGCACAATAATGCGCGGCTGCGCGCCTTTCTCGACGCGTTCGGCTTCGACTACGAATTCGCCTCGGCGACGGACTATTATGCCTCGGGGCGTTTCGATGCGGCGCTTTTGCGCATGCTTTCGCGTTACGACGCGATCATGAAGATCATGCTGCCGAGTTTCCGCGAGGAGCGCGCCGCGACCTATTCGCCGTTCCTGCCGGTGCATCCGCAAACCGGCATCGTCATGCAGGTGCCGATCGAGTCGCATGATGCGGAGGCCGGCACGATCACCTGGCGCGATCCGCAAACCGGCGAGACATACACAACCCCGGTCACCGGCGGGAATTGCAAGCTGCAATGGAAGCCCGATTGGGCGATGCGCTGGTACGCGCTCGGCGTCGATTACGAGATGGCGGGCAAGGATTTGATCGATTCGATCAAGCTTTCCGGCCAGATCGTGCGCGCGCTCGGCGGCACGCCGCCGGAAGGCTTCAATTACGAGCTCTTTCTCGACGAAAAGGGACAAAAGATTTCGAAGTCGAAAGGCAACGGTCTGTCGATGGAAGAGTGGCTCGAATATGCGAGCCCCGAAAGCCTGTCGCTGTTCATGTACCAGAAGCCTACGGCAGCGAAGCGG
>JAFASC010000033.1 GCA_019244955.1 Methylobacteriaceae bacterium | reverse complement strand
CGACTGGTTCGCCGAGGAGGCGCGGCGCACCTACGGCCGTGTCATTCCGGCGCGCGCGGGCAACGTGCATCAGCTCGTGATCAAGGAGCCCGTCGGCGTCGTCGCGGCGTTCACGCCCTGGAATTTCCCGATCAACCAGGCCGTCCGCAAAGTGTCGGCGGCGCTCGCCGCCGGCTGCTCGGTCATCCTCAAAGGTCCGGAAGAGACGCCTGGCAGCTGCATGGAGCTTGTGCGCGCCTATGTCGACGCGGGCATTCCGAAGGGCGTCGTCAATCTCGTCTTCGGTGTGCCCTCGGAGATTTCGGAATATCTCATTCCGCATCCGATCGTGCGCAAGATTTCCTTCACCGGCTCGACCGTCGTCGGTAAGCATCTCGCCGGCCTTGCCGGACAGCATATGAAGCGCGTGACGATGGAGCTCGGCGGACATGCGCCGGCGATCGTCTTCGAAGACGCCGACGTCGATGCTGCGGCGAAGATCTTGTCTGCAAATAAATTCCGCAATGCCGGGCAGGTCTGCGTCGCGCCGACGCGATTCCTCGTGCACGAGAAAGTCTATGAGCCGTTCGTCGATAAGTTCGTCGCCGCAACGAAGAAGCTGAAGGTCGGGCCGGGGACGGATGCCTCGACGCGCATGGGACCGCTCGCCAACAGTCGCCGCGTCGACGCGATGGAAAGCTTTGTGAACGATGCCGTGCAGCGTGGCGCCAACTTGCGCACGGGCGGCAAGCGCATCGGCAATGAAGGCTATTTCTTCGAGCCGACGGTCATGACCGACGTGCCGAGGGAAGCCAAGATCATGAATGAGGAGCCGTTCGGGCCGCTGGCGCCGATCGCGTCCTTCGGCAGCTTCGACGAGGTTGTGGAGGAAGCCAACCGCCTGCCGTATGGCCTGGCGGCGTACGCCTATACGCGCTCGACGCAGACGGCGGCGGCGATCGGCGCGGCGGTCGAGACTGGCATGATTTCGATCAACCATCATGGCCTCGCGCTGCCGGAAGTGCCGTTCGGCGGCGTCAAAGATTCCGGCTACGGATCGGAAGGGGGCGCCGAGGCGATCGAGGCGTATCTCAATACGAAATTTGTAACGCAGGCGAACGTGTAATCGACGGCGGACATTCCGGTCCGCAGCGAACCTGAGTGGATTGCGCTAGTCGTCCGGTGCGCGGTCCATCTCGGCTTCAATGTCGAGTCGGGCGCCGGCCGCGATCGGGGTAATGCCGACTGCCTTGGCGTCCTCCAACCGATCGAGCCGCACCATGGCGAGCCCGTGCCCTCCGGCAGACGATCCCATGGTGCCGATCAGCGTCTCGCCGGCTTTGATCTCCGTCCCCACGGCCGGTGCTTCACCGGAAAAAGCGACCTTCACGATGCGCTTGCGGACCGTGCCGCGGTGCTGCATGCGTGAGACGACTTCCTGGCCGATATAACAGCCCTTCTTGAAGTCCACCCCATTGATCAGGTCGAAATTGGCTTCGTGCGGAAAGGCGTCGCCGTAGAGGAAATCGACGCCGCCCTTCGGCACGCCCACCTGGATGCGGCGGGCTTCATAGGCGCTCGTATCGGTCTCGACCGGCCCGGCTTTGTCGCGCGGCAGATAGGCGCGGTAGCCTAGTGCCGCCGAACGCGGATCGCGCACGACGATTCCCTCGACCTGCGGCTTCCCGCCGAAAGAGGCCAGCGCCGCGAGGTGGTCCGAACGATCCTCGATCGTCACTTTGGCGCGCAGCTTGTAAAAGCCGAGGCGCTTGGCGAGATCGTCAGCCTGCTCGCGCGCACAATCGAGCAGGAACGCGCGCGCGCCGTTTTCCGCGGTGGTCATAATGATGATCATATCGAACAAAATCTTGCCCTGCGGCGTCAGCAGCGCCGCATAGGCCCCCTCGTCTGCTGCAAGATTCGTGGCGTCGTTGCTGAGGAGATCCTGCAGGAAGGCCTCACATTGCGGGCCGCCGACGCGCAGCACACCGCGATCGCCAAGCAGGATCGGGTCAGAAGTCGTGGAGTTTGCCATCCGGCAACAGGTAACCCGATTGCTTCGCGGCGCAACTGCTGCAAATGCGCGCCGGCACGCGCGCCGCTTCCGTTCAGTGGCGGCTCGCGGCTGAGAATTCGCCGCTGCGCACCCGTCCGGGCAGGCGTTCGGCAAACGTGACGACCGGCTCTTCGCCATAGGTCGCGACGAGTTCCTGCAAGGCCGCGAAGATCGCCGCATGCGCGAAACACTCGCCCTCGACTCCGGCGAGCACCGCCTCGGCGAAGGCTTCGGTCACGAAAGCGAGCGCGACCTGGCGGTCTTCGCTGCCGAAAGTCTCGTCCGGCGCGGCATCTGCAAGAGAGAGGGTCATCGCCACGGACATTAACGAGCGCGTCGAGGTGCGGCGACAAAGCTCTTGCGAAAAGGTTAATGCGACGCGTCGGATCGCGTCAGGATGCGCCGTACCGATAATTGATGTCGCGCGCGAGTCGGCCGCCCTCGTTGAGATATCGCGTGATCACCGTCTCGGCGTTCGGCGTACAGGTTCGGTAGATCACCTCGTAACCGCGGAAGCCCCGGTTAAAAGCGCCGGCGAGGCGCTCCCGGCGCGTCTGCGTCTTGGCCTCAGCGTCGAGCAGGGCGGACATCTTGGCGCGCCAGGCGTCGCCGTCACGCGCGCCGCAGATGTCGCGGAGATAGGAGAGCGCGCCGAGGATCTCGGAGAGCCGCAACAATTCCGGCTCGTACGGCGGCGGCGGTCCCTCGACGGCGGGCTGTTCCGGAGTGGCTGAGGCGGACGCGGGAACCTCACCGGGCTTTGCCGGCGCCGGCGCACCCGGCTTCGGTGCGGACGCCGAAGGCGGGTGTGCGAGCGGGCGCGCAACGGGCCGCCGGTGAACGGGGGCTTGCTCCCGCGGATCGTAACGCGGCGCGGGCGCGGGTTGTTGCTGTCCCCAGGGCCATCCCCCGCCGCCGAAAAAGCCGCCGCCCGGCGGCTGCTGTTGTTGCGGCGCGCCCCAAAATTGCGACAGAGCCGGCACGGATGACGAGCACACGAGGCCGGCGAGCGCGAGGGCGGCTATAACGTGCCGCGGCAAGGAAACACGCCGATTCATGCGGCCATTTCTATCATGCGGGCTGCGCGCCGCAGAAGGGCGCGTAGGCCGGCGGTCAGCGGCAATCCGTTCAGTGCGTTTGGGTCCGCCCAGACGATCTCGCCCGCCTCCGGCCCGGGCTGCGGCTCGCCTGCGGTCCAGCGCGCGACGAACGAGGCGATGACATAATGGTGCTTGATGCGGCCGCCTGGGTCGCGATCGATCCGTTCGGCATGAGCGTTAAAGCCGATGATCTCGGCTTCGGCGCCCACCTCTTCGCGCAACTCTCGGACGGCCGCCTCACTCAAGCGCTCGCCCGGTTCGACCAAGCCGCCGGGGAGGGTCAAGGCGCCCTGTGCGGGCGGTCGGGTCCGGGTTGCAAGCAGCACTTTGCCGTCGCGGAAACAGGCGACGGACACGGCGAGCAGGGGCCGGGCAGGATAGATGCGGGAATTCAGGTTCACGTCGCTCATGCCGGCCAGTGATTTGACCCAAGATGGCGGCCTTTCTAGGTTCCGCGCGCTCACGAAGGAAGATCAAATGGATGCCGCTGCGGCCGAAAGTTCACTCGACCCGAAGCGCTCGTTCCAGGGCCTCATCCTGACGCTGCAGCGCTTCTGGGCCGATCACGGCTGCGTCATCCTGCAGCCCTACGACATGGAGGTCGGCGCCGGCACGTTCCATCCGGCGACCACGTTGCGCTCGCTCGGGCCGCATCCATGGCGCGCGGCTTACGTGCAGCCGTCGCGGCGGCCAAAGGACGGGCGCTACGGCGAAAATCCGAACCGTCTCCAGCATTATTATCAATTTCAGGTGATCCTGAAGCCCTCCCCGGGCGATCTGCAGGACCTCTACCTCGCCTCTCTCGCGGCGATCGGCATCGACGCGCATCTCCACGACATCCGCTTCGTCGAGGACGACTGGGAAAGCCCGACGCTCGGCGCCTGGGGCCTGGGTTGGGAATGCTGGTGCGACGGAATGGAAGTGTCGCAATTCACCTATTTTCAGCAGGTCGCCGGGTTTGAATGCGCGCCGGTTTCGGGCGAGCTCACCTATGGTCTCGAGCGGCTGGCCATGTATGTCCAGGGCGTCGAGAACGTGTACGAGCTGAATTTCAACGGGCGCGATGGTGCCGAGCGCACCAGCTACGGCGACGTGTTTTTGCAGGCCGAGCAGGAATATTCCCGTTACAATTTCGAATACGCCAATACCGAAAAGCTGTTCCAGCACTTCCGCGACGCGGAGGAGGAGTGCAAAACCCTGCTCGAGGCCGGGCAGCCGAGCGAGCATGCGAACGAGCGCCATCACAAGCTCGCACTGCCGGCTTACGACCAATGCATCAAGGCGTCGCATTTGTTCAATCTGCTCGACGCGCGCGGCGTGATCTCGGTGACGGAACGCCAGAGCTACATTTTGCGGGTGCGTGAGCTTGCCAAGGGTTGCGGCGCCGCGTGGCTGCAGACGGCGGGAGGTGGGGACTAGCTACTTCGCCGATAGGCGCTCCTGTGCGACGAGCGCCTCGATCTGCCTCACCAATTCCGGGTGCGCGTTTTCCCAGGCACGCAGCTTCGCATCGTCTTCGGCAAAGCGCTCCGGCGTGACAGCTTCTTCAAGCGGCGCGCCGAAACCCGGAATTTCGAGCGGGGAAGGCCGATCGAGCAAACGCGCAACGATCATGTCGCCGACAACGGGACCGGGATGCAACGTCTCGAGGAAGAAGCGCGCGTGCTTGCCTGAGTCGGGCAGCGGGAAATCCTCGAGTGAAACCGGCGTGAGCAAGGAAAAGTCGAAGGCGCGAATGGTTCCGCTGCCGGGCAGCTCCGCGGCTCTCGCAAGATTTTGCGCAAGTGCCTGCTCCCAGCTTCTGCACAACGGCAGCAGGCCGCCAACCTGGTAAAGTGTAAGCCGGGTGACGTGAACCGGCATAAGCACGATGTCGATATCGACACCGCGTGCTTTTGCGTAGGCGAGGGTCGCGTCGAGATCGGCGAGACGCGCGTCAAGTAATTCGGCGTATCGCTCTTGCCCGGAGAAAACGTAATCCGGATAGAAATTGCGCAATCTCGGCATCAGCGGATAGTCGATTGCGCCGCGCGCCGCGTCCGAGCGCTCGTGTATGTAGAACCCGTCAACGTCGATATAAGGGAAAAATCCGCCGCGTAGGGCCGAGATCGCTGCGTCTGCCGACTTGCGCAAAGCTTCATATGAGAGGAGGTGCCGGGCATAGCCGAGCGCCAGCGGTGTCCGAGCGAACGCCGAATGCGCAAAATCCGCTTCACCACTCAACGGGCGAAAGAATTCTTCGAAGTCGATGTTCCAGACGATCCGACGTATGTGCCGGACGTGGTCGATTGCGTAGCGCACGATACGGCTGGTCTCGTAGGAATGAGAGCCGTTCAGTCCGGCATTGTAAGTCTGCATTTCGCGAAGCGAGGGGGAGCGCGGATCGAACGCGAATGCCACGCGCGAGGAGCCGGCAAACAGGATGTCGAGCGGCTCGCGTCTGTACGCGATTTCTGTCGCCTTAATAACGCGATCGCCGCTGGTCGTCATCCGCAATGTATGCGGAAACAACTTCGTTGGAAGGAGACGTGTTCCGAAGAGTGCGAATGCATCGGTAAACAAGACGAGAGCGCCGACAATGGAAATGGCCGCCAACGCGCATGCCAGCACCTTCAGAAGGTAGGAGCGCATTCACGTCCTCAGAACTGAAAATACAGGAATTCCGAGGTCTCCCAGGACAGAAGCATGACAGCGATCGCGGCGACGCCGCCGAGCGCTGCAAAGCGCAGAGCCGGAGACCATTGCAGCGACAGCATGGGCGCTGTGACGGGTCCGAGGACCGGGCGATAGCTGCGCATGATCTGTTGCGTGTTGGGCAAGACGGCACAGAGAACAAGAAGCGCGACGGAAATCAGGATCGCGGCAGGTGTCTCGGCGACGTTGGCAATCGGATGATGCAGACCTTGCACGCCAATAAGTCCCGCGAGAATCACGCCGGCGCTGTGCAAATCCGGCGCGCGGAAAATCACCCAGGCGACAATCACCGCCACGAGCGTGACGATCCAGGCGAGGGGCGCGGGAAGCTGTATACGCGAAAACGATTCCCAGCCGTGCGCGATCAACAAATACAGGCCGTGCAAGGCACCCCATAAGACAAATGTCCAGCCCGCGCCATGCCAGAAGCCGCCTAAGATCATCGTCGCCATCAGATTGGCGTAGCGCCGGCAAGTGCCGTGGCGGTTGCCGCCCAGCGGGATGTAGACATAGTCGCGCAGGAAACGCGACAGCGTCATGTGCCAGCGCCGCCAGAAATCGACGATCGAAAGCGACGCGTAGGGGGAATTGAAATTTGCCGGCAGTCGTATCCCGAACAAGCGCGCAAGGCCGATGGCCATGTCGCTGTAGCCGGAAAAGTCGAAATAGAGCTGCACGGTATAACCGAGCGCCGCCTGCCACGCGAGTACGAACCCGACAGCCGGTTCATGTGACGCCGCGGCGTAGACCGGCGAGACATAGCGGGCGATCTGATCGGCGATGACGACTTTCTTGACGAGGCCAATGAGAAAGATGGTTAGTCCAACCGCACTGTTCTCCCAGGCTGGCGCGCTGGCCTTCTGCCGGTCATGCGCCTCTTCGCGCCCGAGCAGGCGGAATTGCGGCATCACCTCAGAGTGATGCACGATCGGGCCCGCGATCAGTTGCGGGAAGAAGAAGACAAACAATGCGAAATCGGCCAGCCGCCGCGTCCGCGCGTGGCGTGCATGGATGTCGGCGAGGTACGCGATTTTCTGAAAGGTGAAGAAAGAAATGCCAAGCGGCAGGATGACGTGCAGAAGCGGCAGATCGGCGCGTGTGACATTGTTCAGTGTGTCGATGAAGAAATCGGCGTATTTGAAGTAGGCGAGAAGCGCCAAATTGCCGGCGACGCCGAAGATGAAGAGCAACTTTCGCGTTCGCCCATCGGCTCGCTGGATCGCGTAGCCCAAATAATAGTTGGCAAGCATCGAGGCGATCAGTAGCAGCAGAAAAGCGGGGCTCCACCAAGCGTAAAACACGATGGAGGCGGCAAGCAGCCAGGCGACAAGCAGGATGTTGCTGCCGACGCGGCGCCATAGATGGAAGCCAAGCAAGACAACCGGGAGAAAACCGAACAGGAAGATAGGCGAGGTAAACAGCATGCGCTAGTGCTTCGTAACGCCACGGTGCCATGCATCGGCGACTTCGCCGAGCCGCGAACGGGGCTCGGCGATCAGTGCACGCGCGATCTCGCGCACGCGCCCTTTGTCGCCCTGGGCCACGACATACTCGACCGGCGATTTGCCGTCGATGCGTGCTAGCGTGAGCGCTGGCAGCAGGGTGGCGCAGCGTTCTTCCATGTCCTCCACGCGTTCCCAATCGACGCGCGCGAGGTAATGCGAGCTAAATTCCGCAAACGCCTGGCGAAGCATATCGGAATATTCGCGCAGAGGAATGCATTTCAGCATCAGATGATTGAGGCAGAAGGCGACGTCGAATGCCGGATCGCCGTGCCAGGCGCATTCGGCATCGAGGAAGACCGGGCCGGAGCTGCCGATCAGAATGTTCTTTGGACTGACATCGCCGTGGACCAGCGCCTGCTTGGTCGATGCAGTGCGCTCGGCGAGCGCGCGGAGCTGCGGGCCTATATCGGGATGACGTTGTGCTGTTGCGAGGAGGTAAGGCTCAAGCCGGATCGCATGAAAAATGCGATCGGAAGCGAATTCGGGCGCAATGCTCGCGTCTTTCGCTGTCGTGGAGTGGATCGTTGCAAGCGTCGCACCAACCTTGCCGGCGAAAAGCGGATCGATTTTGCCGCCGAGCATCGCCTCTTTCCATACCGGATAGTCTCGCGGATCTAGGAAAGCCATCGCGAACATCGCGCCATCCACGCTACGCCCAAGCAAACGTGGAACGGCTTGCGGCAATATCGCGCGCACACGCGTCATCCACGCATACTCATACGTGCTGCGCTCAACCGGTGCCTGCCAATTGGCGGCGACCCGCAAGGCAGGCAAAGCGCGCTTCATGCAGAGACGCTGATCTTGCGTCTCGATCAGCCAGATGTCGGAGGAAACGCCGCCAGTCAGCGCCCGCGCCGCTAGGACCTTTTCATCGAGGCCAAGCTCGCGCAGAAATGCCTGCATTGCCGCGGGTAGCCCCGTCTCACCCGCAATGCACGTCGCGCTCATGTCGCGAGCACGCAGCCTGCGCCGGCGAGAGCCCGCGCGCCGGCATAGGGCATGTCGGTCTCCTCCGCGATCCGCAGCAATTGATTGTACTTCGTCAGCCGCTCGCTATTGCGAAGCGAGCCGATCTTGATCTGTCCGCCCGCCGTGCCGACAGCGAGGTCGGACATGAACGAGTCTTCGGTCTCGCCTGAGCGCGCCGAAATCACCGTGGCATAGCCCGCCTCGCGCGCCGCGCGGATCGCATCGAGCGTCCCCGTTAGCGTGCCGTTCTGATTGAGCTTGATCAGGACGCAGTTCGCGGCGCCGCGGGCGACCTCGGCCTCGATTCGCGCCCGATTAGTGCAGAAGAGATCGTCGCCGACGATCTGAATTCCAGTGAGCTGCTTGGCCAGCTCCCTCCAATTCTCCCAATCCTCGTCGTGCAGACCGTCCTCAATGGAGACGACCGGATACGCCTCTCGCCATCGCACCATTCGCTCGATCATCTCGGCGCTCGATAAGGTCGTTCCCTCACGCGCCAGAGCGTAATTGCCTTTTTCGTCGGCGAGCGATGTCGCCGCGACGTCGAGCGCGATACCAACGTCCTGGCCGGGAATGAGCCCTGCTTCGTCGATGCTCTCGATCATAAGATCGAGGGCCGCCTCGGTTCTCCGGCACGCGGGACTGAGGCCGCCCTCATCGGCGAGCAGTGTCGGCGCGCCGGATCGCGCGACCACATTCTCAGCGGCGGCGCGAACGCGCAGCATCATATGCAGCGCCGATTGATAATCTTCTGCCGATAGCGGCACCGCCAGAAAATCCTGCACGTCCATGCCGCGTCCGGCGTGCAATCCACCGCTCAGAATATTCACCATTGGAACGGGGAGTGACATGCGCGCAGTCCCGCTGAGCCCGGCAATCCGCCGATAGAGCGCCTCGCCATTGGCTGCAGCGACGGCACGGCAGGCCGCAAGCGACACCGCAAGCACCGCGTTGGCACCGAGCCGCGACAAAGATTCGGTGCCGTCAAGCTCACGCATGCGCGCATCGAGGCCAGCCTGGTCATCGGCATCATAGCCGCGCAGCGCACGCGCGATCTCGCCCTCGACATTGGCTACGGCGCGCTTGACGCCGCGGCCGAAATACTCGCCCGCCACACCGTCACGCAGTTCGTGTGCCTCGCCGTGTCCGGTGGACGCGCCGGAAGGCACTGAAGCGCGGCCCATCGCACCACAGTTAAGCGAGACATCCGCCTCGACCGTTGGTCGCCCTCGCGAGTCGAGGATTTGCCGACCTTTGACGCCGCGGACGGCCATCCCGCTCATGTGGCAAAGCTCGGCAGCGCGAATTCAATGGTCAAGCCAAAAACTCCTTCACCGCCAAGATGATGAGACGAAATGGTGATGGTCTGCGGGCCTCCCCGCGTTGACACCCGGGGTACATTTCGCGCAGAACCGGCGCAACCACAAACCAGGACATAAGGGGAGAGATTTGATGATGCGTCCTTCGTCCATTCGTCGGGTACTTTTAGGGGGAGCCGCGGCACTCGCGTCGCTCGTCACCCTCACCCAGGCCCAAGCCGCGGATCCGATCAAGATTGCAGTCATAGCCGAGGCGCAGGCGATCGCCGGTGCGTCGATCCCGCAGGCGGCGCAGCTCGCGGCCGACGAGATCAATGCGAAGGGCGGCGTCGATGGCCGGCAGATTCAGATCATCAGCTACGACAACAAGAGTTCCGCCACCGATTCCGTGCGTGCGTTCCAGCGCGCCGTCTCCGACGACAAGGTGAACGCCGTCATCGCAAGCTATATCAGCGAGGTGGTGCTGGCGCTCGAGCCGTGGGCGGCCCGGCTGAAGACCGTGATGATCACGCCGGGTGCCGCCTCGAACGAAATAACCAAGGCGGTGCATAACGATTACGAGAAGAACAAATATACGTTCCACGGCTATCTGACGTCGGCGGAACTTGCGATGTCGGTTTGCGACGGCGCCAAGGATATCCTCGTCAACGACCGCAAGATGAAGACCGCTGTCATCTTCAGCGAGGACGCGGCGTGGACGACGCCACTCGACGCCGGCTACAAGGAATGCCTGCCGAAGATCGGGTTGCAGATCCTCGACCACATCAGGATGTCGCCGGACACGACCGACTTTACCCCGATCTACAACAAGATCGAAGGCGAAAAGCCGGACGTGATGATCACCGGCATCAGCCATATCGGGGTGCAGCCGACAGTGCAGTGGAAAAATCAGCAGGTGCCGATTCCGATGCTCGGCATTTCGTCGCAGGCCACGAACTCGACCTTCTGGAAGGATACGAACGGCGCGGCCGACGGGGTCCTGTTCCAGTCGGTATCGGGTCCGGGCATTGCGATGACCTCGAAGTCGGTGCCCTTCGCGGACGCGTTCAACAAGAAGTACGGCAACTTCCCGTCCTATGCCGGCTACACGGCCTATGACGAAGTCTATTACATCGCCGACGCGGTGAAGCGCGCCGGCTCGACCGATTCCGACAAGCTCGTCGCGGCCCTCGAGAAGACCGATTGGGAAGGCACGATCGGCCGCATCCAGTTCTACGGCAAGGAAGACCAGTTCACCCACGGCCTCAAATACGGCAAGGGCCTGATCACCGGCATGATCTCGCAATGGCAGGACGGCAAGCAAGTCGCCGTCTGGCCCCCGGAAATCGCCAACGGGAAAATCCGCTTCCCGAGCTTCATCAAGGCGCAAAATCCGTAAGATACACATCAAACGGCCTCGGCATCTCGCCGGGGCCGTTTTTTCGCGCGTCAATTTGAGCTGAATGCCTTAAAGCTCCGACACATGCTTGCTCTGCAAATCCTCGTCGACGGTTTCGCGATCAGCGCGCTCTATGCGCTCGGCGCGACAGGCTTCACGCTGATTTTCGGCGTCTCCGGCGTGCTCAACCTGTCGCACGGCGCGCTGATGGTGCTCGGCGCCGTCGCGGCGTGGGCCGCGACCAACGAGCTGCATGTCGGCGCCTATCTCGCAGCCTTGTTCGGCATCGCAGTGACGCTGATCGGCGCCTTCGCCACCTATTTCGTCGTTGTGCGGCCGCTGCAGACTTCGCGCGCCATCCCGAAGGAAGAGACGGAAATCTTCGTGCTCACCGGAACGCTGCTCTGGGGCATCATGATCCAGGAGCTCATCGCCTACTTCTTCACCGACAATGCCAAGACGGTGCTGCCGGTCGTCGAGGGTGTCGTGAATATTTTGGGCGTGCGCACGCCGCAGAACGAGATTTTCACCGCGATCATCTGCTGGGTCGGGATCGGTGTGCTCTGGCTCATCGTCAACAAAACGCGGTCGGGCAAAGCGGTGCTCGCGGCGTCGATGAATCCGCGCGGCGTGACGCTGCTCGGCTTTGAACTATCGCGGATCTACATCGCGATCTGGGCGATTTACGGGGTCCTCGCCGGCATCGCCGGCGTGCTGCTCGGCATGTTTCTCGGCGTCAGCTCCTATAGCGCCGGACCGCTGACCGGCAGTGCCTTTTCGATTGTCGTGCTCGGCGGTTTGGGCAGCGTCTCCGGCTCCCTCGTTGCTGCCTATGTCGTCGGCTACCTCGAGACTGTCACGGCCTACATGATCAACCCGGCCTATCGCTTCATTCCGGCGCTGCTTCTGCTCGTCGTCGTCATGTATGTGCGGCCCCAGGGCCTGTTCGGGCGGCGCTGAGCCATGCGAAATCTCTTTCGCTCGCGCATTTTCTGGATCGCTTTTATCGGCTGCGTTGTCGGCCTGCTGCTGCCGCTAAAAGTCTCGGGTTACATTCTCGGCCTTCTAACGGTCGCGTACTATTTCGGCGTCTTCTCCATGGCGTGGGACCTCCTCTTCGGCTTTGCCGGCGAGGTGAATTTCGGCCCCACATTCCTGATCGGCCTCGGCGCGTACACGGCGGGGATTCTCAACGGTTATGGCGTGCCAGTCTATCCCTGCATCGCGGCGGGCGCCGTGATGGCGGTGATCGGCGGGGTGGTGCTGGCGTTGCCGGCGTTGCGCCTGCGCGGTCCCTATTTCGGTCTGACGACGCTCGTTGCCGTTCTCATCATGATGAACCTGATTGTCGTCTTTGCCGGATTCACCGGCGGCGAAATCGGGCTCACCGTGCCGGACGTTCTCTCGGTCGACACGGACACGAATTATTACATCGCGCTCATCTTCATGATCATCAGCGGCGCCATCCTGTATGCGCTGTCGCGCTCGCCCGTCGGTCTCATCCTGCAAGCGAGCGGACAGGACCCGATCGAAGCCGGCGCGCTCGGTTTCAACGTCACCAAGCACAAGATGACAGCTTTCGTGATCAGCGCATTCTTTTCCGGCCTCGCCGGCGCGCTGCTCGTCTTTTACATGGGCACGGCCTCGGTCGGCACGCTCGTGTCGATCTCGGTCGGCGTGCAGGTAATCATCGCCGCCGTGCTTGGCGGCCGCCGTACGATCATCGGGGCGGCGATCGGCTCGATCTTCCTGATCGCGGCGGGCGAGGCGCTGCGCCCGTTCGGCGAACTGTCGACGTTCATCGTCTCGGCGGTCGCGCTTGTCGTCATTCTGTTCGTGCCAAGCGGCTTGCTCGGCATTTTGACCCGCCGCGGAGAGCACGCGTGACGGTGCTCGCGGTCGATGGTCTCGTCAAACGCTATGGCGGCCTTGTCGCTGTCAACGGCGTCAGCTTCGAGCTGAAGGGCGGCGAAATCCTCGGTCTGATCGGCCCGAACGGCTCGGGCAAGTCGACCGTGATGAAGCTCATCATGGGCATTGAGAGACCGACCGCGGGCTCCGTCGTTCTCGACGGTGTGGAGATGGCCAACTGGCCCTCGCACCAGGTCGCGCGGCAGGGCGTCGGCATTGTCTTCCAGCATTCGCGACCGCTGCACCGCCAGACCGTGCTCGAGAACATCAAACTTGCGCTGCTGCCCGACAGTTTGCTCAAACTGTTTGCCGATCCCCATGTCGACCGGCGCGCCCGCGAAATCGCCGCGAGCGTCGGCCTCGGTCATGTGCTGGACCGCCGTCCGGGCACGCTGCCCTTCGCAGATTTGCGCCGCATGGAGCTTGCCAAGGCGATTGCGCGCGATCCGCGCGTGGTTCTGGTCGATGAGCCGTTTGCCGGGTTGACGCCGACGGAGGTCGCGACCTTCTCCGAACTGATCCGCGGGTTCCGCAATGACGGCCGCGCCGTGCTGCTCGTCGATCACAACGTCAAAAGCGTCGCGGCGTTGGTCGATCGCGTCTTCGCCATGTATCTCGGCGAACGCATCGCCGAGGGTTCGGCCGATGAGGTGATGCGCAACGAAACCGTGCGCCGCGTCTATCTCGGCGGTTCAATCGAGACTGCGGCGCGGCCGGAAAGCACGTTCAAGGACGCCGACACACCGCTCCTGCAAGTCGACAAAGTCGGCGTGCTCTATGGCAAGGCGCAGGCGCTGCAGGGCGTGGACATTCACGTGCATGAAGGCGAATTCGTCTCGATCGTCGGGCTGAACGGCGCCGGCAAGACGACGCTATTCAATGCAATTTCCGGTCTCGTGCCGCATTCCGGCGCGATCCGCTGGGACGGGAAGGTGCTCAAGGGCAGGACGCCGGCCTCGATCGCGCGCGACGGCGTGGTGCAAGTGCCGGAAGGTCGCGAGCTCTTTCCGGATATGACGGTTCGCGAGAATCTCGATCTCGGCGGCAATCACCTCCCGGCGAAAGAAGCGGCGACGCAGCTCGCGTGGCTGTTCGATCTTTTCCCGATTCTGAAATCGCGCCAGGGGCAGGTGGCACGCACGCTGTCGGGGGGGGAGCAGCAGATGCTGACGATCGCTCGCGCGCTGATGATGAAGCCGAAGCTGCTCATCCTCGACGAGCCTACGCTCGGGCTCGCGCCGGTCATTCTGGAGCAGTTGTCGAAGGCTCTGGAAAAGCTGCGTCAGACTACCCCGATCACGGTTCTATTGGGCGAGCAGAACGTCACGTTCGCGCTGCCGCATGCCGATCGTGTCTATGTGCTCGAGCACGCGCGCATTGTCTGGCAGGGTCCCCCGGACCGGTTCGCGTCGGAGGCGGGCACGGGGTACTTGTAAGCCACTCCCTCGGCCCCCGATGCGCAACGGAATGCGACCTTAAACTCATGGGCGCCTCAACGCTGCGGTACACATTGACGGCTCAGCATCGAGTTCCCCACCGATGCAGATAATCCAGGGCGGACGGCACGATCCGCGTGTCATGAATCTCCTGCAAATCCATTTGACGACGGCTCGATCCAACACGGCCCCGGGCAGCGCCCACGCCTTGGATTTATCTGGACTGGCATGCCCTGATATCACCTTCTGGTCGGCATGGGAGGATGAAGTCGTCTGCGGCGTAGGCGAAGTGAAGCGGCTCTCGCTTGATCACGGTGAAATCAAATCCATGCACGTTGCGCAGTCTATGCGCCGAAGCGGCATAGGGACAGCAATGCTGCATCACATCATTCGACACGCGCGGGACGCAGGAGTTTCGCGCCTCAGCCTGGAAACGGGTTCATGGGATTACTTTCGCCCGGCACGATCTTTCTACAGGCGCCACGGCTTTGTCGAATGCCAACCCTTTGCCGACTATCGGCCGGATTCGAACAGCGTTTTTATGTCGCTCGACCTCCTCCGGTCGTGACCTCGCAGTCCGTGGCGACGGCCGAGCCAAGACCAGGTCTTATCGCAAACCCAACAACTTGATCGCGTTCTCTTTAAGAATCAGGGGCCGCACCTCCGGCCTGATATCGATCGCCTCGAAATCTTTCAGCCAGCGATCCGGCGAGATCACGGGATAATCCGAACCAAACAGCATCTTGTTCTTCAAAATCGTGTTGGCGTAGCGCACCAGGATCGGCGGAAAGTATTTCGGCGACCAGCCGGACATGTCGATATAGACATTCGGCTTGTGCTGGGCGACCGACAGCGCCTCCTCCTGCCACGGAAAAGAGGGATGCGCCATGATGATCGGCATGTCGGGAAAATCGACCGCGACATCGTCGATATACATCGGATTGGAATATTTCAGCCGCACGCCGCCGCCGCCGCGCGTGCCCGAACCGACGCCGGTCTGTCCGGTGTGAAACAGAGCGGGCAGTCTCGCCTCCGCGATCACTTCGTAAAGCGGATAGGCCATGCGGTCGTTCGGATAAAACCCCTGTGTCGAGGGGTGGAACTTGAATCCCTTGACGCCGAAATCCTTGATGAGGCGCCTCGCTTCGCGCACGCCCAGCAGGCCCTTGTGCGGATCGATGCTGGCGAACGGGATCATGATGTCGTCGTTCTCGGCGCAGAGCCGCGCGACCTCCTCGTTGGAGTAACGGCGCTGGCCGCTCTCAGCCTCGCTGTCGACGGTGAAGATCACGCAGCCGATTTTCCGCTCGCGATAATATTGCGCGATTTCCGGAACGGTCTTGGTCTCGTAATCGTGCTTGAAATAGGCCTTCATCGCCTCGCGCGTCGGCGCGGCGTCGTCGTAGGCCTCGGTGCCGCACGGCCCGTCGGCATGCGTGTGAACGTCGATGGCGACGAGCGAATTCAGATCGAGCATGTTCCACCCCAAAGCCCAGTCATAGCGTGTTCATCGGACGGCTGGAACCGGACCGTCAAGCGTGCAAGTCTTCGGGCGAGGCCCAGAGGCGGAACAGCGGCGACGCCCGGCGCGTTCCCTCCAGGAAGGGGAGCTTTGGATGGACCCGAAGGACAAGCTGCAGAATGCCGCGAAGGGTAGCGTCGACACCGCGGTGGCCGGCTTCACCACGGCGACCAAGAACATGCAGGTGATCGCCGGCGAAATCGCCAAAATGTCGATGGATTCCTACGAGAACTCGGCACAGCTGATCGAAAAGCTGCGCGGCGCCAAGAGCTGGGAGGACATCGTCGCTATCCAGACCGGCTACATGAAGACGGCTTACGAGAACTTCGCGTCACGCACGCAGAAGCTTGGCGAGATTATGGGTACGATGCCGCAGGAAATGGCACGCACCTATACTCAGCTCTTCAACCAGGGCAAGCAGGGCGCCGAGGCCGCTGGCGAGGCAGCACAACAAGGCGCCGAGCCGGATCGCAAGGACGCCGGAAAGTCCTGACGGGTCGCCTGCGTTGACGCGCGTCTACGCCGCCCGCTAACTCTGCCGTGAGGCGGAGGGGCAGGCATGCAAAGCGCATTCGTGACACGCTGGTCGCTCAAGGATGCGACCGACACTTCACCCGAAATCGCTCCCGACGAGCGCCTGCCTTTCGGCAAGACGATTGTGCTCGGCGTGCAGCACGTCGTTGCGATGTTCGGCTCGACCGCGCTCGCGCCGATCATCATGGGCTTTGACCCGAACACCGCGATCTTCTTCTCCGGTATCGGCACGCTTCTGTTCTTTGTGATCACCGGCGGGCGGCTGCCGAGCTATCTCGGATCGAGCTTCGCCTTCATTGCCGTGGTGATCGCCGCGACGGGATATGCGGGCAGTGGCCCCAATCCGAACATTCCCGTCGCGCTTGGCGGCATCGTCGCTGCGGGGACCGTTTACGCGATCATCGGCGCCATCGTGCATGTCTCCGGCACGGCCTGGGTGGAGAAGCTCATGCCCCCGGTCTTGACCGGCGCGATCGTCGCGGCGATTGGGCTGAACCTCGCCGGGGTCGCGGTGAAAGGCGTCTCGACCTCCGGCTTCGACACCCTGATCGGGCTCGTGACGGTGCTCGCCGTGGCGCTGATCGCCGTGCATGCGCCCGGCATGGCACGGCGCCTGCCCGTGCTCATCGGCGCGATCTGCGGCTACCTCTTGTATCTGATCTGCACCAACGGCTTCGGGCTCGGTAAGCCGATCGACTTTTCCGCGGTCGCGGCGGCCCCGCTACTTGGTCTGCCCCACTTCACCAGCCCCATTTTTACTGCCTCGGCAATAGGGCTGATCGCGCCGGTCGCGATCGTGCTCGTCGCCGAGAATCTCGGTCACGTGAAGGCGATCTCGGCGATGACCGCGCGCGACTTCGATCCGCTGCTCGGCCGTGCCTTCCTGGCCGACGGCTTGGCTACGATCATGGCCGGTTTCGGCGGCGGCACCGGGGTCACCACCTACGCCGAGAATATGGGCGTCATGGCAGTGACCCGCGTCTTTTCCACTCTCGTCTTCGTGGTTGCAGGCTGCGTCGCGCTGCTCCTCGGCTTTTCACCTAAATTCGGCGCGCTGATCCTCACGCTGCCGGGCCCGGTGATCGGCGGGCTAGCGCTTGTCGTTTTCGGCCTCATCGCCGCCACCGCCGGCCGGATTTGGGTCGAGAATCGCGTCGATTTCTCCGACGCGCGCAACCTCATCACGGTCGCCGTGGCACTCACCGCCGGGGCGGGCGATCTCACTGTGAAGATTGGTGGATTTGCACTCGGGGGGATCGGCACCGCGACCTTCGGCGCGATCATCCTTTACCATTTGCTGCGCCGCACATCGGACCGCCCGCCGCCGATCCTCGTCGCAGACTCTGCAGTTCGGCGCTAGTGTGCGCTGCAGCACACGCCGGGCTGCTGCGACCGCACTGCACACTTCCGGGCCTTTCGGCCACCCCTGAACATGCCTATATGAACCTGTTGCGGTGCGCGCTGGGGGCGGCGCCGCATGTGGACCAGCCGGAACGGGGGTCCCGGACAGGAGGATTCATGGCCAACGCCTTACCGATGATCTCAGGCGAAGCGGGACTGTCCCGCTATCTGACCGAGATCAGGCGGTTCCCGATGCTGGAACCGCAAGAAGAATACATGCTCGCCAAGCGCTGGCGCGAACACGGCGACAGCGACGCCGCGCACAAGCTCGTCACCTCGCATCTGCGCCTCGTCGCCAAGATCGCGATGGGGTACCGCGGCTACGGCCTGCCGATCGGCGAGGTCGTGTCGGAAGGCAATGTCGGCCTGATGCAGGCGGTCAAACGCTTCGAGCCCGACAAGGGCTTCCGCTTGGCCACCTACGCCATGTGGTGGATCCGCGCCTCGATACAAGAGTACATCCTGCGCTCCTGGTCGCTCGTGAAGATGGGCACCACCGCCAACCAGAAGAAGCTGTTCTTCAACCTGCGCAAGGCGAAGAGCCAGATCTCGGCGCTGGAAGAGGGCGACCTGCGCCCCGACCAGGTGCAGACGATCGCGACCCGCCTCGGCGTGACCGAGCAGGATGTCGTCGACATGAATCGCCGCATGAGCGGCGACGCCTCGCTGAACGCGCCCTTGCGCGAAGCCGGCGAAGGCGAGTGGCAGGATTGGCTCGTCGACGAGACCGCGAGCCAGGAGTCGGTGCTCGCCAACCAGGAAGAAAGCGAGAACCGCCACCAGGCGCTGCGCGGCGCGCTCGGCGTGCTCAACCCGCGCGAGCGCCGCATTTTCGAGGCGCGGCGCCTCTCGGAAGACCCGATCACGCTGGAGGAATTATCCGGCGAGTTCGACATCTCCAGCGAGCGCGTGCGTCAGATCGAGGTGCGCGCCTTCGAAAAGGTGCAGCAGGCGGTGAAGCAGGGCCTCTCGAAAATCGAGGCGCTGCCGCCGCCCGCCGGGCGCCTCCCCCATCACGAGGGCGCGCGCGCGGGGTGAAGGTGGCCCGTGCCCG
>JAFASC010000339.1 GCA_019244955.1 Methylobacteriaceae bacterium | reverse complement strand
CCTGCATGAGCAGAACGCCGACTGGCCTCACCGCGATGACCGCGCCGGCGACGATCGGCCGGGTGTTCGCAACAAGCACGTCGCAGGGGTCGCCGTCTTCCGACAGCGTATGCGGGATGAAGCCGTAATTCCCGGGATAACGCATCGGCGTGTAGAGGAAGCGGTCGACGACCAGTGTTCCCGCCGCCTTGTCCATCTCATATTTGATGGGCTCCCCGCCGATCGGCACCTAGACGATGACGTTGACCTCGTTCGGCGGGTCCGTGCCGATGGCAATAGCGTCGAGGTTCATCCCGCGTCTGCTAGATCAGGCGCAAGCGCATCAGCGCGCCGTCGCCGCCGCAAACCCGAAGGCGACGCGCCCGCGCGTCTCATCGCCGAAGCGCTCCTCGGCGCGGCGAATGATCTTGCCGCCGAGATGGGTGTAGAAGTCGAGGGCGCGCTCGTTATCGGCCAGCGCCCAGACCAGGGTCGAGACATAGCCGTGGTCGTTGAGGTCGCGGCGCGCCGCCTCGAACAGCCGGCGTCCCATGCCGATGCCCTGAAATTCCGGCGCTAGGTACAGCTCGAAGATTTCGCCCGAATAGGGCATGGCCGGCACGCGGTTACGCCCGTAGCTCGCATAGCCGGCGATTCTGCCACCGAAATCGAGCACGACGAGCCGCGAGCCGCGGCTGATTGCCGCCTGCCACCATCGCGGTCCACGCCGCGCGATCATGCGTTCCAGCTCGCGCCCGGGAATGATCCCCCGGTAGGCATCGCGCCATGCCGCGTCGTGCACCTCCGCGATCGCCTCCGCGTCGGCCGGCCGTGCATTCCGGATCGCAATGACCTTCTCGACCATGATCGCGATGTTAGAGTCGGTTCGTGCCTGCCTGCAAGGGCTTCACGCGCAGTTTTACCTTTCGTGACGGGCTGTTGCTGTAACGCCGCGCACACGCCGTTCGGACCACATCGGGAGCCGATCGGTCCCTGCGGCGCTTTGCCTGCGGCGCAAGCAGGCTCTAGATTGCAACCCGTGTCTGTTCTCTCCCCCCGCTTTGAAAGCAATCGGCTGAAGGCGCTCTGCACCGCACTGGGCGCCGGCTTCTTGGCGACGTCCGCGTTAGCGCAGCTGCAGCTGCCCGGCGCCTTGGGCCAGCCGGCGCCGGCCGGCACTGTTGCCCCACTCGCCGAGGCGCCGAAAGAAAAGCCGAAGCCCCCAATCCTGCGCGCACCTTCCGAAGATGCGATCGTCGGCCGCACCCTGCTGCGCAATGGAACGACCGGCACGCTCGTCATCGAGCGCGCCGGCAAAGATTTGCGTGTGCAGAAACTCGCGCTGACCGGCGACCAGATTTCCAAGCCCAACGAGCACTGCCGGGTTGAAGTGTCGGGCACGCCCCTGTCGCTCACCTCGGAGGGCAAGCCCGCCGGTCTGTCGCGCTACAAACTTGCGCTGGAGATTTGCTCGTTCTCCTTCGATGTGCTCGAGGGCGCTGTGCTCGCGTCGAACGGCGGCAAGACCTGCGAGTTCAAGGCGGCCGATTGTCAGGTCGATCCCGCCGGCCTTTGGGGACCGCGTCCAGCAGAATTTGGACCGGAGCGCATCAAAGCGTTCGAACGCGAACGCATCCACGCCGAGAATACCGTACGCGCCGACTTTCGCGCACTGCTCGCGGCCGCCGGGAAGGATAAGCAGCAGACTAAGGCGTTAGCGAGCGAGCAGGCCGGTTTCTCCTCAGAGCGCGAGGAGAAGTGCCGCGCTTACGCGGCTGAGGACGTGCACGGGTTTTGTGCGCTGCGCTTCACCGAAGCGCGCGCGATTGCGCTTGGCGCAAGGTTGGCCGGGGTCGAAGAGGGAAAGCCGAACTCGCCGAAACCGCGCAAGCCGAAGCCGGTGCCCCAGGCAGCGGCGCCAGGGACGGAATAGCAGGGCGCCAGCGCTAGCACTCGCGGCGTCACTCTGCGTTACGGTCATGTACGCCGGTACACGAAAATGTCCTGGTGAGCGTCGACTGCAAGTGCGTGGTGCGCGACAAATTCTAGGCTCGGCGCGGCCTTCGCGACGATTTTCCTCATCTCGTCAGCGACAATCCAAGTCAGCCCGTACTCGGCATAATAGTAGGGATAGCGCGCATAGAAGAAGCCGCTGCGCTCGAGTTCGGCATTTAGTTTTGCTTTGTCGAGCCAATATTGTTCGTAGATTTCAGCCATCTCAGCCGACTGCTTGCCGTGCATGGAGAAAACCAGAACGCCCCTCGGCTTCAAGAGCCTGCTTAGTGTGGCGAGATTAGCCTCGATCATCTGCCGTGGAAGGTGCGTGTAAACGGACAGAAGATAGATCAGGTCGAAGGCTCGGTCGTATCCCTCGCCCATCGCTTCGACCACTGGAACGCGCTGGACGCCGAATTCAGCGGCAGTGAACCGCGCGCCTTCATCGATCACGTCGCAGACGGCAATTGCCTGCGGCGGCACCATGTGACGCAGCTTCCGGACAATGCGACCATATCCGCAGCCGACTTCCAGGCATGACTCGATGCTCTGCCAGTCGCGGCCGGCCTCGCGCAGGGAATTCCCGAGAATGCCGACGAATTCCACCGCGCCGCGCCGGTAACTCTCGAGATGATCGGCGGAGGTCGAAGACAGCATGAAGTCGTTGTAATGCGCTCTGCTGTCGAGAGCTGCGACGTAGCGCGCACCCATATAGGAGCCCAGCGCAAATCGCGCTTTGCGACCGAGCTGGTAAACCGGGCGCGTACGTTTCACGACGTTGAGAACATCGGTCGGCAATAGCTTGGTTTTCAAGAGACGCTGCTCGCTAAGATCGGCACCGATTTTCAAACCTAACGGAAGGGCGCGGAGCGGCCATTTTTACTTTCCAGTAAGCTTAATCTGGGCGCGGCGGGTTAATTCGCCAAATCCAGCCTCACCGCGCCCCGTCTTTGCGGGGCTTGCCCCCGACAGAGGGCGCCTCAAAAGTCGCTGGCGAGCCCCTTTACTTCCCAGTCGCCGTACCGCGTCGGATCGAGCCCTTCTCGCCCGCCGACTTCCGTTTGAGGAGACGCCTCTTCCCTGGCTTTTCGTCGCTCGGCCGCTTCCGCCAGCGCTCGCTCGGCCGCTGGCGTAAGCGTTCGTGATACGCGAGGCGCATTCACCGCGTCTGATTTTTCTTTTTCTTTCACCGCCGCGCCCGGGCTTGCCTTCGTCGCGATCGTAATCCCACCTATATGATGTTGCGAGACGCGCGGCGCGTGCGCCGGAGGAGGCCCTTCCATGCAATTCATGCGCACCGCAGTGCTGCTTGCGGCGATGACGGCGCTGTTCCTCGTGGTCGGCGCGCTGCTCGGCGGGCGCGGCGGCATGATGATCGCGCTCCTCTTCGCGATCGGCACACACCTTTATGCCTACTGGAATTCCGACCGCGTGGCGCTT
>JAFASC010000224.1 GCA_019244955.1 Methylobacteriaceae bacterium | reverse complement strand
GGCCGGCTGGATCCCCTGGACCTTCTCGGCTTCCCTGATTTCATCCCGCGGATCGGCCGCATCAAATCCAAGCCGACGTTGCGATTTTTCCGCGATTCGGTCGATGCGATTGTAGCGATGCGGCGCAAGGGCCTTGCCGATCCGAATTATAACGCACCCCATGATCTTTTGACGTTGCTCCTGGAGGCGAAGGATCCCGAGACAGGGGAGGGTCTCGACGAAGAGGAGCTACGCGCCAACATCATCACCTTCATCGGCGCAGGGCATGAGACCACAGCGAACGCGCTGACATGGAGTGTCTATCTGTTGTCGCAGTCACCGGATTGGCGCATGCGGCTCGAGGCCGAAGCCCATCGTGAAATTGGCGCGGGCGAAGCAGAAACCCTGGCGGAGCGCCTCGTCGAGACGCGCGCGGTGCTTGAAGAAGCCATGCGGCTCTATCCGCCGGCGGCGACCCTCACCCGCGAAGCGATTGAGCCGGATATCCTCGTTGGCCGCCGCATAAAGCGGGGCATGCGGGTAGTAGTCGCGCCTTATATCGTGCACCGCCATCGGCTCTTGTGGAGTGATCCGGACCTGTTCATGCCCGAACGTTTCCTTGGCGATGCCCGCGACAAGATCGACCGTTTCGCGTATCTGCCATTCGGCGCGGGCCCGCGCGTCTGCGTCGGCGCAAGTTTCGCGTTGCAGGAAGCCTGCATCGTGCTCGCCCATTTTGTGCAGGCATTCCGCTTCGAACATGTGGAGACGCACGAAATCCGACCGGTGCAGCGGGTGACGCTGCGGCCGAAGGACGGCATGCCGATGCGAGTGTTCTGGCGGGATTGAATCTAACGGCGCAAAACCGCTGGTCCGACATGTTCGCGCCGGATTCCAAGGCCGAGTACGCGCGCCGGGATTTGCTGCAAAAGCGGGATTATCGAGAGCAGCTGCAAGAACGACGGCGCCTTCACCGCGCCCCGCTTTGCCAGCATGACGCTGATGACGCGATTCTGGATAAAGACCTGAATGCCTTGCACGATGCGCACGGGCAACTCGCGCCGTGCCTGAACGGCGGCAAGATTAGCTTCCGTTGCCGTTCCCTTGCGAAGCGGCTCCGCGAGGATGTTTGCGGCCGCGACGGCGTCCTGAATGGCAAGATTGATCCCGACACCGCCGATCGGAGACATGGTGTGCGCCGCGTCGCCGATGCAAAGCAAACCAGGCTTGTGCCAGCGCGTGAGACGGTCGACGCCGACGGTCAGCAGTTTGACGTCCTCGAACGAGGCGATCTCGTGCGTCCGATCGGCAAAGAACGGCGCTTGCCGCACGATTTCGGCGCGAAATGCGTCGAGGCCGCGACGATGGACCTCTTCTAAGGACCCCTTCGGGATCACATACGCACATTGCCAATAATCGCCCCTATTGATCTGGACGAAAATGCTGCCGGCATCGAAGCGGCCACCCGACTGTTCCGGATCGGCAGGTTTACGCGACATACGAAACCACAATACGTCCATCGGTGCGCCGATATCCTGAACGCTAAACCCGCCGCTCGCACGCACGGTTGAATGGCGGCCATCGGCGGCGACGACGAGATCGGCCCCGATACACATCTCACCTTCGGACGAATGCGTGCGGACTCCAGTGACCTTTCCATCCATCTCGATGGTGCCGGTCACTTCCGCGCTCATCAGCAGTGTGAAATTCGGAAAAGCTTTGGCCTCAGAAGCAAGAAAATCCAGGAAATCCCATTGCGGCATCAGCGCAATGAAGGGGTAGTGCACTGGTAGGTGCGTGAAGTCGGCGAACGGGAATGTTTTGTCGCCAACCGCGCCCGATAGTCGCTCTATCTTTTGATGGGGCAGTGCGAGCAGGCGCTCCGCCAGCCCGAGCTCATGCATGATCTCGAGGGTGGAGGGATGTACCGTATCGCCGCGGAAATCGCGCAGAAAGTCGGCGTGCTTTTCGCACACGATGACGTCCACCCCCGCGCGCGCGAGGAGATAGCCAAGCATCATCCCGGCCGGTCCTCCGCCGGCGATCGCGCATTGGGTCCGAAGCTCCTTCATAGCTCCTCCAGAGACTCGGATCAGGAGAGTTGTTTCGGCCGATAGACCGCCATGAACATTTCGACGGCCCGCGCGACGGCGCGCTCGACGGCCTGCGGCGGAGGCGGCTCGCAAATGCAGAACAACATTCGCTTCAGGTGAAAACCCTGGATCGACTCTAGAAACTGGTATGCCGCGAGATTTACGTCATCGATCGCGAGAGCGCCGGCCTCGACTTGATGCGCGAAATACGCGGCGAGCCGGTCGGCCCCGTATTGCGGACCGGCCTCAAAGAAGGCCCGGCCGATGCCCGGGAATTTAGCCGCCGCCGCACTCACGGTACGAACGAGCGCGATATGCTCCGGCATGAGCATGAAATTCATCAGTGCATTGCCGAAGCGCTTCAGGACCAGAGCGACATCCGGCTCGGCTTCATCAAACATCGACAGCCGCTCCGCCGTGCGCCGGTGTTCCTCCTTGATGAGCGCTTCGAACAGCGCCTGCTTCGATTGAAAGTAAACGTAGAGCGTCCCCTTCGACACGCCGGCAACGCGCGCGACGTCATTCATTGAGGCGCCGTCGAAGCCGTCCGCCAGAAACACACGGCGTGCGCCTTCAAGGATTTGGCGCATCTTCTCGTCGCTCGGACGCGCGGAGCCGGCCCGGTCGGTTTCGGCGGGGGCGCTTGCGAAATCGGCGGTATCGGACACGGTGAATCCTGTGTTGACCGAACGGTTCGGTCACTCTTGATTTACGCCGCGAACTGCCGTATGTCAATCCTGACCGAACGGTTCGGTCACAGGCAGACGGCCGATGACAGAGCAGCTGACCAAAGAGGAGATCGAGCGGCTCACCGCAGAGACTTCCCGGCCGCTCAGCGCGCCTTCGGTTCGGTCGGAAGAGGGCCCGCCTAGGGACGGCGAGGTTCTGCCGCCCAAAAAGCGCCCCGGGCGGAAGCGTCTGATCTTGGCCTTGATCCTCCTCGCGATCGCGGGCGGGGCCGGCTACAAGGGCTACGACTGGTACACCCGCACACGATTTCTGGTCTCCACCGACGACGCGTACGTGAAGGCGGACACGGCGGTCATCGCCGCCAAAGTGTCGGGCTACATCGCCTCCGTCTCCATCTCCGACAACCAGTCGGTCAAGGCCGGCGATCTTCTCGTCAGCATCGACAATGGCGACTACAAGCTCGCGGTCGATGCAGCGCGGCGCAAGGTCGAGACGCAGAACTCGACGATCGAGCGCATTGCCGCGCAAGTGGCGGCGCAGGCGCCCGTCATAGAGCAAGCCCGAGCGCAGCTCGCCTCGGCGGAGGCCGATGCCCTGCGCGCCGGCTCCGAATTCGAGCGCGCGACCAATCTCCTGCGCACCTTCAACGCCACGCCGCAGCGCGTCGAGCAGGCCCGCGCCGATCGCGACCGCACGAATGCGGCGGTGACGAGCGCACGCGCGGCGATCAGCGGCGCAACCGCAAGCCTCGCGGTTCTGCAAGCGCAGAAAACCGAGGCGGAAAGCACACGCGCTGAACTGCAGACCGCGCTTGATCGCGCCGAGCGCGATCTTTCTTTCACGCGAGTGAAAGCGCCGTTCGACGGCGTCGTCGGAAATAAGGCGGTGCAGCCCGGGCAATATGTGCAGACCGGCACCCGACTATTGGCGCTAGTGCCGCTCGACAGCGCGTATGTGGAAGCCAACTTCAAGGAAACGCAGCTTGGCGCACTGCGGCCCGGACAACGCGTCACGATCTCCGTGGATGCTTATTCCGAGAAGCCGATCGAGGGAACGGTGGAGAGTTTTGCGCCCGCCTCCGGTTCGCAGTTCTCGCTGCTGCCACCGGAAAATGCGACCGGCAACTTCACCAAGATCGTGCAACGCGTGCCGGTGCGCATCAAAGTGCCGGCGGATGTTGCCCGCGCCGGCATTCTGCGGCCGGGCCTCTCCGTCGTCGTCGAGGTTCACACCCGCGACGACAAATAGGACGTCCGTGTCATGGCCGGTGCGGTTTCCGCGTTAAGCTCCGCAAACCTGCCGGTTCCATCCGTGCAGATGCCGGCGCGCAGTTTCAACGCGCGCCGGATCGTCGCTTTCATCGCGATGGTCTTCGGCATGTTCATGTCCATTCTCGACATCCAGGTCGTGTCGGCATCGCTCGCGGAAATCCAGGCGGGTCTGTCGGCAAGCGCTGACGAAATCACCTGGGTGCAGACGAGCTATCTGATCGCGGAAGTCATCATGATTCCGCTCTCCGGCTTCCTTTCGCGCGCCTTTTCAACGCGTTACATGTTCGCGATCTCGGCGGCCGGGTTTACGCTGATGAGCTTCATGTGCGCGCGGTCGTCGTCGATCGACGAGATGATCGTCTGGCGCGCGCTCCAGGGCTTCATCGGCGGCGGCATGATCCCGACCGTCTTTGCAACGGCTTACACGATCTTCCCCCGCGAGAAGCAGCCGGTGGTCGCCCCCGTTATCGGCCTTGTCGCCACTTTGGCGCCGACGATCGGCCCAACCATTGGCGGTTATCTCACCGATCTCTTCTCCTGGCACTGGCTGTTCCTGATCAACATCGTGCCGGGCTTCATCGTGACCGCGCTCACCTGGTTCCTGATCGACTTCGACGAACCCGATCTGTCGCTGCTCGAAAATTTCGACTGGACGGGGCTTTTCTCCATGGCGCTGTTTCTCGGTGCGCTGGAGTACGTGCTCGAGGAGGGCCCGACGAAGAACTGGTTCGACGAGGACCTCATCATCTATGGCAGTGTCGCCTCGGCCGTGGGGGCGCTCGTCTTCTTCTGGCGTGCCTTCACCGCCAAGAATCCCATCGTCGACCTCACCACGTTCAACAACCGCAATTTCTGGACCGGCTGCCTGCTCTCTTTCATGCTCGGCATCGGCCTCTACGGTCTGACGTATCTCTACCCTGTCTATCTCGCGCGCGTGCGCGGCTATTCCGCGCTGATGATCGGCGAGACTTTGTTCATCACCGGCCTTTGCCAGTTCATCACCGCGCCGATTGCGGGGCGGCTGATCACCAAGGTCGATCCGCGTTTCCTGATCGCGCTCGGCTTCAGCGGCTTTGCGCTCGGGACGTGGCAGGCCTCCTACGTCACCAAGGACTGGGACTTTTATGAACTGCTCATCCCGCAGGTCCTACGTGGTTGCTCGCTCGTCATGTGCTTCATCCCGATCAACAATCTCACGCTCGGCACGATGGCGCCGGAGCGCATGAAGAACGCGTCTGGCCTCTTCAACCTGACGCGCAATCTTGGCGGAGCGGTCGGGCTCGCACTGATCAACACAGTGCTCGACAAACGCATGGACCTGCATCTTGCGCGCACGCACGAGGCCGTTGCCTGGGGCCGCACGCAAGCGGAAGAGACGATGAACGCGCTGATCCAGACATTTGCAAGCCGCGGCTCGGACGCGGAGCTCGCGGCAACCGCGCAGCTCGCCGCCATCGTGCGCCGGGAATCGCTGGTCATGGCGATGTCGGATGTGTTCCTCGTCATCACGGTCGCCTTCATCACGATGCTTGTGCTGATCCCGATCATGCGCCGGCCGAAGCCGCAGATGGGACCGGTCGAGGCGCATTAGCTTGGAATCAGAGAACTAATCACTTTAATTTCCTCAAGCTACCGGAGCCACTCCACCACATCGTCGGCACTGCGGTCCGGTGGGAACACGGGATAGAAAACGTGACTCACCTTGCCATCGTCGATCACAAGCGTGAAGCGTTTCAGGAGAATCATGCCGCTCGTCTCGAAGGTCGGCAGGTTCATCGCCTGCGTCAGTTCCAAATGCTCGTCGGAGAGGATCGCGAAGGGAAGGTGCAGCCGCTCGGCGGCTTCGCGCTGATACTCGGGGCTCTGCGTCGAAAGACCAAAGAGATGATCGACCCCCAGGCGTTTCAACTCCGCGAAGTGATCGCGGAAGGAACAGGATTGCGGCGTGCAACCGCGCGCGCCCGGGATCATGTCCCATCCCTCCGGGTTCTCCACGCCCGGCTGACCTGTGCGCGGATAGGCATAGACGATCGTCCGGCCCGGTAGTGCCGAAAGGTCCACTTGGTCGCCGTTCGTTGCGGGAAGGCGAACCGATGCCATGCGCATGCCGACGAGGTGACGCGTCGCCCCATCGTCTGATGGCGCCGGTATCGCCGACCAATCCGGGGCCTCTACCGTGCTCTGCATTCGCCGCGCCTTCTGCTATCCCTCGGCCTCCGTTTTACCGCCGCCCGAGGACGAATGCCAAACTTTGTCTTACCTGCGCTTCTCGCCATGGTAGCCGGCGCGAGCGTCGCGCTCCAGCAAGTTCTCAACGCCAACCTACGCACCGCGCTCAATTCCGCGGCGTGGTCCGGCTTCGTGAGTTATGCATTGGGTGTCTTCTGCATGGCGCTGCTGGCGCTCGCCTTGCGCGATCCCGTCCCATCCCTGTCGGTCGCGGCGCGCATCCCATGGTGGGCCTGGAGCGGCGGATTGTTCGGCGCAATCTTCATTGCGCTTGGGATCGTGCTTGTTCCGCAACTCGGGGCAGCCGCCTTCATTGCATTCCTGATCGCAGGTCAGATGATCGCGTCGGTCGCGTTCGATCATTTCGGCATTGCAGGGCTGGAGCGGAGGCCCATCGACCTCACGAAGCTTTTGGGCATCGCGCTCCTGATCGGTGGCGTTATTGCGATACGACGTTAGCGGTGGAAGTGGCGCCCGTTTATCGGTGCGACCCGCGCGATTTGACTCCTCCGCCCTCCCCCGCCGACCCTGCGCGTAAATACGGAGAACGCTAATGGGCATGGTCGATGGCAAGGTTGCAATCGTCACCGGCGCGACGAGCGGCATCGGCACGCGCACGGTCGAAGCCCTGATCGAGGAGGGCGCCCGGGTGGTCTTTACCGGGCGCCGCAGCGAGAAGGGTGAAGCAATTGGCCGCCGCCTCGGCGCCGACGCCCTTTTCGTCCGCGCGGATGCGACGAGCGAGGCCGACTGGGTCCGCGTCGTCGAGACCACCATGACGCGGTTTGGCCGCGTCGACTGCCTCTTCAACAATGCGGGCGGCCCGGCGCCGACCGGCTCGATCACGTCAATCAGTGTCGAGGGCTTTGACGACGCGATGGCGTTGCTCGTGCGCTCCGCCATGCTCGGCATGAAACATGCGGCACCCGTCATGATGGCGCAGAGCTCGGGATCGATCATCAACAATGCCTCGGTCGCCGCGCATCTCGCCGGCTATTCCTCCTCCATGATTTATGGCGCAGCGAAAGCCGCCGTTTTGCATCTGACGCGCTGCGCGGCGATGGAACTCGGCGAGCACAATGTCAGGGCGAATTCCGTCTCGCCCGGCGCGATCGCGACGGGCATCCTGGCAAAAGCGCTCGGCCTCGAGGCACGCGCCGCCGACGCGCAGGCAGACTCGATGAAGGCGGCGTTTGCAAAAGCCCAGCCCATTCCGCGCGCCGGACTTCCCGATGACATTGCGCAATGCGTGGTGTGGCTCGCCTCCGATCGCGCGAGCTTCGTCAACGGTATCGATATCGTCGTCGATGGCGGCATGATCGGCGGGCGGATGTATACGCCGCACCAGGAATCGCTGAAGCAGATGAAAGCGGCGCTCGGGATCTGATCGTCGCCGCATCAAGACGTCGCTCGCGACGTCCGCCTGACGAGCCAGTCGGAAAATAACAGATGCATGATGGCAAGAGTGGCAATCAGGCCACCGACAATACCGGTCGCCTCGATTCCCCAATCCTCGTACACGACGCCGGCGATCGCCGCGCCGATACCGCTGCCGAGATAGATGCCGGCGGCGTTGAGCGCCAGCATCACGCCCTGCGTCCTGGCATCAAGCTCCATGAGCCGGGTCTGCTGCGGGACGGTGAAACCCCAACTCACGAGAAACCAGCAGAAGCTCAACGCTAGGCCAAGCGCGAGACCGAAGGGAATGAGCGTGAACGCTGGCAAGAGCAGCGCTTGGCCGACCAGGAACACTAAAAGGGAGCGGCTGGCGCCGAGCCGGTCCGTAAGACGTCCGGCGATGATATTACCGACAAACGCGCCGCTGCCGCCGGCGACAAGCATAAGCGTGACTCCGTCGCCTCCCATGCCGAGGCGCAATTCGGCGAGCGGCCCCATGAAGGTCACGCCGAGGTAGCCGGACGTCGCGATCGTGACGGTCAACAGCGCGGCAACCAAGTGAGGCGGGCTGAGAATCGTGCGGCCGCGCGTGGCCAGTGATTGCGGCTGAAACCGCACGTCGCGCGGCACGGCGAGCGCGACCCAGACGAAGCCGAGCATGCAGCATATCGCCGCGGTGAGAAACGCCGCAGATGGCCCGAACGAGTAACCGATAAAGGCGCCGCCCGGGACACCGACGACTTGCGCAATGGTCATGCCCGCGAACACGAAGGACAGCGCTTTGCCGTGCGTCCCCTCCGTGCTTGTCGCAACCGCGATCGCGGCGGCGACCGGTGTCACCATGCCGGCGCCGATTGCTGCCAACACACGCGCGGCATAAAGCACGCCGGGCGTCGCCGCGCGCGCCGACAGGATGCTCGCCACGATGAAAATTCCGATGCCCGCGAGAATAACCGTCCGGCGTCGCCATCCTCCGGTCAATGCGATGAGCAGCGGGGAGGTGAGGGCATAGCCGAGTGCGTAGGCGCTCATTACCCAGCCGGCCTGCACCTTGCTCATCGACAATAATTGCGCCAGTGGCGACAGCATGCCGATAACCAGAAACGCGCCGGCGCCGACGGCAAAATTGATGAAGGCGAGCGGCATGAGAAGGAAGGTCGTGCGCGGCGGCGCGACGGCGGCAGGGGAGCTGCGGGTGGTCAAGTCAGGCGGGTTTACTCTTAGTCGCGCTTAAGACTGGGCGCGGGCGCGGCTGCGGTGCTCGCGAACGCCGATCACGTCAGGCCGGATCGAACCCGCGTCCGGCCTGTCCGAGTCCTTCAAAGAACCGGCGATCCGCACCACTTCCGAGCCGAGATCGGCGATGGCTTGGCGCAACAACGCGGTTTCATCGCGTTGACCGCTGGCTGCATCCGCCAGCCCAGCCGCAGTGCTGGTCGCGCCAGCGCCTCCGCTCGCATGATCATGTTGTTGCCGGGCGTCTTCCAGCGCCGCCGCGAGCGCTGCGATCTCCGCGGCCTGTTTCTCGAAGCGACTCTTCCACTGCGCTTCGGCTTCACGCGCGCCGGCAAGCTCCACCTCAAGTTTGTGTGGCGCCTCCCTTTCGCGAGGGCGACGCTCGTCCCGCAAGTTCGCATGTTCGCGGCGCGCCGTTTCCAATTGTCCGGTCAGCGTTGCGATCTCGGCGACCTGCGCGGCATGCCGTTCCGCGGCGGCGCTCTGCAACGCGCGGATTCTGTTTTCGTGTTCTTGCAGTTGGCGCGCTGCCTCGGCGTGACGCTGCTCAGCGCTATCACGCGTCTGTGCGCCGGCGACGCGAGCTCTCTCGGCTTCGTCCACGCGACGGCGCAACGCCTCGATCTGGTCGCGAAGATCGGCAGCTCGCATTGCTTCTTCCTCGAGACGGCGTTGCAGCGTTGCGCGCTTGGTCTCGAGCCCATCGCGCTCGGCTCGCGCGAGATCGCGCTCGACAAGCAGGACCTCGGCTTCCGAGGTCTTGCTCTGTAGATTTCTTTCGAGTTCGTCCTTCTGGTGGTGCAACGCAACGATTCGCAAGTCGAGCGCAGCCGCGCGCGTCTCCAGCCCAGCCAATGAGGCGCGCTGCTCGTTTGTGAGGTGCTCCAGCGCCGCATGTTGATCGCGCAGCGTCGCCAGGCTCTCGCGGGTGGCGCCATGCGCGTCAGTCTCGCCTTCGAGCGCCTGAAGCGCCGCCGCGAGCTTTGGCTCCGCTTCAGCCATATCCCGCTGCAGCGCGTCTTGCGCCTCGCCGGCGGCGCGCACTTCCTCCTGGGCCGCGGCGAGCTGCTGATTGAGGTCGTGGATCGTCGCGGTGTGGCGCCCGATCTCGGCCATATGCTCGGCGGCAGCCGCGCTGACCGCCTCCAGCTTCTGCTCGATGCGGCGGCGTTCCACCGCGAATTCCGCCCGCAGCTGATCGCGCTCGGCGACGATCTCTTCCATTGAAAGCGGAAGCTGCATCTCCATCCGGCGCGCTGACAGACGCGCGGCGCGGCGTTGAACCGCCGGCAGGAAAAGCAGCGCAAGCAGCCCGGCCACGAAGAAGCCGAGCGCGAAAATCATCGCCTGTTCAATCAAGGCGCTGCCTCAAAGAGCACCGGAAGATCCGCCGAAAAGCGCGCGGACAATGCCACGCCCGAATCGTGAAAGCAAAAGGCACGCCTGTCGCGTGCCTTGCAAGCTGCGAGCGTCTGAAATGCCGCCGATCAGAAGGGGTTCCAGGTCGATTCCGGCGTGAACTTGAGATAACCGAGGTTGAGCCCCAGTCGCGCGCCGACGCCGGCGCGAATCGGCACGATCACGACTTCATCCGCCTTCAGGGCCGTCAGGCCGAACCCGCCGACGAGATAGGCGGAGCCGTCGACGCCGCCGAACCGGCGGAAAATCGCCTCAACGGCCGGCAGATTATAGACGAGCATCATGGTGCGGTCGCCATCGGCCCCGGCGTCGAAGCCGAGCGAGGGCCCTTGCCAATAGACGCGCCGGTCCCCGGCATTGCGGGTGTACATGACGCCTTCGCCATAGCGGACGCCGCCCACAAAGGCGCCGGCACCTTCCTGTCCCAGGATGTAGGCATTTGGCCGGCCCCATTTGCGGGTCGCGGACTCGACCGCCTCGGCAAGGCCGCGCGATAGCGACCCAAAGAAGCGGTGGCCGCTATCGACGATCTCGTTTTCGGAATAGGCGCCCGGGCGCTCTCCGAGGGCGGCGAGGGCGGGGCGACTTGCAAGAGTGGCCGCCAAGGTCAGGAACGCATCCCGTCGGGTCATCGGGCGCATGAAATCTCTCCGGTCAAACCGGCGTCAGAATCGCCCGAAAAAATGTCGGAGCCGTGACCGTGCCGGTGGCGAGGTACCGCGCGATTCTGCCGCGCCGTGGTTAAGGAACCTTTGCCGTTGACGTGAGGGGCGCGCGCACATATTCGGCCGCCCGCTCCGGTCCAATCCCGCCCCACGCGATGAAAGAGCCGCTACGGTAAGCGTCGCTCTTCTTGCCGTAGCAGAGGAGTTCGCCGTCTGGCGACCGAACTTGGCCGCCAGCTGCCCGCAGCACTGCCTCCCCGGCCGCAACGTCCCATTCCATGGTCGGGCCGAAGCGCGGGTAGACGTCCGCAAGTCCTTCCGCGATCAGGCAGAATTTTATCGACGAGCCGATGGCTCGGCGCTCGGTCACGGGCAAGGCGGTGAGTAGCCGCTCGGTCTCGATATCGAGGTGCGAACGGCTCGTCAGGGCGATCACGTCCTGCGAGGGAACCGGGCGGACATGCAGCTCCCGGCGCCCTGCGGCCGCTGGCAAGGAACCGCCGGGTGTGGCGTCGCAGGCGAAAGCCCGCTCACCGCCGAACCATAGTTTCCCCAGCGCGGGTGCATAGACCGCGCCGGCGCGTGGGGTGCCATCCACGATCAGCGCGATGTTCACCGTGAACTCGCCGTTGCGGTCCAGAAATTCCTTCGTGCCGTCGAGGGGATCGACGAGGAGGAAGCCGCGGCCGCAGACCGGGATAACGCCGCGCGAAGCCGCCTCCTCGGCGATCACGCGCCATTGCGGCAAGCGCAGCGAGAGCGCCTCGAGGATCACCTGCTCGGCGAGCTCGTCGGCTTCGCATACTGGAGAACGGTCCTGCTTCAGCCTCGCGCCGGGATCGCCGCGCTCATAGACGCGCATGATCGCGGGGCCTGCCCGCAAGGCGATATCTGCCAGGATTTCGGCGATCTGGTCATACGACAGACCTGGTCGCGCCGTGAAAATTGGACCGAGGTCCATGAAAGGCCAAGCCTTTAGAGCTGTTACGAGCTCATGTGCGCCAGGTAGATGATGCTTTCAAGCCGGGTGGGCTCAATCCGAGGCAAGATCACGCATGTCCTTGGGTACAATTGACCGGCTGAGAGGAAAATGTCAGCATTGCTGACTTAAATGCGGCCCCCGATCTAGTTAGATTCCAGGGAAATGGCCCGGGTAGTGAGACCGGGCGGGAGACGTCTATGGCGAGCGAAGTATTTGACCGCGGCCTCGGAGCGGAGGACGCGGCAACGCGCGTCGCCGAAGCCTTCGATCATGTTTCCCTGAACGACGTTTTCGATCTGTCCAAGCACCGCGTGTTCGCCTCCGGCACGCAGGCGGTCGTGCGCCTGCTCCTCATGCAGAAGCAGCGCGACCGCCTCGCCGGGCTCAATACGGCGGGACTGATCACCGGCTATCGGGGCTCGCCGCTCGGCGGCATCGACCAGCAGATGCATCGCGCCAAAGCCGTGTTCGATCCGAACGACATAAAGTTCGTGCCCGGGCTGAACGAGGATTTGGCGGCAACCGCAATCTGGGGCGCGCAGCAGGCGGAAATTCGCGGCGAAGGCAAATACGACGGCGTGTTTGCGATCTGGTACGGCAAAGGCCCGGGTGTCGATCGTTGCGGTGACGTGTTCCGCCACGCCAATCTCGCCGGCACCAGCAAAAATGGCGGCGTGCTCGCGCTGATGGGCGACGATCACACCGCGGAATCGTCGACAACCGCGCATCAATCCGAGTTCCATCTCGTCGACGTGATGATGCCGATTCTGTCGCCGGCCGGCGTGCAGGAGATTTTGGATTACGGGCTCTACGGTTTCGCGTTGTCGCGTTACGCTAGCGTGTGGACCGGCATCAAATGTCTCAAAGACACGATCGAATCGACGTCTTCGATCGACGGTCATATCGATCGCGTGAAGATCGTTATTCCCGACGATTACGTAATGCCGCCGGGCGGGCTCAATATTCGCGTTCGCGACGGCATTTTGGAGCAGGAAGCACGGCTGCAGGACTATAAACGCGACGCGATGCTGGCGTTCCTGCGCGCCAACAAGCTCAATCGCATCATCACGTCGGGCGGGCCGAACGCCAAGATCGGTATCATTACCGTCGGCAAGTCGTATCTCGACGTGCGTCAAGCCTGGGATGATCTCGGCATCGACGAGGTGAAGGCAAACAATCTCGGCCTGCGTCTTTATAAGATCGCTTGTCCATGGCCGCTTGAGCCGCGCGGTCTGATGGAATTCGCGCGCGGTCTCGACATGATCATCGTCGTCGAGGAGAAGCGCTCGCTCATTGAGGTGCAGGTGCGCGAAGAACTCTACGGCACCGCGAATCAACCGACCGTGATCGGCAAAAAGGACGAAAGCGCGAATTGGCTCTTCCCGGTCAAAGGCGCCCTCGATCCGAACGACATAGCAATCGCGATCGGCACGCGCATCCTGCGCTATCACCGCGACGAAGAGCTCGAACAGCGCGTCCGCCGACTCGAGCAGGCTCAGGCCATGCTCGCCGACACGAAAGACGCGGCGGTGCGGATCCCGTATTTCTGCTCGGGGTGCCCGCATAATACATCGACACGTGTGCCCGACGGGATGCGCGCTTATGCGGGCATTGGTTGCCATTTCATGGCACAGTGGATGGATCGCTCGACCGAGGGCTATACGCATATGGGCGGCGAGGGCGCGAACTGGATCGGCGAGGCGCCGTTCTCGACGCGCGGTCACGTCTTCCAGAATCTGGGGGACGGCACGTACAATCATTCGGGCACGCTGGCGCTGCGTTTTGCGGTCGCGACGAACACGAACATCACCTACAAAATTCTGTTCAACGACGCGGTCGCGATGACCGGCGGGCAGCGCCATGAAGGCGGGCTCACCGTCGACATGATCGCGCGCCAGGTCGCAGCGGAGGGCGCCAAGAAAGTCGCCGTCGTCACCGACGAGCCGGATAAGTACACGTCGGTGCACTGGCCGGCGGGGCTCACCATCCATCATCGCGAACATCTCGATGAGGTACAGCGCGAACTCGCGGAAACACCGGGCACGACGGTGATGATCTACGATCAGACCTGCGCCGCCGAAAAACGCCGCCGCCGCAAACGCGGCACGTTTCCCGATCCCGACAAGCGCGTCATCATCAACGATCTCGTCTGCGAGGGCTGCGGCGATTGCGGCATCACCTCGAATTGCGTGTCGGTGCAGCCGGTCGACACCGAGTTCGGCCGCAAGCGCCAGATCGATCAATCGAGCTGCAACAAGGATTTCTCTTGCGTGAACGGCTTCTGCCCGTCCTTCGTCACGGTGCACGGCGCCAAACCGAAGAAGGGCGCGCCGCAGAAAATCGAAGCCGGTAATTGGCCTGATCTGCCCGCGCCGAAGATGCGCGCGATCGGCGACACGCCATACGGCATTCTCGTCACCGGTGTCGGCGGCACCGGCATTGTGACGATTAGCGCAATCCTCGGCATGGCGGCGCATATCGAAAACAAGGGCGTCGGCATCATCGATATGGCCGGCCTCGCGCAGAAGGGCGGCGCGGTCTATTGCCACGTGAAGATCGCCAATAAGCCGGAAGAGATTCACGCTATCCGGGTCGCGGCTGGCGAAGCCGATCTCGTGCTCGGCTGCGATCTGGTGGTTGCCGGCACGAAGAAGGTGCTCGCTTCAATCGACAAGGGCGAGACCGGCGTCGTCATCAACACTGCGGAGGTTTATCCCGGCGACTTCACCCGCAACGCCGATTTTTCGCTGCCGGCAGAGCGGGTGAAGCGCGCGTTGCGTTCCACCGCGGGGGATGGCGTGTCATTTATCGATGCGACCGGCATCGCCACGACGCTGATGGGCAATTCCATTGCCGCCAACATGTTCATGCTCGGCTTTGCCTGGCAGCAAGGGCTCGTGCCACTTTCCGAAGCCGCGGTTTTGAAGGCGATCGAGCTCAACGGCGAAGCGATTGAGATGAACACGCAAGCCTTCGTTTGGGGCCGCCGCGCCGCCGCCGATCCCGCGGCGGTGGATGCGTTCGTGACGCCGCTGCGCAAGCCGACAGCCTCGCGGCAGCTGTCGCAGACGCTCGACGAAATTGTCGAGCGTCGCGTTGCGTTCCTCACCGATTATCAGAATGCCGCTTATGCCGAACGTTACCGCGCGCTGGTGCGCCGCGTTACAGAGATCGAACGCGCGCGTGTGCCTGGCGAGAGTGGGTTGGCGGAAGCGGTCGCGCGCAATTACTTCAAGCTGATGGCTTATAAGGACGAATACGAAGTCGCGCGGCTTTATACAGATGGCAGCTTTGCCAAGCAGCTCGCCGCGACCTTCGAAGGCGACATGCGCGTGGAGGTGCATTTGGCGCCGCCGATCCTCGGACGCAAGGACGACAAGGGACATCCGAAGAAGACCACGTTCGGTCCGTGGATGTTCAAAGCCTTCGGAATTCTCGCGCGGTTCAAATTCCTGCGCGGCACGCCACTCGATATTTTCGGCTATAGCGAAGAACGGCGCACTGAGCGCAAGCTCATCGCGGACTACGAGGCGATGACGGACGAAATCCTCGCTGGGCTGTCGCCGCAGAAACACGCGATCGCGGTGGCGCTGGCGAGCATTCCGGAAAAGATTCGCGGCTTCGGCCATGTGAAAGCCCGTCACCTCGTGCCGGCAAAAGCGGAAGAAGCGGACCTTGTTGCCAAATTCCGCGGCGAGACGCCGGCGGTGCCGCTCGCAGCAGAGTGAGATGCGTGTCGTGATACGTCGATGATCGGCAAGCTATCCGGCATCATCGATTCGTTCGGCGACGATTACCTCATCCTCGACGTGAACGGCGTCGGTTACGTCGTGACCTGCTCGTCGCGCACGTTGCAGCGCCTGCCGGCGCGGGGGGAACCCGCTTCGCTGGCGATCGAAACGCAAGTGCGCGAAGACGCGATCCGGCTGTTCGGCTTCGCCTCGGATGCCGAGCGCGACTGGTTCCGGCTATTGCAGAGCGTGCAGGGCGTCGGCGCCAAGGTGGCCCTGGCGATCCTCAGCATTTTTGCGGCGGGCGAGCTCGCAACGGCGATCGGCACGCAAGACAAGGCCAGCGTCGCGCGTGCACCAGGCGTCGGACCGAAACTCGCGGCGCGCATCGTCGCTGAACTGAAGGGCAAGGCCCCGGCACTCGCCGCCGTCGATCCGACCGTGGCGCGGCTGGCCGGCGAGGAGGAGGCCAAAAATGCGCCGCGTCCCGTGCAGGACGCGATTTCCGCGCTTGTCAATCTCGGCTATGGCCGGCCGCAGGCAGCGGCCGCGGTTGCGGCGAGCCTCAATGCGCTTGGCGCCGCCGCCGAAGCGCCGGCTTTGATCCGCCGCGGGCTGAAGGAACTGGCGCAGTAGCGCGGCGGTTCGTTTCCACTCTGAGAGCGTGATAGGACGGGCCAAGGAATCTCTGCTGGATTCGCTTCCCATTGCCGACCCATCCTCGCCTCGTCACCCCGGTAGAGCGCGCCGACGATCCTGACGCGTCGCTCAGGCCACAGACGCTTGCCGATTTCACCGGCCAGGAGGCGGCGCGCAAAAACCTGAAGGTCTTCGTCGAGGCGGCGAAAGCCCGCAGGGACGCGCTCGACCATGTGCTCTTCGTCGGCCCGCCGGGGCTCGGCAAGACCACCCTGGCGCAGATCGTCGCACGCGAGCTCGGCGTCAATTTCCGCGCAACGTCGGGGCCGGTGATTGCAAAGGCGGGCGATCTGGCCGCGCAGCTCACCAATCTCGAAGAGCGTGACGTTCTGTTCATCGACGAAATTCACCGGCTCAATCCGGCGATCGAAGAGATCCTGTATCCGGCGATGGAGGATTTTCAGCTGGATCTGATCATCGGCGAGGGACCGGCGGCCCGCTCGGTCAAAATCGATCTCGCCAAATTCACGCTGATCGGCGCAACGACGCGCGCCGGCCTTTTGACGACGCCGCTGCGCGACCGCTTCGGCATCCCTATCCGGCTTAACTTTTATAGCGTTGAAGAGCTGGAGGCGATCGTCAAACGCGGCGCGCGCGTGCTCGGCGTGCCCATGTCGGAAGAGGGCGCCAACGAGATCGCGCGCCGCGCGCGTGGCACGCCGCGCATTGCCGGGCGGCTGCTGCGCCGCGTGCGCGATTTCGCCGTTGTCGAAGGGGCGGCGACGATCGGCCGCCTTGTTGCCGATCGGGCCTTGCGCATGCTCGAGGTGGATGCGATCGGGCTCGATCAAATGGACCGGCGCTATCTTGAGACGATCGCAATCTCGTTCGGCGGCGGGCCTGTGGGCATCGAGACGATCGCCGCCGCGCTTTCTGAGCCGCGCGACGCGATCGAAGAGATTATCGAGCCATTCCTCATCCAACGGGGCTTTCTGCAGCGCACGCCGCGCGGGCGCGTGCTGACCGGCCACGCCTTCCGCCATCTCGGTCTCGCCGAGCCGGCTCGGCCGGCGGCGCAGTTCGGGCTATTTGCCGAAGAGGAGTGAGGCCTGGCTTCGCACCGCCAGGTCATCCGCGTCTACTACGAGGACACCGATTTCTCCGGCTCGGTGTATCACGCCTCCTATCTGCGCTTCCTCGAGCGCGGGCGCACCGAACTCCTGCGGTCGCTCGAAATTCATCAGGCCGCGGTGCATGCGGGAGAAGCCGGCCCGGCTTTCGGCTTCGTTGTGCGGGCGATGAAGATCGAGTTTTTGAAACCTGCCGGCATGGACGATGTGGTCGCGGTCGACACCGACGTGGTCCGCGTCGGCGGAGCATCGGCAGAACTTCGGCAACGTATCCTGCGCGGTGGCGAGCTGCTTGTGACGGCAGAAGTTCGCGTCGCGGCCGTCGCAAACGGTCGCCCGTTCCGGTTGCCGCCTGCGATTCGCGTCAAGTTGCGAGGCGCGATGCACCCGGACTAATCCGCGTATTGCGCCATCCCGTTGCCGAAGGACCAGTTCTCCTTCACCACCTCCAGGAGGTTGATGAACACGTCTTGTGGCCTGAGCCCCGGATCGCGCGAGAGGCGCTCCGCGACCGCTGCGAACAGAGCCTTCTTTTGCCCGACGCCGCGCGTATTGCTGACCGTGATCTGGACGATTACGAGATCGTCGCTGCGTTCGATGTCCATATAGGTTCGGCTGAAGAGGAAACCGTCCTCACTATGCTCGCTGATCGTGACGAAGCGATCTTCGTCGGGCACGTTGAAGGTTTCGCGCAAGGCGGTGTATACGCCATCCGCGATCGCCCGCCGGTAGGCGGCGGGCTTGCCGTGTCGGAGTGAGATGCGGACGAGGGGCATGGCCGAGTTTCCTTGAGGTTGTGCTCGGCCGAGTATTGCCGCGCACGAGCACAAGAAGAAGCGACGAACGCGATGAGGAGCTTTGCGTCCGACTCATGATAGTGATCAACAATAGCAGGTCTTGCCTTTGGGCTTCGAGACGCTGAATGCTCTTTTATGAGCCGCTCTTTCTGTTTCTGTTTTTCCCTATCCTCCTGATCATCTACTTTTTGATCGGGCGCACACGGTCGGCGCGCAAGTGGATTCTGCTACTGGGCAGTTTTGTATTCTATGCTTGGAGCGAGCCGATCTTCGTCTGGATCGTACTTGCCTCGAGCCTTGCGGATCAGCGGATCGGCCTCTTCATCGGCGGATCCAAGAAGGCTCGGGCGCGGAAATATGCGCTTGCGTGGGGTGTGGTGCTCAACATCGGCATTCTTTGTTACTACAAATATACGATCTTCCTGATCGCAAACGTCGACTGGCTATTGCACGCGCTGGCGCAGCCGCAGCTCGCGCTGCCCGCGATCGCCTTGCCGATCGGCGTGTCTTTCGTGGTGTTCGAGAAGATCACGTATCTCGTGGATATATATCGCGGGCTCTCCAAGCCCGCGCGCGATTTCTCCCAATATCTCACATACGTGTTCTTCTTTCCGAAGCTCCTCGCCGGCCCGATCATCAAATATCACGACATTGCTGGACAATTTGAGCAATTCCCCGAGTCGCACATGGACGATTTCTTCATCGGCGCGTCGCGTTTCATGCTCGGTCTCGTGAAGAAGACGCTCATCGCCGACACGCTGTCAACCGGCGCCGATCTCGTCTTCGCGCAGGACCCGGCACACCTGACCTCATCGGATGCATGGTGGGGCCTCCTATTCTTCAGTCTCCAAATCTATTTCGACTTCTCGGGCTATTCGGACATGGCGATCGGGATCGCGCGCATGCTTGGTTTTCGGCTGCTCGAGAACTTCAACATGCCTTACATCGCCACCAGCATGACGGACTTCTGGCGGCGCTGGCATATCTCGCTGACAAGCTGGATTCGCGAATACCTTTATTTTCCCCTGGGCGGCAATCGGGTCGGCGCGGCGCGGACCTGTTTCAATCTATGGATTTGCTTCCTCGCGTCCGGCATTTGGCATGGCGCGGCCTGGAATTTCGTAGTGTGGGGAGCCTACAACGGCGTTTTCCTTATTTTGGACCGACTTTTCCTCTTCAGATTGCTTGAGCATGTGCCCGTCTGGCTCGCCAACCTCTTCACGATTTTAGTGGTGATGGTCGGTTGGGTGTTCTTCCGGTCCACGTCGGCCAGCCAAGCTTTGCAGATTCTCGAGTTGATGTTGAACCTTGCTTCCGCGCCCATAAGCTCTATTGCCATCACGGCCGATTTGAAGGTGGTGGCCGCAATCGGCTCTGCGATCTGCGTCACGCAGCGGGTGTTCGCTCACAAGCCGGATATCCTGCAGTGGTTCGAAGGCGGCCGCTTACAGTTTGCCGTGCAGAGCGCGCTGGCGCTGCTGTTCGTCATCGGTATTAGCAAATCGATAGTCGCCTCGTTCAAGCCGTTTCTCTATTTCCGGTTCTAGACATGCGTCGCTTGCGCCTGGAGCAGATTCCGCTGGTGATAGGCATCGCGTTTGTCGCGGTCTGTTTTGTCATAACCGCATGGAATGTTAGCGTCGCCGCTGCGTTTCCGCGGCTCTCCATACGTAACTGGACACAGCTCTATGGTCTGACGGAGGAGAAGACGCCACCGTTCAATCTCACCAACTTCCTGGCGGGCGACGTGCAAGCGGCATTTTCGCGTCGGATAGGCCTCGCCCTGCCAATCTATTCTCCCGCCGTGCGCGTCAGGAACCAAATCGAATATTCTATTTTTGGCCTTCCGAATGCGCCCTCGATTGCTTTCGGACGCGACAAGCACCTCTACGAATGGGCTTATATCGACGAGTATTGCGGGCGCAGCGGCCAGACGAACGCCAAGATGCTCGCTGATTGGGCCGACAAGATCAAACAGATTCAGGATTACGCGGGCTCGCATGGAAAGGCATTCGCGTATCTGATCACGCCGTCGAAAGCGGCGGTTTATCCGGAATTTTTACCGGACACGCATTACTGTCCCGCAATTCTACGCCGCAGCACTGGAAAGCTTCTCCCCTACGATCGTGCGCTCGATGAACGAGGTGTTCACTATCTCGATGCTGCGAGCCTGACGGCCGCGGAGCGGGAGCGCCATGGGATCGAGCTGTTTCCCCGCGGTGGCACGCACTGGAACGCTCTTGGCGCCGGACTAGCGGCGACGAAGCTGGCGTCAATTCTCGATGCCCAGCGCCCCAGTCTCGATCTTGGCGGGATCCGAACTCAATGGACGCAAAGCGAGGATCCGGAGGGCACGGACCGCGATCTCGTGAACATGCTGAACCTGTACTGGTTCGACGCGCATTACCCCGTGCCAAAGATCACGACCGATGCTGCAGAACCGGGCCGTACCTGCCGGCCAGCAAAGATCATGGAGGTCGGGGGCAGTTTTCTCGAACAAATCAATACGGCTTTGCTCGGGAGCCGGTGCCCGCCGCATATCAGCTACTGGTTATATTGGGACTTTTATCACATCGCCTTTGTCGGACATGGGCGCGAATTTGCACCGCCGCGTGACGAAGACCGTCTGGCGGACCTCGCAAGCAGCGACGTCATTGTTCTTGAAGAAAACGAAATGAATATTGGCGAGACCGATCACTTAAAGGCACTCCATGCATTGGTCGTCTCTGCCGTTCGAATGACCAGCGCCACCGAAGCGCCAACAGACCCCTGATCTCCGCACAACGCCTTGTCAGTTCTCTACACCGTCCAACAGGGCCCGGAGTTCCCGCTGATAACACGTCAACGAACGGGGGCGTAAGCTGCGGCGCGTTCGCTCAGCGCCCGCTATGTGCGCGCCGCCTCGCGCATCTTGTGAGCAAGCCGCTCGATCCTCTGCGCCGCCTCCCCAAGCGCTGAAGCAACGCGGTCCTGTCGCTGCGCGCTCTGCGCCTCGCGCGAGCGCGTCGCGCCATCCGCGTCGACCAGCAGGTTCTTCAGCTCGGCCATCTGACGCTGCGCTTCGGCAAGTTCGTCGGCAAGT
>JAFASC010000162.1 GCA_019244955.1 Methylobacteriaceae bacterium | reverse complement strand
ATGCGTGAGCAGTTCAACGCCGAGCTGAAGACCGCGATGAAGGCCGGCGACAAGCGGCGCGTCGATACGATCCGCATGATGAATGCGGCGCTCAAGGACAAGGACATCGAGGCCCGCGGCCAGGGCAAGACAGTCTCCGACGACGAGATCCTGTCGCTGTTGCAGAAGCTCGTGAAAAGCCGGCAGGAATCGCTCGATATCTATGAAAAAGCCGGGCGCACCGATCTCGCGACGCAGGAACGTGAAGAGATCGCTGTCATCACTTCGTTCCTGCCGCAGCCCCTAACCGACACAGAAATGGAAGAGGCGATCGGCAAGGTCCTCGCCGATTCCGGCGCGGCAACCATCAAGGACATGGGCAAAGTCTTGGGCGCGCTGAAATCACAATATGCGGGACGCATGGATTTTGCGCGCGCCAGCGCAATCGTAAAGGCGAAACTCACGTCGTGAGACACGCGAGCGGCGTACCGCTCGCGCAATGATCGATCACATATGGTGCATCATGCGGCGATGCATGTGGTGACGGCGCATCATCATGCCGCGATGATGCATCATCATGCGGCGGTGATGCATCCGGTGGTGCATCATACGGTCCATCGAGCGATGTTCCATCATCGCCTGCGTGGTTTGGGAATCGATCGCCTCCCCGAGCGCCGGCGCGCGAATCGGTGCCGCGTAGGCCGAGCCCAAGCCGAGCATCAGAGCGGCAGATCCGGCGAGAACCAGCTTCATCATGTTTTCTTACTCCCTGAGAAGCCCGGCGCGCGCCGGGCGGGCGGACCAGACGCGATCGGCCTGAAACACTAGCTGGGCGCGGCAGGAGAGTTGGAAGCCCGCGCAGAGTCACGTTTCCGTGAAAGGATTTTCCCCCTGCGTGATCGGCGATTGCCCCGTCGAGCGCTGCAGCGGCTGTGGATTGCGGGAGCAGCAGTAAGAACATAGAACGAACACAGAATGGGGCACCGCCGCGCCCTGTACTGTGCCGATAGATGCGATTCTCCCCCTCTTTCCTCGACGAGATCAGAGCGAGGCTGCCCGTCTCCGAGGTGGCGCGCCAGCGCGTGCGGCTGAAGAAAGAGGGCCGCGAATGGCGCGGCCTGTCGCCGTTCAACGCGGAAAAGACGCCGTCTTTCTTCGTCAACGACCAGAAGGGCTTCTTCCACGATTTCTCCTCCGGCAAGCACGGCGACGCCTTCAAATTCGTCATGGAAACCGAAGGGGTCAGTTTCCCCGAAGCGGTCGAGCGGCTCGCCGCCATGGCCGGCATTCCCCTACCGACACCCTCACCCGACCAGGATGCGCGCGAAAAGAAGCACGCCTCGCTCGTCGAGGTGTTGGAGCTCGCATCGCAGTTTTTCGAAGCGCGGCTCGCCGATAGGGATGGCACTCAAGCCCGCGCCTACCTCGCCGGACGGCAGGTCACGCTCGCGCTGCAGAAAGAATTCCGGCTGGGTTTTTCGCCGGCCGATCGCTTCGCGCTGCGCGACCATCTTGCCGGGCGCGGTGTCCACCGCGAGGCGATGATCGAGACCGGGTTGCTCGTGCACGGCGAGGACATCGCCGTGCCCTACGACCGCTTCCGCGACCGGGTGATCTTTCCGATCCAGGACCGCTCCGGCCGCGTCATCGCATTCGGCGGGCGGGCGATGGAAAAGGAAGTGCAGGCAAAATACCTGAACTCGCCGGAGACGCCGCTCTTCCACAAGGGCCAGGGCCTCTACAATCACCATCGCGCCCGCAAAGCGGCGCACGAGACCGGCCGCGTCGTTGTCGTCGAAGGCTACATGGACGTCATCGCCATGGCCGGCGCCGGCTTCGCCGAATGCGTCGCGCCGCTCGGGACGGCGCTGACGCCGGAGCAGTGCGAATTGCTCTGGCGCATGGTGGAGGAGCCGATCCTCTGCTTCGACGGCGACAAGGCGGGGCGCAAAGCCGCCTATCGCGCCATCGATACCGCACTGCCGCTGGTGAGCGTCGGCCGCAGCCTGCGTTTCGCGCTGCTGCCGGAAGGCGTCGACCCGGACGATCTGGCGCGGTCCTCGGGCGCCGCGGGCGTGGCCGACCTGCTCAACGCAAGCGTATCCCTCATCGACGTCCTGTGGATGCGCGAGACCGAAGGCCACGTCTTCGATACGCCCGAGCGTCGCGCCGCGCTCGAACAGCGTTTGTCGACATGCGTCCAGACGATCCGCGACGCCTCGCTGCGTCGCCACTACGAACAGGATGTCTGGGTGCGTCTTCGCCGGCTTTTCGACGCCCGCGCGCCAGGGAAGCCGTTCAGCCGCAGAAGCCCGGCGAGCGGCAGGCGATTTGCCAGGAACGCGACTGCTCTTTCTAAAGGCGCGCCGGTCGAGATCAGCCCGACGCTTTCGCGCTCGCCGATGCTGGCCGGACGCATCGGCATGCCGATGCGCGAGGCGCTGATCCTCCTCGTCCTCTTGAACCACCCGGTGCTGATCGGCGCGCATGCCGAGGATCTGGCGCACCTCGATCTCACCGGCCCTGAAGCGCGGCGCCTGCTCGATTTTCTCATCCGTCACGGCGGCGAGATCGCCGAGGCCGAGGAGCTTGCCGGCGCGCTCGATGCGGCGGGGTTCGAACCTCTGCGCTGCCGGCTGCAAAATCTGACCGCGCTCTCCTCGCTCTGGTCGGTGCGGGCGGACGCGTCGGACGCGGATGCCGAAGCGACGCTCAAGCAGGCGTTAGTCTTGCATCGAAGGTCGGGGGCGTTACATACGGAATTGCAGAGAGCGGAGGCGGCGCTGGCTCAGGAGGCGAGCGAGCACAACCTGGCGAGATTGAGGGACATCCAAGCTCAGCTTTCGGCGCTCGAGGGCACCGAGGCGGTGATCGAAGGGTTCGGCGAGGCGTCCGGCCGACACCGTCGCGACCTCTAGCGGGTCGGGCGGATGTCTTGTTCCTGCCCGGTTGCCGTGGTTTACGGGAAGAAAATCCCCCATCGGCAGTTTAGCCGGTCAGCGAATCGTCGGGCGCGGTTCGTCCCCGTTACGTGAGAAGCGATTGAGCCGGGCGCGGGCGGCGCCCGTTCTGGAGTGTGCTATGGCAAAGCGAGAAGAGGAAAAGCAGGAGGGCGACGCCGCCGTAGCGGTCGAGATGCCCGATAGCCCGCTCCTCGACCTGTCGGATGCCGCCGTCAAGAAGATGCTCAAGGCCGCCAAAAAGCGCGGCTTCGTCACCTATAGCGAACTCAACTCCGTCATGCCCTCGGAAGAGGTGAATTCCGAGCAGATCGAAGACACCCTCGCCATGCTCAACGAGATGGGCATCAACGTCATCGAAAGCGAGGAGAGCGACGGAGAGGAAGGCGAGGAGAACGCCGCCCAGGAGGAGGACGAACCCGAAGGCGGCGACCTCGTCGAAGTCGCGCGCCCCGCGCCGGTCGCGACCCGCACGTCCGAGCCCGCCGACCGCACGGACGATCCCGTGCGCATGTACTTACGCGAAATGGGCTCGGTCGAGCTTTTGTCGCGCGAAGGCGAAATCGCCATTGCCAAGCGCATCGAGGCTGGCCGCGAGGCGATGATCGCCGGCCTTTGCGAGAGCCCGCTCACGTTCCAGGCGATCATCATCTGGCGCGATGAATTGAACGACGGCAAGGTTCTCTTGCGCGACATCATCGATCTCGAAGCGACCTATGCCGGGCCAGACGGCAAGAACACGCCCAAGGTCGATCTCTCGGCCGTCGGCGGCGAAGCGCCGGCGACTGCGCCGCGCACCCCGCCCGCGGGACTCGACGGTGACGCCGAGCCACCGATCGGCGAGGACAATTTTGACGATGAAGATGACATGGAAAATTCCGTGTCGCTCTCGGCAATGGAATCGGAGCTGAAGCCAAAAGTTCTCGAGACCTTCGATCGCGTCGCCGATGCCTACAAGAAGCTGCGACGGCTGCAGGACCAGAACGTCGAGAACAAGCTCAAGAACGAGACGCTGACGCCGGCGCAGGAGCGCAAATACAAGACGCTGAAGAAAGAGGTCGTCGCCGACGTCAAATCGCTGTCGCTCAATCAGAACCGCATCGACGCGCTGGTCGAGCAGCTCTACGACATCAACAAACGCCTGATCGGCCATGAGACGAGGCTCCTGCGCCTCGCCGAAGGCACCGGCGTCGGTCGCGAGGACTTCCTCAAGAACTATCAGGGCCAAGAGCTCGATCCGAAATGGATCCTCCGCGTCTCCAAGCTCGGCTCGCGCGGCTGGCGCGAGTTCGTCAGCCGGCAGAAGGATCACATCAAGGAACTGCGCGCCGAGATTCACTCGCTGGCGACCGAGACCGGACTGGAAATCCAGGAATTCCGCAAAATCGTCCAGATGGTGCAGAAGGGCGAGCGCGAGGCGCGCCAGGCCAAGAAGGAGATGGTCGAGGCCAATCTGCGGCTCGTCATCTCGATCGCCAAGAAATACACGAACCGCGGCCTGCAATTCCTCGATCTGATCCAGGAAGGCAATATTGGCCTGATGAAGGCGGTCGATAAGTTTGAATATCGCCGCGGTTACAAGTTCTCGACTTACGCGACGTGGTGGATCAGGCAGGCGATCACGCGTTCGATCGCCGATCAGGCTCGCACGATCCGCATTCCCGTGCACATGATCGAGACGATCAACAAGATCGTGCGCACCTCGCGCCAGATGCTGCACGAAATCGGCCGCGAGCCGACGCCCGAGGAGCTCGCCGAAAAGCTTGCAATGCCGCTCGAAAAGGTGCGCAAGGTTTTGAAAATCGCCAAGGAGCCGATCTCGCTCGAGACGCCGATTGGCGACGAGGAAGATTCGCATCTCGGCGATTTCATCGAGGACAAGAACGCGATCCTGCCGATCGACGCGGCGATCCAGTCGAACCTGCGCGAGACGACGACGCGTGTCCTCGCCTCGCTGACGCCGCGCGAGGAGCGCGTCTTACGCATGCGCTTCGGCATCGGCATGAATACCGACCACACGCTCGAAGAGGTCGGCCAGCAATTCTCGGTGACGCGCGAGCGCATCCGCCAGATCGAGGCGAAGGCACTCAGGAAGCTGAAGCACCCGAGCCGGAGCCGGAAGCTGCGGAGCTTTTTGGATAATTAGCTAGCTGCGATCGAGCCCAGGCCCTTTATCGGTCTGCGAGCAGGCATAGCCCTCATACTCTGGTATACCAGAGCTAGCCATGGCCGGCGCGCGCCGGTAAACTATGTGGCAAGAAGTGTCCGGCCACGAGGCCGCAGCAGAAGCGCGCGATGAGCCAAAAACACCACAACGGACACGGAAACGTCCACGAACTCAAGCACTTCGATCATCCAGGCGAAGGCCGCCGCCGCGCCCGCCCGGTGCCGAAGGGCCGCCAGGTCGATCCCGACGCCGCGCACGAGATCGCGACCCTGCTCGGCGACCGCTCGCGCCGGCGCGACCTGCTCATCGAACACCTGCATCTCATCCAGGATACGTACGGGCAGATTTCCGCCGCCCACCTCGCCGCGCTTGCCGACGAGATGAAGCTCGCCTTCGCCGAAGTCTTCGAGACGGCAACTTTCTACGCCCATTTCGACGTGGTGAAGGAAGGCGAGCCCAGCATTCCGTCCCTCACTCTCCGCGTCTGCGATTCCTTGACCTGCGCGATGTTCGGCGCGGAGAAGCTGCTCGCCAACCTGAAATCCTCAGTCGGCGGCGACATCCGCGTCGTGCGCGCGCCCTGCGTCGGACGTTGTGACACCGCGCCCGCTGTCGAGGTCGGGCACAACTTTATCGACCACGCTACGGTGCGGTCGGTCATCGCGGCGGCGAAGACGCGCGACACGCATCCGCGCATTCCCGATTACGTCGACTATCACACCTATGCCGCCCAAGGCGGCTATAGGCTGCTCGAAAAGCTCCGCAACGGCGCAATCACGATCGACGCCGTGCTCGAGGCCCTCGACCATGCCTCGCTGCGCGGCCTCGGCGGCGCCGGCTTTCCCACGGGCCGAAAGTGGCGCTCGGTTCTGGGCGAGAAAGGCCCTCGCCTCATGT
>JAFASC010000125.1 GCA_019244955.1 Methylobacteriaceae bacterium | reverse complement strand
GGCGTCGGGCTCGTCCATTGCCCACAGGGTAGGGCGGTCCGAGAGCGTTAGAACAGCTCACGAACGTTTTGCTACCCGTTTTGCTACCCGACTGCGAAATACAAAAAGGGACGGGAAGGAATGCAGGCACCTGTTTGTGTCGGGATTCCCGAGACATGGAATTACGCAAAAATACAGAACGGGATGACAACAACCGAATTTCAAGACCGCTGCCTTAAACCACTCGGCCACCCTTCCTCGCGCCGGTCAGCGGCCGCGCGGCGCGTCGCCTTTATCAGCTGTCGCTTCGGCACGGAAGCTTGCGTCAGCCGCCTTTGCGCAGGAACACGTAATCGGCCGAGTACGGCTCGCTATGAAGCTCGCCGGCTTTCTGGCACGCACCTTCGGCATTGCCGCCCTTCGTGTTCACGCGCTGGACGGTCGCCACGTCCTTGAGCGGACCGGAGCCGCGATGATCGGTGACTTCGAGCTTCAGCCACGGGATGTCCTTGCTGGTCGCAGCCGGCGCCCGTCCCGCGCCTTTCGCAACGACCGCGCCCCCTTCGATCTCCCAGTTCGGACCCGCGTAATGGCGCCCAACCGTTTTGCCATCCTTGAACAGCGAGGCGATCGGCTCGCGGAACTGCCAGGTGAGCTTGCCGGCCGGATCCGCCTTGCACTCGTAAATCTGCGCGCCTTCGGCGTGTACTTCAAGCACGACCGTCTCACCTTTCGCGGCGATAGCCTCAGGCACTTCGGCGCCGGCCGCGAGTGGCCACAACATGGCGGCAAGCGAAGTCAAACCAGCGAGCACAACGGACTTCATCATGTTCCTCCAGATTTTCTTGTACCGAGCATAACGCAAGTGCCGCTGCGGGCAACGGGTGGCCTTGCAAAGCGCCAAGACTAGCGCGACCGCACTAGCCTCCAGGCCCAATCCTTGAGCGCTTGCGAGAGTGTGCTGGTGTCCTGCCGGGCCGTGACGGGCAGGTCGGTCCTTTCCTTCACGGCTTTCACGATGCTTCCCGCCGCCAGCTCGGACTGCTTCTCGGGGGAGAGCTCGTCCGAGAACGGCTCATTCAGAAGCGGCTCCGGCGCAACCACAAGGTCTTTTATTTGCATGTTCAGGAAAGCGTTGCGCGTCGGTTCATCGAGCCCTTCGCTCCAGCTCCTGAGGATCCATGTCAACGCCCATATCGGGTGCATTGCACGAGAGACGGTGACGCTCTCGATGCGGAGCAGGTCCTCGAAGAGGCGCCGCGCACCTTGCGGTGTCGCATTGAAATAATGATGCGGGAATCCGTGCAGCGGCTGCAGAAAGGGAATGCAGCAATAGAGCTCGCCGCCGCGTTTCAAGACGCGCGCGATCTCCGCCGCGCAACGAAAGGGATCACGGACATGTTCTAGAACCGCGATCGAAAACACGGCGTCGAACATGTTGCTTTCAAAGGGCAGGTGCTCACCGACGCCGATAACGTCGGTGGAATCGTAGCCGACGATCTCGTAGTTCACGACATTTTCAAAATAGATGTCTCTACGCCCGGCGCCGCAATCGAGAACGAGGCCGTCTTTGTAGGTTTCGATCAGTCGGATCATCTCTTCGTCATAGGGATTGGCGGATACGTTCTGCGTATCGGCGATTCGCGTTTCCTTGCGCAGCTCGCGCGTGAGGAAATCGAGGCGCCCGTCCACGACGCGATACGGCATGTCCGTGCGAAGATGCGGCTCCAGCCGCTTCAGCTTTCGCGCTCTCGCCGCGGCGACGGAGGCGGCGAGGCGTTGACGCCTGCCTTCCTGCTTCCCGGTTTTGACGAAATGATCCCAGGCAGAGGCAAACATGCCGGCCTTTATCGCCCGGGCGACATCTCCGTTCTGCGCAAGATAGCCTCTCTCGTCGAAATTCTCCGAGGTGGCCTCCGTGCTCATCATGATCGGCGAGTGCCCGTTCATTAAAAAAACCTGAAGCGCGGAGGTGTTGGTAAGCCCCGCGGGCGCTCTGCATATAGGAAAAGCGCGCGCCAACAAAAAGGGCGGCCGAAGCCGCCCCTTTCAACTCGCCCGCCGCCTGCTTCAGCAGGAATAATACATGTCGAACTCGACCGGATGTGGCGTCATCTCGAAGCGCATCACCTCGGTCATCTTCAGCTCGATATAGCTGTCGATGAAGTCGTCGTTGAAGACGCCGCCGGATTTGAGGAAGTTCCGATCCTTGTCGAGATTTGAGAGCGCCTCGCGCAGTGAGCCGCAAACGGTGGGAATTTTCTTTAATTCTTTCGGCGGCAGATCGTAGAGGTCCTTGTCCATCGCCTGACCCGGATCGATCTTGTTGCTAATGCCATCGAGGCCCGCCATCAGCATCGCCGCGAAGGCAAGATATGGATTTGCCGCCGGATCAGGGAAGCGGACTTCGACGCGTTTTGCCTTCGGGTTCGACGTGTAGGGGATGCGGCACGAGGCCGACCTGTTTCGCGCGGAATAGGCGAGCAGAACCGGGGCCTCGTAACCCGGCACCAGGCGCTTGTAGCTGTTGGTCGCCGGGTTCGTAAAGGCATTCAGCGCCTTGGCGTGGCGGATGATACCGCCAATGTACCAGAGGCACTCGTCGGAGAGATCGGAATATTTATTGCCGGCGAAGACCGGCTTACCGCCTTTCCAGATCGACTGGTGGACGTGCATGCCGGAACCGTTGTCGCCGAAAACCGGCTTCGGCATGAAGGTTGCGGTCTTGCCGTAGCTCTGCGCGACCTGGTGGATGCAGTATTTGTAGATCTGCAAATGATCCGCCATCGTCGTGAGCGGCCCGAACTTCAGCCCGAGTTCATGCTGTGCCGCAGCGACCTCGTGGTGATGCTTTTCGACCTTGGCACCCATCGACGCCATCGCCGCGAGCATTTCGCCGCGCATGTCCTGCGCCGAATCCTGCGGCGGAACCGGGAAATAGCCGCCCTTGGTGCGGATGCGGTGGCCGAGATTGCCGCCCTCGTATGAGGTGTCCATGTTGGAGGGCAGTTCCATCGAGTCGAGTTCGAAACATGTGTTGTAAGGGTCGGCCTTGAAGCGCACGTCGTCGAAAACGAAGAACTCCGCTTCCGGCCCGAAATACACCGTATCGCCGATGCCGAGAGAGTTCGCGTAGGCTTCAGCCTTCTTGGCGATGCCGCGTGGATCGCGGCCATAAGGTTCGCCCGTTGTCGGCTCGAGAACGTCGCAGACGATGACCATCGTCGCCGCGGCATAAAACGGGTCCATGCAGGCGGAGGTCGGATCGGGCATGAGTGTCATATCGGATTCGTTGATCGCCTTCCAGCCGGCGATCGACGAGCCGTCGAACATCAGCCCTTCAGCGAAGGCGTCGTCGTTGATGAGAGAAACGTCGAACGTGACGTGCTGCCACTTGCCGCGCGGATCGGTGAAACGGAGATCCACATATTTGACGTCGTTATCTTTGATCGCCTTCAGAACATCCTTGGCGGTCTGCATGTCACAGCCTTTCCCTAGTCAAGCTTCGGTTGGAGGGTTAAGTGAGACGGTTTTGGCCGTCAAATGGCATCCGCACCGGTTTCACCGGTTCTGATGCGGATCGCACCTTCGATGTTCGATACAAAAATCTTGCCATCTCCGATGCGCCCCGTTTGGGCCGCTTTGCGGATCGCGTCCACCGCTCGGTCGACCGCGTCGTCGGCGAGCACGATTTCGATTTTCACTTTGGGCAGGAAGTCGACGACATACTCGGCGCCGCGATAGAGCTCGGTGTGGCCCTTTTGACGCCCGAACCCTTTGGCCTCGGTGACCGTGATCCCCTGTAGACCGGCGTCCTGCAGCGCTTCCTTCACCTCGTCGAGCTTGAACGGTTTGATGATGGCTTCGATCTTTTTCATTCCGCTTCGGGCCCCGGCGGTGAGTTCGCCGCGTCCGAAAGCGGCACTGAAAGCACGGTCGAGCTATAGCAGGTGACGTGCCACGCTTCTATGCGGAATCGTGGCTTTGCTTGAGCGACGTGCCGCCATTTCGCCTATTCCACAAGCAAAACGCACGGGAATTAGGCAGTCGCTCGAGCTTTTCCGGTCTCAGCGGGCAGGTCGGTTCGCCCGCCCCACTCCGTCCACGATCCGTCATAAACAGGCACCGACGAGCGCCCGACCGACTCGAAGGCCAATGAGAGGATCGCAGCGGAAATGCCCGAGCCGCAGGTCGTGGTGATCGGCCGGCTGAGGTCGACGCCCGCTGCGGCGATCTTTTTCTCGAGTTCAGCGCGCGGACGGAGCCGCCCGTTAACGACGAGGTCACGGTATGGCAGATTGAGGCTACCCGGAATGTGCCCCGGACGCACGCCGGGGCGGGGCTCCGGTTCCTCGCCCGCGAAACGCGCTGCCGAGCGAGCGTCGACAAGCTGCACCCCCGCCCTCAGCTGGCGCTCGACGTCCCTCTGGGAGGCAAGGGCGCCGTGATCGAGACGCGCCGTAAAGTGCCGCGGCTGGCGCTGCACAGCGCCTTCCTCCAGTGGTCGGCCTTCCGCCTTCCATTGCGGCAGCCCGCCTTCGAGGACCGCGACGTCGCTCATCCCGAAGACGCGCAGCGTCCACCAGACGCGCGGCGCGGAAAACAGGCCAGCACCGTCATAGACGACGGCGCGCATGCCGTCGCCGATGCCGAGCTTACGCATCGCGCTCGAAAACGTGACCGGATCCGGGAGCATGTGGGGGAGGCTGGTCGAACGGTCGGCAATCGCGTCGATATCGAAGAAGACCGCCCCGGGTATATGGCCCGCGAGATATTCCGCATGCGCGTCGCGCTTCTCGTCCGGCAAGTACCAGGAAGCGTCGATCACGACGAGATCGGGACTCCTCAGGTTTTCGACGAGCCAGTCGGTGGTGACGAAATGCGCATGCTCTCCTTTTGACAAAGGCATTCTCTCCCTCGATCTGTTGACTTACGGCTGGACGAAACCCGGATCGATTCTCGAGCGCCGCTCCATCCAATCCGGAACCGGCAGGTTCTTCGATTTCAAGAACTCTGGGTTGAACAATTTGGACGCATAGCGTGATCCCGAATCGCAAAGCACGGTGACAATCGTGTGTCCCGGTCCGAGTTCGCGCGCGAGCCGAATCGCGCCCGCGACATTGATCGCGGAAGAGCCGCCGAGCAGCAGGCCTTCATTCTCGGCGAGATCGAACAGGATCGGCAGCGCTTCTTCATCGCTTACCTGGTAAGCGAAGTCGATCGGCGCGCCTTCAAGGTTTTTGGTAACGCGTCCCTGTCCGATGCCTTCCGTGATCGAATTGCCGGTCGCCTTGAGCTCACCTGTTGCATAGTAGGAATAAAGTGCCGAGCCGAGCGGATCGGTTATCGCGATCTTCACCTGCGGATTGCGTGCTTTCAAGGCGAGTCCTACACCCGCGAGCGTACCGCCGGTGCCTACCGAGCAGGTGAAACCGTCGACCGCCCCGCCTGTGTCGTCCCAGATTTCCGGCCCTGTCGTCGTGCGATGGCCTTCGCGATTAGCGACATTGTCGAACTGATTGGCCCAAATCGCGCCGTGCGGATGCTCGCGAGCAAGGCGCTCGGCAAGCCGGCCGGAAAGCTTCACATAATTGTTGGGATTGGCATACGGCACGGCCGGCACTTCGATCAGTTCGGCCCCCTGCAGCCGCAGCATTTGCTTCTTCTCCTCGCTTTGCGTGTTGGGAATGACGATGACCGTGCGGAACCCAAGCGCATTCGCGACAAGGGCGAGGCCGATGCCGGTATTGCCGGCGGTGCCTTCAACGACGAGACCGCCCGGCTTCAACTGTCCGCGTGCGACAGCATCTTCGATGATTGCAAGTCCCGCCCGATCCTTCACCGAGCCGCCGGGATTGAGAAACTCAGCCTTGCCTAGAATCGTGCAGCCAGTCATGCCGGAGGCGCGACGCAGCTTGATCAGCGGGGTGCGGCCGATCGTGCCGATCACGTCCCGCGCAATGCGCGGCGCCGCGGTGGAGGTGGATTCAGCACGCCCGGAACGCATCAAGCTTCATTGACCCGCGAAATGACCGGGGCCTCGGCGATGCGCTGGCGCCGGGCCATGATGGCGGAATGCGCATGTTCGTAGGCAAGACGGAATCCGTCGAGCCCCCGTGTCGATACGTTGCCGTGCTTTAATCCGATCAAAACCTGGCGCAGCACGATGTCGAGTTCCTTCTCTGCTTCCTCGAGCTCAAGGCTGGTGGTCGCCTTGGCAACCCTGTCGTTGATGTCCAAAACCTGGTCTGCGTATTCGGCCGGCTCGAGCGGCTTGACGCGGGTGACTGCGGTATAGATCGCTGCGCTTAGAGAGCCAAGGACGCCGGCGACCGAGGTGCCGATGTAGAAGAGGTCGCTGTAGCGATCGAGGAAGCTTTTAACCTCGTTGTCGGTGTAGTCAGAGACCCCTTGATGAGCGACGATGAAGGCGTCCTTGTCCGTATCGGGCGGTTCGATGCGGGTCGCGAACGTGTTGTCGATCGCAAGCGCGTTCTTGTTCTCGAGAATAATCCCCGCGAGCTCTGCGACGATCGTATTCGACAGCCGCCGCCGGACAGTCAGCAATTCCTGGACACCGACCGTCTCGAGATCGTCGTCGGGAATTTTAGGATTGCTTGACAGGAGACCGGCTTCGATCGTCTCACTGGTCGTGCCTGCAACCTTGCGCTCGAGCGCCTTGCTGCCCTCGAGGGCCTTGACCTCGATCTTGGTTAGGCGGTCGAAGCGCCGCGTTCCGGCGAGGGTGGAAACCGAGGCGAACAAGATTGCGGCTTGAAACTGATCGCGGGCGAAAAGGCCCTCGATTGCGGTGTCGCCGGGCATCGGCTGCAACGTGACGCGGTCCGGCTCGACTTGCGAAGCGCTGAGGATCGAGCGAAACAGCGCCTCCGCACCGCTTTCGGACGTGAGGAATGCGACCTTCTTTCCGCGCAGGTCGCCGAGATTGCTAACCTTGCTGGTCTTCGGGACGACCAGAAGAAAAGCGAAACGCTCGATCAGCGCAAGCGCGCGCGCCGAGGCCGCCACCTTCTGATCGGTACGCACGAAGCCGAGATCGGCGTCGCCGCGAGTCAACCGCGAGCTCGCTGCGGCACCGCTCTCGTCAGTGACAACGCTCAGCCGCAGGTCGCTCGCGTTCGCCGCGACGAGGTCGGCGAGTTTCTCGGCGAAACGGTACTCGACGGTGCCGGCCGGACCGGCGGCGATCCGGATCGGGCGCGCCGCGTGGCGATAATAGCGCACGCCCCCGGCGATAAGAATGGTAAGAATAATGGTGCCCAAAATAAACAGCAGCTTCTGCCGTCGGTTTTGCGCGCGCACCCCGTGGGGCGGCGGGCCGGATTCCTCCTGCTCCTCGGCGGGATCCTCCGGCTCCCTTCCGGATGGGTGGAGGAGCGATATCTTACCGTCAGAGGCCATTTCGGCGGGGACCTCGAGTTCTCGCGATCGAGTTGGTTCTCGTCCAGGAGGTCTGTCAAGCCGAAAGCTTTCCGCTGGTGCGAGCGCTGTTGCAAACAGAGGGGCGCGGTGGTTTCTTCCGGCTTCGTGGGCACCGGAATCAGAGCAAATGCGTAAAAAGCTGACCTTGGTCCTGGCGCTCTTGCTGGCGGTCTGCGGGGTCTTGTCGATGGACAGCGCTGCGGCTCAATCGCAATCGCCGATCGGGCACAGGCAGCCTAGCGCTGCCGACGTTCCCGCCGACGATTCCATACGCGGGGACACCAATCTGTCTGGCCAACCGCAAGCACAATCATCAACGAAGCGGCGGCGGGCGGCGCGCACGCGCAGCGAGATGGAGGTGATCATGAAGACGCCGAACATCTGCTCGAATTGCAACCAATAGGCTCACGTTCAGGATGCGCCAGCAGCGCGCAGCCGTGCGAAGCCGCGGTCGAGATCGGCCTTGAGATCCTCGATATCTTCGAGCCCAACCGAGAAACGCAAGGCCGGCCCTTCCGGATCCCACCGGGTGGCGCTCCTGTATGTGCGGCAATCGAACGGGATGACCAGACTCTCATAACCACCCCATGAATATCCCAGACCGAACAGCTCGAGCCCGTCCAGCATCGCGCCGACCGCCGCGCGGGATGCTGCCTTGAGGATCACCGAGAACAGGCCTGACGAGCCCAGGAAATCGCGCTGCCAGATCGCGTGGCCCGGATCGCTGGCTAGCGCGGGATGGAGAACGCGCGAGACTTCGGGACGCGTCGCCAGCCAGGTCGCCAGCGCGAGCCCCTGACGCTCGGCTTCGCGCAGCCGCAGCTCCATGGTGCGGAGACCGCGCAAGCCCAGAAATACGTCCTCGGCGCCGGCGCACATCGCAAAGGCATCAAAGGTGTCGCGCAGCCGTTGCCAATGATCGGCATTGGCGGAGACCATGCCGAGGAGAAGGTCGGAATGACCCGAGAGGTACTTCGTGCCAGCTTCGATGGCGAGATCGACGCCCCGCTCGTGCGGCGGGAAGAACAGCGGCGTCGCCCAGGTATTGTCCATGATCACGCAAGCGCCGCGCGCGTGCGCTACCTCCGAGATTGCCGGGACGTCTTGCATTTCGAAGCTCTGCGAGCCCGGCGCTTCGACGAAGACGACGCGGGTCTGGGGGCGGATCAGTTCAGCGATCGAGGCACCTACCAGCGGATCGTAGTAGGTTGTCTCCACCCCTAGTCGCGCCAGCACCGTGTCGCAGAAATTGCGCGTCGGCCGGTAAACGGAGTCGGTCACGAGGATGTGGTCGCCGGATTTGACGACACTGAGAATGGCCACTGTGATCGCCGATAGTCCCGAAGGCGTCAGTACGGTACCTGCGGCTCCGGCAATCTCGCTCCAGGCATTTTCCAGAGCCTCAGTCGTCGGGGTCCCCTTGGTGCCGTAGATGAACCGGGCCTTGCGCGCATAAAGGCTCTCCATGTCGGGCGAGAGCACGGTCGAGCCGCGATAGATGGGCGTATTGACGAAGCCGAAATTCTCGAACGGGTGACGTCCGGCATGGACGAGGCGCGTTCGCTTTCCCATCCCGGAGCGCCTGTCCCTGGTCGATTTCGTCATCGTTCCTTCCCGAAAGGCCATCGGAGCACCGGCTTGACGCCCCTTGTGAAACTCAGTTCGATGCGCTTCGAACCTTCACGGCGACTGCCGCTATCACGAGTTGGGGCTCTCATGAAACGTCCGCTTGCTTCCATGGCCCTTTTGGCCGGCGCCTTACTTTCCGTCCCGTGCCTGGCTGCCACTGTCGACCAGGTGAAGAGCCGCGGGTATCTCCTTTGTGGGTCGAATCCGGGCCTGCCCGGCTTCGGGCTGCCGGATGACAAGGGCAACTGGACCGGCTTCGACATCGATTTCTGCCGTGCCGTCGCCGCGACCATCTTCAATGATGCCAGCAAGGTGCGTTATGTGCCGCTGACCGCCAAGGATCGCTTCACTGCGCTTCAATCCGGCGAGATCGATATATTGTCGCGCAACACGACCTGGACACAGTCGCGCGAAGTCGCTCAGGGATTCCTGTTCCCGGCGGTGACCTACTACGACGGCCAGGGCTTCATGGTGCGCAAGAAGCTCGGTGTGAACTCGGCGACGGAGTTGGACGGCGCCTCGATATGCGTACAGCAGGGAACGACGACG
>JAFASC010000279.1 GCA_019244955.1 Methylobacteriaceae bacterium | reverse complement strand
CCCGATGAGACTCAAAAGTTCGCCTTCGTTCACGACGAAATTCATGTCCGCGATGGCGACGAGGCCACCGAAATGCACGGCGACATGCTCGATCGTCAGCGCGGGTGCGGCACTCGTCATTCGGCCGAGGCGCTTGGTTGCGGCGCGATGCGCTCCGGCTTCGGGGTTGTGGGCGCAAACCATCGCTCGAGCGCCGGAACGATGCCGTGCGGCAAAACGAAGATGATGACCATCATGAAAGCGCCGTAGAGGATCCATTGCACTTCCGGCGCGGCGAAGGAGCGCACGATCACCGGGATTGCGCCGAAAATCGCGCCGCCAACAACGGGGCCGGCCAACGTACCTTTGCCGCCGGTGATCACCATGATCACCATCGTGACGGTATAGAGGAACAGGAAAATATCGGGATCGATGATCCTGAGATAATGCGCATAAAGGCTGCCGGATGCGCCGGCAATCGCGGCAGACACGACGGCGGCAAGGACAAGATAGCGGGTGACATTGATGCCGACGGAGACCGCAAGGGATTCGTTTTCTTTCAGCGCGATCATGGCGCGGCCGATATGGGATTGAACGAGGTGTTTGATCACCACGTAGGCGATCACGCCGACGACAAGGACGAGGTAGTAATTGCCGATTTTGCCGTAGAGGGTGGCGTAGCCGAGCCCCGGAAGGCCCAGCGTGAACGGCGGAATATTGGTCAACGCGAGTGGACCTTGCGTCAGTTCGACCCAGTTCAGCGCCACAAGTCGCACGACCTCGGCGAAACTGATCGTCACGATGACGAAATATGCCCCGCGAACCCGGAAGGAGAGTTTCCCGACAAGATAGCCGCAGAGGCCGGCAAACACGGTTCCGAGAATGAAGCCGTAAACGACGGGCCATGGGTCATGCACGACATGAAAACCTTCGAACAATTCGACGTCAAAGCCGAGCGATGTCAGCGCGCTCACATAAGCGCCGATGCCGAAGAAGGCGACGTGGCCGAGGCTCAATTGCCCGGTATAGCCGAGCAGCAGATTGAGGCTCATCGCGGCTATGGTGAAAACGCCGGTCGTGATGAACGCATTGAGAATGTAAGGATCGCTCAGCCACAGCGGCACCGAGGCAAGCAGCGCCACCAGAAGCGCCGGAACAAACCGCCTCACCCGATGCGCTCCGCCCGCGCGAAGAGACCTGTCGGCTTGATCAAGAGCACGGCGATGATGATCAGAAACCCCATCGCGTCCCGATACCCCGAGGATACGTAGCCGGCGCCGAGTTCTTCGGCGAGCGCCAGGATGAAACCGCCGAGCGTCGCGCCCGTGATGTTGCCGAGGCCCCCGAGGATGACGATGGCGAATGCCTTCAACGAAGCGATGTCGCCCATATGCGGCGAGATCACATAGGCCGGCCCGAGCAGTGCGCCGCCGGCGGCGGCAAGACTCGAGCCAATCGCGAAGGTCGCCGTGTAGATCGCCTGCACGTTGACGCCCATCAGCGATGCCGTGTCGCGATCCTGGAAGGTGGCGCGCATCGCTTTGCCGAGTTTTGTCCTGTTGATTAGGATGTAAGTTGCGGCGATGAGCAGGAGTGCCATCGCAAGCACAAAAACGCGGAGATAGGAGACCGATACCGGCCCGATAACCAGCGGAGTCTCGGGGAAGGGCGTCGACACGGATTTCGCCACGCCGCCCCAGATGAGCTGCTCACTATTCTGCATGACGATCATCGCGCCGATCATGACCAGCATGGTCGTGTCGATATCGGAGTCGCGCATCGGGCGCAGCAGCAGAAATTCGATCACAGCGCCGAGCAGCAGACCGGCGGCGATCGCCACCGGCAGCGCCAGCAGGAAATTCAATCCAAGAACGGAGACGACCAGGAAGACGAAATAGGCGCCGAACGTGTAGAGCTCACCGTGGGTGAAATTCACCACCCGCATGATGCCAAATATCAGCGTCAGCCCGATCCCGAGAAGCGCATACGTGCCCCCGAGAATCAGCGTATTGGCGATGTGCTGGAGAAACTCGGACAAGTCGGTCCTGAACCGTTCCTTGAGAGGCGCTCAACACGAACGCTCTCTCAAGCAATAGCAATCACATCGTCGGGACGACAACCTTCCCGTCGTCGATTTTGATCAGATACACGTTGGGCACGCTCTGGCCGCTTTCTTTGCCGGCGGGGCCTTGCTTCTGGAATTTGATGTCGCCGTTCAAGCCCTTGACGTCGACCGTCCAGAACGCGGCGCGGATTGCCTCCGGCTCGGGCTTGCCGGCCTTCTGGATCGCCGCGGCAATTGTGCGGATACCGTCGTAGCCGCGGAAACTTTCCGTCACGCCGGGGAAGTCGAAGCCGCGCTTCTTCCACTCACCGATGAAGTATTTGGCTGCCTCGGGATTGGGCGTCGAATCCGGCTGCCAGGGCGCAAACGTGGCGAGGTGGATCGTGCCGTTTGCCGCCGTACCTGCCTGCGCGATCAGCTGATCCGGATTCTGAGAGCCGCCGGTCGTGATGATCTGTTTTTTCATGCCGAGCGCCGCCGCCTGTTTCAAGACAAGCGTCAGCTGTTCGACAGCGGTCGTCACCATCAGCGTGTCGGCATCCGACGCTTTGATCTTGGCGAGCTGCGCGCTCATATCCTGCGCCGACTGGTCCATTGTTTCGACGAGGCCGACCTGGATGTTCTCGCTCTTCAGCATCTTGCCGAAATCTTCCGCCGCGCCGCGTCCCCAGTCGTTGTTGATGACGAGGAAGTCGACTTTTTTGATCGTCATCTTCGGCACCATCGGCTTGAATGCCGCCGCTTCCACCGACGATGGCGGCGAGATGCGGAAAATGTAGGGATTGCCCGAGGTCGTGATCTTGCCGGACGATGATGTCTCGACCAGCATCGGTACCTGATATTCCATGAGCTTGGGCATGGAAGCGAGCGTCAGGCTCGATCCCCAGGCGCCCATGATTACGGGGACCTTGTCGCGGGTGACGAGCTTCTCGGTGACCGCGGCCGCTTCCGTCGGATTGCTCTTGTTATCCTCGATCACAAGTTCGATCTTCTTCCCGAGGATGCCGCCCTTGCCGTTGATCTCATCGGCGGCAATGCGCGCGCCGTTCACCACATAGGTGCCGGAGGCGGCAAACGGCCCGGTCAGCGGCTCGTTGACTCCGATCTTGATGCTTTCCTGCGCAACTGCCGTTCCGGTGAGAACGGCCAAGATGGCGGCACCCGCCAATACCCTGGATCTGCTCATTTTCATCCTCCGCTCAAAGGCACTTTTGCGCTCGGTTGGGCCGAACGGCTACTTTCGTTGCATCTGACGTGCCAGCCGCCACATCTTAGAGCTACTTGCGGTCCAGCACAAAGAGGCTCTCGCGGAGCCAGAAGCGGCGCTCCGCGCAGCCCGCGGTTGCAGCTCATGCCTTCAGCCGAGGCAGAATCTCCCGCGCGATGATCTCGATCTGATCCGTGCGGTACTTGTAGGGGACGAAGACGATCTTTTGGACGCCGACGCGCATATGCTCCTTGAGCTGCGCCACGCATTCGTCGACCGAGCCGATGATTGCGCTCTCGCGTGTGCAATCGCTGTGCGAGGGGAAGTCCCATTCCTTGTTGAGCCAGTCCATCATCTCCTCGCGTACTGCCTCGCGCGAGGCGCCGACCATGATCGGCAGCTGATTGGCATTCATGAGCTCGTCCGGGTTCTTGCCGGCCTCCTGCGCGGCGGCGCGAACCTTATTCCACGATTTGGTGAAATCGTCCGGTTTGTAGAAATAGGTGAGCCAGCCGTCGCCCACCGCGCCGGCGCGCCTCAACACCCGATCGACATAGCCGCCGATAAGGATTGGGATGTGCTTCTGCTTCGGTTTCGGGTACATGACCGCCTTCGAAATCTGGTGGCTCATGTAGCTGCCGTTGACCTGGTCCTCGCTCCACAGGCGGCGGAGGATTTCGAGGTTCTCGTCCATCAGCTTGCCGCGTTTCTCGAACGCAATCCCGACCGCATCGAACTCGCGCTTGTACCAGCCCGATGCCATGCCCATGAGCAGCCGCCCATCCGAGAGCTGGTCCATGCTGGCGAGCTGCTTTGCCAGCGTCACGGGATTGCGCAGCGTCAAGACGAGCACGCCGGTGCCCAGCTTGATCTTCGATGTGCGCGCGGCGATCGCGGTCAGTGTCGTCAACGAATCCAGAACTGGGAAATTCGGCTCAACGCCGAGCAGGATGTGATCCCAGACCCAGATCGAGTCGAACCCGAGTTCCTCCATCCGCACGCCGTACTCGACCAGCTCCTTGGCACCCGGCATTTCCGGATAGGCGGTGAAATTGCGCGCGGCGATGCCGAACGTGCCGCTCAATGCAGTCTTCAAACTCTTCCTCCGGGTGATCGGCTCAGGCGGTGAACAGGTGCTCGGGATCGAGCATCCGCAGTGTGGCAAGCTCGTTCTCGCTTGGCGGCTCGGTGACGGCGAGATCGTCGTCGAAGATCAGCTCGAAACCGGTCTTGTCCTGCACCTCGTCGCGGCTGACGCCCGGATTGAGCGCGGCGACCTTCATGCGCCGCTCCGCATCCTCGAACGAGAACACTGCGAGCTCGGTGACGACGCGGAACATCCCGCCGGTCGGCAGCCCGCTTTGCGCGCGTGAATCGCCGCCGCTGATGAAGCCTGGGCTGGTGATGAAATCGACATGTTCGACGAAACGCCGTTTCTCGTGCTTCATCGCGACGATCATGTTTGCGAGGCTCGAAATGTCATTGCCGCCACCGGTGCCCGGCAGCCTTGTCTTCGGATGCAGAGAGTCGCCGATAAAGGATGAGTTGAGATTGCCGTACTGGTCGATCTGCGCGCCGCCCATGAAGCCGACGTCGACATAGCCGCGCTGTAGGAGCAATAGAACCTCGGCGCTGCCGAGCACCATGTTCGCCCGCTTGGTGCAACGCTGATCATTGGTCGACGGCGGCAACTTGCCCGGCTCAACAAAGGCGCCGATGACGCCGCCCTCGAACAGGATGGTCAGACCCGGACAGCGCGTGCGTTGCGCGAGCGTCGCCGCGAGCAGCGGAACGCCGACGCCGGCGAAGACGACCTGCCCGTCCCTGAGCTGTCGCGCGCTTAGCACGGTGAGGATTTCGTTCGCGGTATAGCGGTGCGGCTCAATCATCGTAGATGCTCCGGCCGCGCCGTGTTGCGTCGAGCACCTCGTCCATGCCGATCAACTCCAAGAACTCGGTCCAGGATTTCGGTCCATAGACATAGCGGCCGAGATAGGCTTCGAGGCCGCCCACGGGGTCGCCGTTCACCTGCGAGACATAAGCTTCCATGTGCTGCATCATCGGCTCATAGGCGCCGTAGCATTCGTGCGGCGCGCAGCCGTAGGGCACTTCGACCACGGCATCGACGCAGAAGAACGGGATCTTGGTCAGGTCGGGCGCACGGCGGATCTGGTCGTTGGAGACGATCCGCTCCGTCGTGAGGATCACGCGGTTCGCGGCCATGGCTAGGTCTATGTCCATGAATTGCAGGCCGTCGATCTGCGCGTTGCCGTAAGCATCGCAGCGCTGCACATGGATCAGTGCCACATCGGGATTGAGCGCAGGCACCAGCAAAAGCTTCTCGCCCGTGAAAGGGCAGTCGATCTCCTTTGCCTCCGGCCGCTGCTTCAGAACGTCGGATCCGAGCATCGAGCGGATCGGCATGAAGGGCACGCCCATCGCCCCGGCGCGAAAGCGCATGCCGACCGCCATGTGACTCCATTCGTCGTAGCGCGCGCCGCCCTTCTCGACGTGGTGGCGCATGACTTTCGAGAGGCCCCAGAGGATGCCTTGCGCGAACCAGCTCGTGATCATGTGATCGCAGATGCCGGAGCCGAGAAGCAGGTCACCATCGGTCGAGACGATGCTACGCGAGCAAGTGAGGTGCTTCTTGCGAGCGCGGATCAGCGCCCAGATCATCGCCATCGGCGTGCGCGACATGGTCGAGCCGCCGAGGCCGACGCTCATCCCGTCCTGCACGAAGGACGTCGCATCCTCGAGCGTGACGACCTTTTCGCGCAGGCTCCTGTCGCGCCGCGACAGCTCCTCGCGCAGCTGAAGATAAGGCTTTACGACAGCCTCGTTCACGCGCGGGCACTCTTGCGCGCAGCGTTTTCCGCTACCCCAGCCTGCGCATTGAAGCTTTCGATCAACCGGTCCCAGGCGGGAATGGTGTCGATGAGCCCGCGCCAAAAGGACTGGTCCTTGCGCTTCTCGAAACCGTCGAAGCGCACGCCCTGCTGCTCAACCCAGGTATAGTAGCCGAGATTGAAAATGCGCTTACGGCCCTGGTGCGTAAGTTCGAGCGTGTGATCGTCGGCAATCGCTTCGAGCGCACCGGCAAAAACCTCGCCGGCATTCACTTCATCAAAGCCGCCAGGGTAATGCCGCGCGCTGTAGCTCTCGCGTTCGCTGCCATACATCGCGGCGCTATCGGTCGCCACCGTCATGACGAGGTCGTTTGCGCCTAAATCGAAATGCTTGGCGAGCTTGATAGACGCGACGATGTTGGCGAGACCGGATAGGCCGATCTCGGCAAAAGACGCTACGAGCGTGGGATCGAGCTTGCGGCGCTTCACGAGATAGTCGCGTCCGATGTCGCTGCCGAACAGCAGGTTCAGCCGGTCGCTCGCTCGATCCGAGACGGCGATCACCACGTCCATGTTCATCACGTTCTGGATCAGCGGGATGTGCTTGTCGCCAATGCCTTGGATGTTGTGCTCGCCATAGCCGTTCTCAAGCATGGTCGGGCATTCAAGCGCCTCGACCGCGGCGATCTTCGTGCCGTACCTCGCTTTCAGATAATCGCCGGCGGCGAGCGTGCCGCCCGAGCCGGTCGCCGAGACAAAGGCTGCAAGCCTGCGTTCCCCGGTATCGGGCTGCAGATGCGAAAAGACGCGTTCGCAGGCCGCGCCGGTGCAGACATAATGTGCCATGTAATTGGAGAAAGCGGCGAACTGATTGAGAATGACGTTGGTCTCGTCCCTCTCCAGTTCCGCGCATTTGTCGTAGATTTCCTTGACGTTGCTCTCCGTGCCGGGCGTGCGGATGATATCGGCCGGATCGGCCACCCACCTTTCCAGCCAGTCGAAGCGCTCGCGGCTCATACCTTCGGGGAGCACGGCAACGCCGCGGCAGCCGAGGATGCGCGAGATCGCGACGCCGCCACGGCAATAATTTCCGGTCGATGGCCAGATCGCCTTGTGCTCGGCCGGATCGAAGCGGCCGGTTGCAAGCCGCTGCGCCAACCCCGCGTAAGCCGGCAGCACTTTGTGCGCGCCGATCATCGGAAACCGGCAGCCGAGAAGCACGACGATGGGCGCTTTCACGCCTGTCAGCGTTTCCGGGAGTACGATATGCGCCGGCACATCGGCGCGCTTGCGACGGTCCGGGCCATTGTACCAGTTCACGCGCCACAGGTTCTCCGACCGCGGCTCGTCGGGATCGATCCGATCGAGATTGTGCGTCGGCGGGCTCGCAAGTTCGCTGAATGTCGGCAGGACGACGCCGAACTCGCGCGCGCGCGCGACAGCAGAGCGCAGCCGCGCCGGGTCGACCACGTCCGGCGTGACGACCATCTCCTCCGCGATTCGGCTCATCAGCCGAACGACATTTCGGTGAGCGGTACGACCTTTACGCCGGCGGCCTCCAAGCCTTTGCGGACCGCCGCGGCAACCGCGACGCCGGTCGCCTCGTCGCCATGGACGCAGAGCGTGTCGACGTCGCAGGGAATGTGCTTGCCGTGGCGTGAGACGATCGTCTTGTTCAGGACCATCTCCAGGACTTGCTTCTTCGCCACTTCCGGATCGTGATAGACCGACCCTGGGATTTTGCGCGAGGTGAGATTGCCGTCGTCGTCGTATTGGCGGTCGCAAAAACCTTCGCGCGCCACTTTCAGTCCGAGCTCGTGGCCGGCCTTCTCCATCTCCGAGCCCATGAGCGCGACATAGATGATGTTGCGATCGACCGCCTTGATCGCGCGCCCGATCGCCAGCGCGTAATCCTTGTTTTCTGCAGCCATGTTGTTCAGCGCACCGTGCGGCTTCAGATGCGTCACCTTGATATCGGAATAAGCCGCGAGCGCCTGCAATGCGCCGATCTGATAGGCGACCATGTATTCGAGATCGCTCGGCTTCATGTCGATCCGCCGGCGGCCGAAGCCCCAGATATCGTCGAAGCCGGGATGCGCGCCGATGCTGACGCCTTCCTTCTTGGCGCCTTCGACGACGCGGCGCATCGTCAAGGGATCGCCGGCATGAAACCCGCAGGCGATATTGGCCGAACGGATGACTTTCAGCAGTTCGGTGTCGTTGCCGATGTCATAGGCGCCAAAACCCTCCGCCATGTCGGCATTGAGGTTGATCGAATTCGTCATTGCTTTCCGTCAAGTTGGGAGGAGAGGCGGAGCCGGCTGCAGCAGAGCCGCACCATATTACTCTGGGATGGGCGAGACAATCTTCTAACCCGCGACGCTACTTGCGCCAGCTGAGCAGGCTCGCCCACAATCGTCGCGCGCGCTCGACGATCATGGGCCCGATGAGCCCGCCGAAGCTCAACTCCTGCGGTTGCGTGGATTGAGTGCGCCCGCTCAACCGCGCCTCCAGATTTTGCGCGAATGCCGAGGTGAGGCGCGCGGCCAAATCCTGCACCAGCCCAGCACGGCCGAACTGGGCCAGCATCCCGGTAAGCCGATATCCGATCGTCACGTCGACGCGAGTGGAAGCTGCATCGAGCGAAACCAGCGTGTAGCGGAGATCACCGCGCGTTGAAGAGCTGGTACGCGCGTCGCTGCCGGCGCCTTGGATACGACCGGAATGCGTGCGCTCGTCGCGCTCGATCTCTGCAATGCCGCCGAACTCGGCCGCAATTGGACCGAGCTTCACGCGAATCTGGCCGGTGGCGCGCTGCGGCGAGGCTTCCTTGATCGAAGCGCCCGGCAGGCAGGTTGCCACCTCCTCGATCTGGCCAAAGAACTCCCAGACTTTCGCAAGCGGGTGGTGAACGACGAAATTCTGCTCGAACGAAGCTTGGGGCTGCCAATTCGGATCGAGGGATGGTGCTCCGATCTGCGCGCCGGCAGGGGCGGCGGCGCTATTCGTATCACGCTCCCTGTGAAACGTTGCTACACGCTCGATCGCGTGCGCATGCCCCGAACCGACCGGCCCCAACGCCGTGCGGCCGCCCCCTTGCACCGGTGGGATCCCACGCGCGCGCCGCTCCGCAATCGTCATCTGCACCGCGCGGATAATCCCGACATATCCGGTGCAGCGGCAAAGATTGCCGCTCATCGCGACGCGGATTTGCTGCTCATCCGCGTTCGGCAAGCGCACGACGAGATCGCGGGCGGAGACAAGCATTCCCGGCGTGCAATAGCCGCATTGCAACGCGTGCTCGCGGGTGAAGGCGGCGCGCAATTCCCGAGTGATCTCGTCCTCGTCGAGACCTTCGATCGTCGTCACCTCGGCGCCCCCGCAAGACAGTGCGTAACTGATGCAGGAGCGCGCCGGTACGCCGTCGATGAGCACGGTGCAGGCGCCGCAGACGCCATGTTCGCAGCCAAGATGCGTGCCGGTGAGGTTAAGTGTGTCGCGGATGAAGTCGGCCAAATTTGTGCGTGGTTCGACCGCGCCGCTCACCGCTTTGCCGTTCACGACAAGTGAGATTTCGCTCATTGCAGCGCCGTCTCAGCGGCCTGCGCCACAGCACGCCGCAAGGCGACGACATGAATCTGGCGATCGAGCGCGTCACTCATTCCGGCATTGATGAGAATGCGGTCGGCGATGCGGGCATCGAATGTGTTCAGCGCCGCGGCGTCGCCGCGGCCGCCGAACAGCTCGCGCGCGTCCGCAGCTACGATCGGCCGCGACTCCGTCGCGCCGATCACTGCGCGCCATACGTTGCGCTCGGGATCGACGAGCACCGCGCCGATGGCATGCGCGAATTCGCCGGTTTTGCGGCATTTTTTCACGTAAGCCCAACGCGCGGCTTTCGAGAGGCGCGGAATGCGGACGGTTTCGAGCAGCTCGCCTGTGCCCAGCGACGTCTCGAGCGCGCCGACGACATAATCTTCGACCGGGAGCGTCCGCGTGCCGGTGGCTCCGCGCAAGATCACCTCGGCGCCGAGCGCCGCCAGCGCCGATACCCAATCGGCGGAGGGATCGGCGCTGGTGAGGCTGCCGCCGATCGTGCCGCGGTTACGCACCGCCCGGTAGGCGATTCCCGCCGCGACGTCGCGCATCGCGCCGTTGGTCACGTCCGGCACGCGGCCGTCCTCGATGTCCGCATGCGTAATGCAGGCGCCGAGGACGAGATGATCGGCCTCTTCTTCGACGCGGATCATCTCGGGAATGGCGGTAATATCGACGACGATGTCCGGCTGCACCAGCCGCAGGTTGAGCAAAGGCCCGAGCGATTGGCCACCGGCAAGCACCTTAGTGGTGACGTTGTCGCCGGCAAGCAGCGCCAACGCGGCGCCGAGCTCACGCGGGCGCTCGTAATCGAAACGCGCCGGTTTCACGCCGCTGCTCCGGCCCTTTCGGCCGGGTTTGCCGCGGCCGCCGCGATCGCCTCGAGGACGCGGCGCGGTGTGATCGGCGAGACGGAGAGTTCGGCGCCGAAGCCCTTGAGCGCATCGTTGACCGCATTTGTGATCGCCGCCGGCGGCGCGATGCAGCCGCCCTCGCCGATGCCCTTCTGGCCGAACAGGGTGTAGGGCGCGAGCGTCTCCATGTGATCGAGCCGCGGCGCCGGCACTTCGGTCGGGCCGGGCAGGAGATAGTCGGCGAAGGTCGAGGCCAGCGGTTGGCCGGCGGAATCGAACGGCATCTCTTCATAAAGCGCGGTGCCGATGCCCTGGGCATAGCCGCCATAGATCTGGCCGTCGACGACCATCGGATTGATCAGCTTGCCGCCGTCCTCGGCGATGACGTAATCGAGGATTTCGACGTCGCCGATTTCCGGATCGACCGCAATCAGTGCCGCATGCGCGGCGTAGCTGAACGTGCCGGAATCGACCGGCGGCTTGTAGCCGACCGTCGCCTCGAGCCCGCCGCGATGGACGTCGCCGGGCAGATCCTGCGGCCGCAAATACCAGGTGCGGGCGATGTCGGCGATGCCGACATCGCCGGAAGCGGAGACAACGCGGCCATCGCGGAACGTCACGCTCGCCGCATCGGCCTGCAGGAGCTTGGCGCCGATCTGCTTCGCCCGCTCGGCGATCTCGCGGCAGGCGCTGGCGACGGCGCCGCCCGCCATCACTGCGCAGCGCGAGCCCCAGGTTCCGGTCGAATACGGCGTCAGCGCCGTATCCCCGAGCACAACCCGCACCTTGCTCACATCGACGCCGAGAATCTCGTGCGCGACCTGAGCGAGCGTGGTCTCGAGGCTCTGGCCGTGCGAATGCACGCCGACGCGCAGCTCGAGCCCGCCGTCGGGCGTGAGCCGCGCCGTCGCCTGCTCGTGGCCGGGGATCATCGGCACGCCCCAGCCGGCGTAGACCGCGGTGCCGTGCGAGCCCTGCTCACAATAGACCGCCAGGCCGAAGCCGATCAGGCGGCCGTCGGGCTCAACGCGCCTCTGCCGCTCGCGGATTGCGGGCAGATCGAACGCGCCGATCGCGCGGCGCAGGGCTTGCGGATAATCGCCGCTGTCGAAATGTTTCTTCGTGATGTTGTCGAAGGGCATCTGCTCGGGGCGCACCAAATTCTTCAGCCGCACCTCGTAAGGCTCCATTCCCACTTCCCGCGCGATCGCATCGAGCATCAGCTCCATCGCGAAGCAGACGCCGGTGCGTGCGACACCGCGATAGGGCAGGATCGGGCACTTATTGGTCGCGACCGCAAAGGTGCGGCAGCGATACGCCGGAAAGTCGTACGGGCCGGGCAGAATGCTGACGACCTGCGCCGCCTCCAAGCACGCGGAGAACGGATACGAAGAATACGCGCCGGAATCGACATGCGCTTCGCAATCGATGCCGCGCAAAGTGCCGTCGCGATCGGCATAAGCGGTGATCACATAATGGTGCTCGCGGCAATTGGCGCTGGCCGTCAGATGCTCGCGCCGATCCTCGATCCAGCGCACGGGATGACCGCGCTTCATCGTCAGCCAAGACAGGCAGATTTCCTCGGGTAGGAGAATGCCCTTATAGCCGAAACCACCGCCGACATCGGGCGAAATCACGCGCACCGCTGCCTGGTCGAGCGACAGACACTCCGACAAGCCGTTGCGGTTGATATGGGGCATCTGCGCCGCGGTGTGGACGGTGAGCTGCTCGAGCCGCGAATCCCACGCGGCGACGACGGCGCGACCTTCCATCGGACACATCGCCTGGCGCGCAGTGCGGAGCTCCCGCGTCACCTTGATCGGCGCATCGAAGGCTTTCGCGATGTCGATGTCGGCAAAGGTTTCGAGAACGACGTTGTCGCCCCAATGCTCGTGCACGAGCGGCGAATCCGGCGCCCGCGCCGCCAGCATGTCGTGCACCGCCGGGAGTTCCTCGATGTCGAGCGTCAAAGAGGCGGCGATATCCTCCGCTTCCGCGCGCGTCGGCGCGACGCACATCGCAATAAGCTCGCCGACCTGGCGTATCTTGCCGGTCGCAAGCACCGGCTGCTCGGAGGCCTTGAAACCCGGCAGGCTCGACACGGCACGGATCGGCTTGACGCCGACAAGATCGGCGGACGTGAACACCGCGTCATTATATTGCGGCGGCACGGTAACGTTGCGAATGCGCCCATGCGCGATAGGGCTGCGCAGAAACGCAACATCCTGCATTCCGGCGAGCCGGATATCGGCGACGTATTGGCCGCGCCCGCGCATCAGGCGGTCGTCTTCCTTGCGCGTCAGACGCGCACCGATTCCCTGCTCAACCAAATCTCGCCGCTCCGAACAGTGTCTCACGTCACGTTGGCATCCGGCTCCCGGCCTGACAAGCTAGCGCCGCGTCGCAAGGGGGCGGTTTGCCGCGGACGACCCGCGTGATAGGCCACGCGCATGCTGAGACTTGGATATAAGGCCTCTTCGGAGCAATTCGGCCCACGCGAGCTTCTCGACTTCGCCTGTCTTGCCGAACAAGCCGGGTTCGATTCGGTTTTCATCAGCGATCATTTCCAGCCGTGGCGTCACACCGACGGACACGCGCCTTTCGCCTTTTCCTGGCTCGGCGCCCTCGGCGCAAAGACATCGCGGATTGTCATGGGCACGAGCGTGCTGACGCCGACATTCCGCTATCATCCCTCGATCGTGGCGCAGGCTTTCGCCACTTTGGGCGAGCTTTTTCCCGGCCGCGTCGTGCTCGGCGTCGGCACCGGCGAATCGTTGAACGAAGTGCCGGCGACGGGACTCAGATGGCCGGAACAGAAAGAGCGATTTGCGCGCTTGCGCGAAGCTTTGCGATTGATCCGGCAGCTCTGGAAGGAAGATCGCGTCTCGTTCGATGGCGAGTTCTACAAGACGGTCAACGCGACGATCTATGATCGTCCGCAAGTGCCGGTGCCGATTTATGTCGCGGGTGCGGGTCCGATGATTTCGAAATATGCGGGCTCGACCGCCGAGGGCTTCATCTGCACCAGCGGCAAGGATTTGTCGCTTTACACGCAGACGCTATTGCCGAATGTCGAGGCTGGCCTGAAGCAGGCCGGGCGTGCGCCAGACGCAATCGATCGGATGATCGAAGTGAAAGTCTCGTTCGATTCCGATCTGCAGCGCGCGATGAACGACACGCGCAACTGGGCGGCGCTGAGCCTCACGCCGGAAGAAAAGCTTTCCGTCGAAGACCCGCTCGAAATGGAGCGTCTCGCCGACGCTTTGCCGGTCGAGCGCGCAGCG
>JAFASC010000257.1 GCA_019244955.1 Methylobacteriaceae bacterium | reverse complement strand
TCGCCAAGGATAAGGTGTCGCTGAGTGGCACATTCGTTCCGGCCTACACCGTGAACAATTTCTTCTCGAAAATTCCGGTCTTTGGGCTGTTCATGGGTGGCTCCAATGAAGGGTTGTTGGGGGTCACTTACGGCATCAGCGGCTCGATGAGCTCGCCGAGCCTCAACGTGAACCCGCTATCACCCTTCGCGCCCGGCATTCTGCGCAAGATTTTCATGGTAGGGGGCACTGAGAGATCCGCTGGGCCACCGCGCTCGCAGCAACCGACATTCTCGCCCGAGCGCTAGCTTGCCCCCGGCGCCGCGGCGCTTTTCTCAGCTATTCCGGGCGCAGCAGCACGTGACGTTTGCGCCCAAGCGAAAGCTTTATCGCGCCTGCATTGGTAAGATCGGCGGACGATAACGCGGCGCGCTCGTCGGTGACGGTGGCGTCGTTGACCCTGAGGCCGCCGCCCTTGATCTGACGCCGAGCCTCGCCCGTCGAAGATACAAGCCCGGCTCGTACGAAAGCCGAGAGCACGCCGAGACCGGCGGAAAATTCCGACGCTGCGATGGCCACCGTCGGCAGATCTTGTGCGACTGCGCCTTCTTCAAAGGTTTGCCGGGCGGCTTCGGCGGCGCGCTCGGCGGCCGCACGGCCGTGCACGAGTGCGGTCGCTTCGTTGGCGAGCGCCTTTTTGGCTTCGTTGATCTCAGCGCCTTGGAGATTCTCCAGTCGTGCAATCTCGTCTAGCGGAAGTTCGGTGAACAGGCGCAAAAAGCGCCCGACATCGCGATCCTCGGTGTTGCGCCAGAACTGCCAATACTCGAAGGGCGGCAGTAGTTTTTCATCGAGCCACACAGCGCCGGCGGCGGTTTTGCCCATCTTCGCTCCGGAGGCCGTGGTGATGAGTGGCGCCGTAAGCGCGTAAAGCTGCGGCGTGCCCATGCGCCGGCCGAGATCTATTCCCGTGACGATATTGCCCCATTGGTCGGAGCCGCCCATCTGCAGGATGCAGCCGTAGCGTTTGTTGAGCTCGACGAAGTCGTAAGCTTGCAAGCACATATAGTTGAATTCGATAAACGACATTTCTTGGTCGCGTTCGATGCGCATGCGCACGGAATCCATCGCCAGCATGCGGTTCACGGAGAAATGCCGGCCGACGTCGCGCAGGAAGTCGATATAGTTCAGTTTGGTCAGCCATTCGGCGTTGTCCGGCATCACGGCATCGGTCTTGCCATCGCCAAACTTCAGGAACTTATCGAAGACCTTGCGGATGCCGGCTTTGTTCGCCTCGATCGTCTCGATCGGGAGCAATTGCCGGCTCTCGTCCTTGCCGGAGGGATCGCCGACGCGTGTCGTGCCGCCGCCCATCAGCGCGATCGGCTTGCCGTCACACTTTTGCAGCCAATGCAGCATCATAATCACGAGAAGCGAGCCGACATGCAGCGAGGGCGCGGTGCAGTCGAATCCGATATAGGCGACCAGTTCGCCGCTGCGCGCCTTCGCATCGAGCCCGTCAAAATCCGAACATTGATGTAAATAGCCGCGCTCGATCATCACGCGCATGAAGTCGGATTTCGGCTGGAACTCTGCGGACATCGCCTGCCTCTTGGAGGCGCAGTGTTTAGAAGCTAGGCTTGCGGTAGGCAACACGCCGCGACTCGCGGCAGGTGAGGCGTGATGCGGCCCTTGCGCGCGATCGGGTTGATGAGCGGCACGTCGATGGACGGGGTCGATGTGGCGCTAGTCGAGACTGACGGCGAAAGCCACGTACGATTGGGCCCGTTTCTCTGTCGTCCGTATTCAACCGCCGATCGCGCGGTTCTGCGGCAGGCGCTGATCGACGCGGCCGACATGGGCCAGCGCGATGAAAGGCCGGGAAGTCTGGTGGAGGCCGAGCGTCTCGTCACCGAGCGTCATGTCGAAGCAGTCGAAGCTTTCCGCCAGGCGTATAAGGTCGAGCGCAAGACGATCGATCTTATCGGCTTTCATGGCCAGACGGTCCTGCATCGCCCCGAGAGCCGGCTGACCGTACAGATCGGCGACGGCGACGAACTGGCGCGCCGGCTCGGGATTCCCGTCGCTTTCGATTTCCGCGCCCCTGATGTCGCCGCCGGCGGCCACGGCGCGCCGCTCGTGCCGGTGTTCCACCGCGCGCTTGCGGAAGCGGCCGGGATCGAACTGCCCGCTGTGATCCTTAATCTCGGCGGCGTGGCGAACCTGACCTATCTCGCCGCGCGTGGCGCTGATCCGCTCGCCTGGGACACCGGACCTGGCAACGCGCTCCTCGACGATTTGATGCTGAAGCACACCGGCATGGCCATGGATCTGGACGGGCGCATTGCCGGTTCGGGAAGCGCGGATGAGCGTGCGCTCGCTCGGCTGCTGGCACATCCCTATTTGGAG
>JAFASC010000235.1 GCA_019244955.1 Methylobacteriaceae bacterium | reverse complement strand
GGCCTATTCCTCGATCGGCCATATGGGCTTCGCGCTGGTGGGTCTTGCCGCCGGCACCCCGGCGGGCGTGCAGGGGGTGATGCTCTACATGGCAATTTACGTCCTGATGACGCTCGGCACATTCGCGGCGATCCTGTCGATGCGCGTCAATGGCAAATACATCGAGAGCATCGCTGACCTTTCCGGCCTGGCGAGCACGCGGCCGCTGATGGCCTTCTTCCTCGCCATGCTCATGTTCTCGCTCGCCGGTATTCCGGCGCTCGCTGGCTTCTTTGCCAAATGGTACGTGTTCCTCGCCGCCGTGCAGGCGGGTCTTTATGTGCTGGCGGTGATCGGGGTCGTGACCAGTGCAGTTGCGGCCTATTATTATCTGCGCATCGTGAAGATTATGTATTTCGATGAAGCGGCGGCCCCGTTCGATCGTGCTGCGCCCGCGGTGCAGGCCGTGCTCGCGGTGACCACCATCCTGATGCTGATTTTCTGGATCTATCCATCTCCCGTTGTCGAGGCCGCGACCTCGGCCGCGCAGTCGCTGTTCTGAGCCGACGTGAAACTCGGCGCCTCGGCAACAGCCGCATCGTACCGGCTCATTGTTCGTAACAGCGTCGGCTCGACCAACGAAGAGGCGATGCAGCTCGCACGCGAGGGCGATCCTGGTCGCCTCTGGCTCATCGGGCGCGAGCAGTTGCAGGGCAGGGGCCGGCGCGGACGAACGTGGTCGTCGCCGCCCGGAAACCTTTATGCCTCGCTTCTGCTGATCGACGCCGCGGGTCCGGAGCGTCTGCCGGAACTCGGCTTCGTGGCCGGTGTGGCTCTCTTGACTGCGCTGCGCGAAATTATTGGCGATGACCCGCGACTTGGTTTGAAATGGCCGAACGACATTTTGTTCGACGGCGCGAAACTCTCCGGGATTCTGTTGGAGAGTTCGCTACTGCCGAGCGGCGCAATCGCTTGCGTTGCCGGTTTTGGCGTGAATTGCCGCTCGCGTCCCTCAAATTTGCCATACGCGGCGACCGACCTTGCAACGATCGGCACGTTGCTCGAAGCACCTGAAGATGTGTTTCTTCGGCTCAGCAACGCGATGGCCGCCTCGCTGCAAGTCTGGGCCGCGGGGGCCGGTTTTGCCGACATACGCCGAACCTGGCTCGCAAACGCGCTTGGCCTTGGCGAGCCGATCCGGGTCGCGCTTGGCACGACCGAGCTATCCGGCGTTTTCGAAACCATCGATGCGCGCGGCCGGCTGATCTTCCGCCAACACGGCGCGACGCGCGCAATCGAAGCCGGCGACGTCTTTCTGCCGGTTCGCGCACCTGTGACGCAGACCCATCTCGACGCATGTCGCGTCTGAACCGCCTGAAGCTAGCCGTTTGAACGGCGCCGACGAATTCGTCTTCGTCGCGCTCGGCGGTCTCGGTGAGATCGGCATGAACGCGGCGCTCTACGGCTTCGGTCCTCGGGGCCGCCGCAAATGGATCATGATTGATTGCGGCCTCACCTTCGCCGGACCCGATCTGCCGGGTGTCGATCTTGTGTACCCCGACCTCGCTTTCGTCGACAAAATCCAACCCGATCTCCTTGCGCTCGTCATAACACACGCGCACGAAGATCACGTCGGCGCGATCGCGGCACTCTGGCCACGCTTGCGCTGTCCGCTCTACGCCACTCCGTTTGCGGCGGGTTTGCTCCAGGCGCGACGCCTCTCCGAGCCCGGCGCGCCACAGGTGCAGATCAACATAGTTGCGCAAGGCAGCCGCATCGACCTCGGGCCGTTCGGGATCGAGTTTGTCGCCGTTGCGCATTCGATTCCGGAGAGCTGCGCGCTCGCGATCCGCACGCCTGCCGGTCTCGCCATCCATAGTGGCGATTGGAAACTCGATGATGCGCCGGGTGTGGGGCGGCCGACGGATGAAGCGCGCCTGCGCCAGCTCGGCGAGCAGGGCGTGCTCGCGTTGATCTGCGATTCGACTAACATCGTCCGTGAAGGCGAGAGCCCGTCCGAGGGCGATGTCGCGCAAACCCTGCGTGGGCTGATCACCGGCGCGCCCGCGCGAGTCGTGGTCACTGCATTTGCCTCGAATGTCGCGCGCATTCGCGCTGTCGCGCAGGCGGCTATGGCTGCGGGCCGTGAAGTGGTCGTCGCCGGGCGGTCCATGGAGCGCACGATCGAGGTTGCGCGCGAGACCGGTTATCTCGACGGTATCGGCGAGTTCTTCTCGCTCGAACGTTATCCCACGCTGGCGCGCCATCGTGTCGTTGTGCTCGCGACCGGCAGCCAGGGTGAGCCGCGTGCCGCAATGGGGCGTGTCGCCGACGGCGAACATCCCGTCATCAGTCTTGCGTCAGGCGATCGCGTGATTTTCTCGTCGCGCACGATCCCTGGAAACGAGCGCGAGGTGAATCGCGTCATCAATGGCCTGATCCTGCAAGGTGTCGAAGTGATCACCGATCGCACGCACCTCGTCCATTGCTCCGGGCACCCGCGGCGTGGCGAGGTCGAGCGGTTTTATGGCTGGGTGCGTCCGCAAGTCGCGATCCCCGCGCATGGCGAGCCGTTGCACCTTTACGAGCATGCGCGTGTCGCGCGCGCGATTGGCGTCCCGAACGTCGTGCCCGCCCGCAATGGCGACATGGTCCTGCTCGGACCGGGGTCGCCCGGCATTGTCGACGAGATTGCGACAGGACGCGTCGCCCAGGATGGCACGACATTGGTCGCGCTCGGCGATACTCTGTTTCAGGAGCGCCGGCGCCTCGCTTATGCCGGCGTTGTGAGCGTCGCCGTGGCGCTCACGTCGCACGGCGAACTCGCCGGCGATCCCGATGTGCTGACCTCGGGTCTGCCCACGCGCATGCGTGATGGCGTGGCGACCGACAAGCTCATCGATGAGGCGATTTTCGCCACGCTCGACTCGCTCCCGCGGCAGCGGCGGCGCGATTTCGACGGCGTTTCCATCGCCATCGAACGTGCGGTACGCTCTGCGCTTCAGACCGTCTGGGGCAAGCGGCCGCAGGTCCATGTGCTCATCGTGCCGGTTTAGAGGAAGGGCAGGGATGATCGGACGTCTCAATCATGTCGCGATCGCGGTCAAGGACCTCGACCGCTCGAGCGCGCTCTATCGCGACACGCTGGGCGCGCGCGTGTCGCCGCCATTGCCGCAGCCAGAACACGGCGTCACCGTCGTCTTCGTCGAGCTGCCGAACACCAAGATCGAACTCTTGGAGCCGCTCGGCGACAATTCGCCAATTGCGAAATTTTTGGAGAAGAATAGCGACGGCGGCATGCATCACGTCTGCTACGAGGTCGAGGACATCCGTGCCGCCCGCGACCGGCTGAAACAGAAGGGAGCGCGTGTCCTCGGCGACGGCGAGCCGAAAGTGGGCGCGCATGGCAAGCCCGTGCTATTTCTTCACCCCAAGGATTTCGGCGGCACGCTGGTTGAACTGGAGCAGGTCTGAATCCCGCGATGTCGCGCTGGTTCAGCCTGCCGCTTCCTTTACCGGTCCCGTGGCCGATGGCGGTCGCCATCTTCGTCACGATCTGGTGGATTCTGCTCTTCGCGGTGCTGCCTTTCGGTGTGCAATCGCAGCACGAGACGGCGGAGATCGTGCCCGGCAGTGATCCCGGCGCGCCGATCGCGCCGCGACTGCTTGCCAAGGCGCTTTGGACCACCGCGATCTCGGTCCTCGCCTTTGTCGCACTGATGTGGCTGATCAGCGCGACGGCCTGACCAGGCTCGGGTTGACCCCCTTCGGGCTTACCGCTAGGTCACGGCCTCCCACGAGGGGAGCGCGTAGCTCAGCCGGTAGAGCATCTGACTTTTAATCAGGAGGTCCTGGGTTCGAGTCCCAGCGCGCTCACCACCCTAAATTACTGATAGAAAAGCCTTCTAGCCGCTCTTTTTTGCGCACATCGGACGGCAAGAATTGTTGCGGACCCGCAGCGGAGTAGCCGAGATCAATTTCGCGCGCGCGCGAAAGCGTTAATGTCGCGGCGGGCGAGATGCTGAAAGAGATCGAGCGAGAGTTCCCGAGCGGCGGCGTTTGAGAAATGCATGTCACCGATGGAAGCAGGCAAGACGGTCTGCCGGCTTAGATTTTCCGCTGAGGATTGCGACTAGGCGCCGCTTGCCGTCGCGGCCGGGCCGCCCTCCAGAGACCGGCTCCAGGCGCGTCCTTGTCCTGGAGCGCCGTTGGAATAGAGGCTTGTGCGCGGACCGTTAGGTCAGATTTGTCGCGACCGCATTGAACTTGGTGCTCAGATTGCTGCCGACGAGCTTCACGGCGCCGATAATCACAACTGCGATAAGGCTTGCAAGAAGCCCATATTCGATAGCTGTTGCGCCGGACTCGTCTGACCAAAACTTTGTGATTGTGCGCATTGGAGTACATCCCTTGATTAGCGGAGAGCGCCGCCAGTTATAGAGCCCAGAAATTGCGAGCCGGTTATGAACACCGGCGCAAAATCTCGAGCGATATTAACCCTTAATGGAATGTGAAAAGCAGGCGCAACAACAAGCGCCCGCGATAGCTGGCGTGGGCATTTGCTGATAATCCATATCCGCGCCGTGCAGAGCCCCGAAGGAGTTTCGGCAGGTCGCTGTTGCAGCGGTAGGCAACCGACGCTTGCAGGCTCCTCGGCACCTTGGCGACCGAGGCACAGAACGGATCATCGCCGTCCGTCGGCGCGCCGCAGCAATGCCGTGATCGGCTGAAAATATCGACTCTCAAGGAGCGGAAAATTGCTCAATCGACCCCTCATCTTGGTCTTCGTGCTTGCGCTTGGGGGCCTTGCTCCGGCCGCTGCGGAGGAGCAGTCCTGGTCGCAGCGCACGCCGCCGCCGGCCAAATTTGCTGCACCGCCGGCGAAGGAAAAGCCGCACGACTGGTCAGGGATCTACGTTGGCGTGCAGGGCGGGCCCGCTTTTACCAGGGGCCACCGGGAGTCCGTGGCACCCGGCGCCTCCGTGCTGCCGGAATAGGCTGTCGTTTGGAGCATCTCGGCCGCGTCGGCGCGAACGCTGCTGGCTCCCCGAGCAGGACTCGAACCTGCGACCATTCGATTAACAGTCGAATGCTCTACCAGCTGAGCTATCGGGGATCAGTGGAGCGCGTCCCTATACAAGCAGAGTCAGCGATTGCAAAGCGGAAACGGCCTGACCAAATCCGCGTTCGGGCGTGCGCGGAGCGGCAAACACCTGAGCTTTACGATGTGGCGCTATTCGTCTACATCGGCGCGCCAATGGGGCCTCGTGGCGGAGTGGCTACGCAGAGGACTGCAAATCCTTGTACGGGGGTTCGATTCCCTCCGAGGCCTCCAGCTCCCGTCCGCTTTGCGCGTTTAAGCCTATTCGTCCAAGCCCCGGCAGCTGCAGCGCCGGGCGGCGCAGATCGACTCCGATGACAGCGCCGAGCAGGTTCACCTGAAGGCCCTCTACCCACGCGATCGTCAGCCCGGCATAGCCGCCGAGCGACAGCCGCAGGCCGGTGCCCGACGGCGTCACCGCGATTGACCGCCCGTCGGCGGGAAAATCCTTGCCGATCGCGGTCGCCGGGAGCGGCGCACCGACCTCCGGCACCGCGGCGAGAACGGAAGCCACGAACGTGTTCGAGTTCGGTCCGGGCCAGGCGCGGTAATCGCCCAGGTTCCGGTACTTGTACGCGGCGATCGCGGCACGCATGCGCGGAATGAGCGCGTCCGCCTCGGCCCCGTCGGCGGCATAAAGGACGCTCGGCACTTGGCCGAACCAGCGCCCGTCCGGCACGAACCCGTTGACGCGGATCGGCTCGCCCCAGGCGGTCAGATCATAGCGCTCGTAGGGCCCGGCGCTCTGCTTGAGGACGATCCACGTATGGATGGCGAAGATGCCCTTCCAGCGCACGGTGCGCGCTGCATAGATTCGCACGAGCGAGTCGGAGCGGGCGCGGGCAGGGGGCAACAGGCCGGCGCTGGAGCGGTCCGCCGTCCACCATTCTGAATACGCTGTTTCCCAGTACCGGGCGGCGCTGAACGCGACCGGCACGGCGATCAGCACAAGGAAGCACAGGCTCGTCGCGAGCAGGATTTTGAGCATCGAACGGGATGATTTCGGAGGCGCCGGATGCCCCAACCGGGCACGTTTCTCATGTGCGCATCGATTGCGGCATTGACAAGGATTCCCCTGTGTTTTGAGGCCCCTGAAGCGCGCCGGAAAGGTGGCATTCGGGGTCGGAATCGCCTATATCCGAGGCGTCCCTCCGAGCGGCGCAGGACCTCCGAAAATTGGCTGACATCAACGACAAAGGACCGGCCGAACCCGGCTCCGACATACGACCTGTTTCAATCACCGATGAGATGAAGCGCAGCTATCTCGATTACGCCATGAGCGTGATCGTCAGCCGCGCTCTCCCCGACGTGCGTGATGGCCTCAAGCCCGTGCACCGGCGCATCCTCTACACGATGTACGAGAACGGCTTTACGCCGGACAAGCCCTACAAGAAGTCGGCGCGTATCGTCGGCGACACGATGGGTAAATACCATCCGCACGGCAATCTCGCGATCTACGACGCGCTGGTGCGGATGGCGCAGCCCTTCTCGATGCGGCTGCCGCTGATCGACGGACAGGGCAATTTCGGCTCGGTCGACGGCGATCCGCCGGCAGCCGAACGGTACACAGAATCGCGGCTCGACAGGTCGGCCCTGGCGCTGCTCGACGACCTCGACGAGGGCACTGTCGATTTCGTCCCAAACTATTCGGCGGAATTCTCAGAGCCGTCGGTTCTGCCGGCGCGCTTCCCGAACCTGCTCGTCAATGGCGGCGGCGGCATCGCCGTCGGCATGGCAACCAACATCCCGCCGCACAATCTCGGCGAGGTGATCGATGCCGCCATCGCGCTGATCGACCGTCCGGATATGACTATCGCTGAACTGATGGAGATCGTGCCCGGCCCGGATTTTCCGACGGGCGGCGCGATCCTCGGCCACGGCGGCATTCGTGCCGCCTATGCGCTTGGGCGGGGCTCTATCGTGCTGCGCTCCAAGATCGAGATGGAGCAAATCCGCAAAGACCGCGAGGCGCTGATCGTTACCGAGATTCCCTATCAGGTGAACAAGGCGCACATGGTGGAACGCATCGCGGAATTGATCCGCGAGAAGAGGATCGAGGGCGTCTCCGATCTTCGCGACGAATCCAATCGTGAAGGTATTCGCATCGTCTTCGAGCTGCGCCGCGATGCGGTGCCTGATGTTGTCTTAAACCAGCTCTGGCGTCACACCGCACTGCAATCGAGCTTCGGCGCCAACATGATCGCGCTGAACGGTGGCCGGCCGGAAGTTCTGACGCTCAAAGATATTTTGCGTGCCTTCATCGACTTCCGCGAGGAAGTCGTCACGCGACGCACGAAGTTCCGGCTCGCGAAGGCGCGCGACAGCGCGCATGTACAGGTCGGTCTAGCGATCGCGGTTGCTAATATCGACGAAGTGATCCGTCTGATCCGCACTTCGCCGGACGCAGGCGCGGCGCGCGAAGCGCTGATGGGCCGCTCGTGGCCCGCCCGTGACATGGCGCCGCTGATCGCGTTGATCGCCGATCCGCGTCACGCGCTCGACGACAATGGGGAAATACGTCTCTCGGAGACGCAAGCGCGCGCAATTCTCGATTTGCGCTTGCAGCGGTTGACCGCGCTCGGGCGCGACGAAATCGCCGATGCTTTGAATAAACTCGCCGCCGAGATCGAGGACTTCCTCGACATCCTGCGCTCCCGCGCGCGACTCTTCGGCATCATCAAGGACGAGATGCTCGCGGTCAAAGCCGCGCATGCGACGCCGCGGCGAACGGAAATCCTCGATCTGGAGGATGAGGTCCAAGACGAGGATCTGATCCAGCGCGAGGAGATGGTAGTCACCGTCAGTCACGAGGGCTATATCAAGCGCGTGCCGCTCTCGGCTTATCGCGCACAGCGCCGTGGCGGCAAAGGCCGCTCCGGCATGCAGACGAAGGAAGAGGATTTCGTCTCGCGTCTCTTTGTGGCGTCTACCCATACGCCGGTTCTGTTTTTCTCGTCCAAGGGTCAGGTCTACAAGGAGAAGGTTTGGCGTTTGCCGCTATCCGCCCCGCAAGCGCGCGGCAAATTCCTGCACAATATTCTGCCGCTGAGCGAAGGCGAACGCATCACCACGATTATGCCGCTGCCTGAGGACGAAGCGCAGTGGGAAGCGCTTGACGTCATGTTTGCGACGACGCGGGGCACGGTGCGTCGAAACAAGCTATCCGACTTCGCCGATGTGCGCCGCTCTGGCATCATCGCGATGCGCCTCGACGAGGGGGAGGCAATCGTCGACGTGCAGATTTGCACCGAAAATGACGACGTGCTGCTGACCACGGCAGGCGGCATGTGCATTCGCTTCCCCGTGACAGATGTTCGCGTCTTCCAGGGTCGCACTTCGATGGGCGTGCGCGGTATTTCGCTCGATTCCGGCGACAAGGTGATATCGCTCTCCATCCTGCGCCATATGGAGGCGACGCCGGACGAGCGTGCCGCCTACTTGAAGCGCGCGCTTGCGGTGCGGCGTGGCCTCACAAACGAAGCTGCGGAGGCGGAGCTCGAAGCGGAGATCCAGGATCAAGCCGATCTCGAAGAGGCGGCCGGAACGATCGAACTCGGCGAGCAGCGCTATGTCGAAATGTCGGAGGCCGAACAATTCGTGTTCACGGTCTCGGAGCGCGGCTTCGGCAAGCGCACCTCGTCTTACGAGTATCGCATCACCGGCCGCGGCGGCAAAGGCATTGTCGCCATGGACAATGCGGCGAGCAGTCGCGATCGCCTTGGCACGATCCGGCCCCGCATCGGGCTGCTCGTGGCATCTCTTCCTGTAGAACATAACGATCAGCTGATGTTGGTCACCGACGGCGGTCAGCTCATCCGCGTGCCGGTTGACGGCATCCGCATTGCCGGGCGCAAGACCCAAGGCGTCATCGTCTTCAACACGACGGACGGCGAACGCGTTGTCTCGGTTGAGCGGATCGGTGAGGAAGAAGGATCGGAAGTCGACGCGGACGAGGAGGTTTAGCGCCCGGCGCCGCTCTCGGTACTGAGATACTCGCGGCAGATCGTTTCCGGATCGCGTTCGGCGGTCTTCCGCTCCTCGCGGATTTCGGCAATGCGCCTCGGCGACAGTCCTTCGAAAGTGCGGCCAGCTTCAACATGCGAGCGGCAGCGGGCGAGCGTGGCTTTGTTGATTTCCGCGCGCGGCAGGAAATCAATGGGCTGAAATCGATCGTTTAGCGGCGTTCTCGGCTTAGCCGACGGCGTTGGCGGCGCATCAGGGGCGGCCACTGCGGTCGGAGCCTGCAGGTCTACGTGCGTTGCCGCGGGGCGGTCGACCAACGATAACGCCCGGCCATTCATGACGATGGTCGCGGCGAGAAATCCGATGCCGGCGAGCGCACAGCCGACGGCGATGAACACAATCCGGCTCCAGCCTGCGCCGTCCGGGACGCTCGGCGTGCCAACCTCCTCGCGCATGGCTCTGACGGACTGCATCAGCGGCTCGCGGTGCAAAGCGGCAATGTCGGCGGTTTAGGTTGCGAAGGGGTGAAGATGGGCGCCCTCATTGCCGCGACCTGCTCGAATGGTGAGCGAGAGATTGCCGGCCGCGGGCGCGAAAGCTAAGCATCGTTTATGACCGAGCGCATCGCCCTCTACACCGGTTCATTCGACCCGCTGACCAACGGCCATATCGACGTGCTGCGCAACGCAGCCGCAATTTTCGATCGCATCGTGGTGGCGATTGGGGTCCATCCCGGCAAGACGCCGATGTTTTCCGCCGAGGAGCGTGCGCGGCTGATCCGCGCGTCTTGTAAGGGCATCCTGGAGGCGGAGCACTGCTTGTTGGAGGTGGTGACCTTCTCCGGGCTGGCGGTCGACGCCGCGCGGGAGCATGGGGCCGCCTTTCTGCTGCGCGGGCTGCGGGACGGCACTGACCTCGATTACGAGGCGCAGATGGCCGGCATGAACGCGACCATGGCGCCTGAAATTCGTACAATCTTCCTCATGTCCTCGCCTTCGGTTCGTCACATCACTGCGACACTAGTGCGCCAGATCGCCTCGCTAGGGGGCGACGTAAGGGCCTTCGTGCCGAAAGAAGTGGCCGAAGCATTGAAGGGAAGGATCGGGGCTCGCTCCTGAAAAAGAGCAGCTTCGAGCTGCAAGGTGTTGAATGGACAGTGAAGATCGTCGCCGTTTTCTTTTGAGTTTGCCGGCTGTCGCCGCCGCGATCGCCGCTACCCGGCCTGCCATGGCGCAAGGCACGGATCCGCAGAACACGGTTTACCTCGATACCAAGGACGGCCGCATCACCATTCGGCTTCGGCCTGATCTCGCGCCAAAGCACGTTGCGCAGATCAAGGCTCTGGTGAAGCAGCATTTCTACGATGGAATCGTGTTCCACCGTGTGATCGATGGCTTCATGGCACAGACCGGGGACCCGACGGGCACGGGCACCGGCAAATCCAACTTGCCGAATATCAAGGCCGAATTTTCCAACACGCCATTCAAGCGCGGCACCGTCGGCATGGCCCGCTCGCAAGACCCCGATTCCGCCAATTCGCAGTTCTTCATCTGCTTCGACGACGCGCCGTTCCTCAATGGCAAGTATACGGTGATCGGCGAGGTTACGTCGGGCATGGATGTGGTCGACAAGATCAAAAAGGGCTCAAAGGCGGACAACGGCTCAGTTACCAAGCCCGACAAGATCGTCAAGATGCGGCTCGCCTCCGACGCGGCGTAAGGCCTTTCCGCACCGCCATCGTATCGCCAATCTTAAACCTGAGAGGCCGGCGCGCCGCTCAGGTTTACCTTGTATCTGAGCGTCCCTATATGAGCGATCCGCGAAATTTCCTGGAGCTGCCGAGTTCATGTCCGATACCGGAAACACATTGACGCTCGAGACGACCAAAGGTCCGGTCGTGATCGAAATGCGGCCCGACCTCGCGCCAAAGCATGTCGAGCACATCAAGAAACTTGTGGGGGAGGGCTTCTATGATGGCGTCGTCTTCCACCGAGTCATTGAAGGGTTTATGGCGCAGACCGGCTGCCCCCATGGCACCGGCACCGGGGGCTCGAAATATCCGAACCTGAAACAGGAATTCAATTCGGAGCCGCATACGCGCGGTACCGTCTCCATGGCGCGCGCGCAAAGTCCGGATTCGGCAAATTCGCAGTTCTTCATCTGCTTCACGGACGCCCGTTTTCTGGACAAGCAATATACCGTCTGGGGCAAGGTCACATCGGGGATGGAGAACGTCGACAAGATCAAGCGCGGCGAGCCGGTGCGCGATCCCGACAAGATCGTCTCCGCCAAAGTGAGCTGATCCCGCCGTCGTGCGGCGGCAATGCGCGTCGATCTCTTCGATTTCGAGCTTCCGGAAGAGCGGATCGCGCTGCGGCCGATCGTTCCGCGCGACGCCGCGCGGCTGCTTGTCGTGAATGCGGCGATGGACAACTTTGAGGACCGCTCGATCCGTGATTTGCCTAGTCTGTTGCGGCCGCAGGATGCGCTTGTTGTCAACGACACCCGTGTCATCCCGGCCCAACTAGAGGGAATCCGGGTGCGCGGTGATGCGGTTGCGCAGATCGGTGTCACTTTGCACGCGCGGGAGAACGACAATACCTGGCGCGCCTTCGCGCGTCCGGCAAAACGGCTGCAGGTCGGCGAACGCATCCGCTTCGGCGAGACCTCGGAGAGCATGGCCTGTCTGCTCGCCGCGCTCGATGCGACGGTGATTGCGAAAGACGAGCGCGGCGAGGTGACGCTTGCCTTCGATCTGACCGGGCCGGTGCTGGATGAAGCGATCGCGAGCCGCGGACAAATGCCGCTGCCGCCTTATATCGCCTCGCGGCGCGCACCGGACGCGCAGGACGAGCGGGACTATCAGACAATCTTCGCGGAACAATCCGGCGCGGTTGCGGCGCCCACCGCGGGGCTGCACTTTACGCCGGAACTGATCGCGGACATTGAATCACGCGGCATCGCGGTGCATCGTGCGACCCTGCATGTTGGCGCCGGCACGTTCCTGCCGGTGAAGATCGAGGATACGCGCGACCATCGTATGCATGCGGAATGGGGGAGACTCTCCGCTGAGACGGCCGATGCGCTGAATGCAAGACGCGCAAAGGGTGGCCGTATCGTCGCCGTCGGCACGACCGCGCTCCGCCTTTTGGAGTCAGCAGCCGACGAGAGCGGCTCAATTCGTGCGTTCTCAGGTGAGACATCGATCTTTATTGAGCCGGGCTATCGCTTTCGCGCCGCCGACGCGCTCGTCACGAATTTCCACCTGCCGCGCTCGACACTATTCATGCTGGTCGCGGCTTTCGCCGGGCTCGATTTGATGAAGCGCGCGTATACGCATGCGATAAGACAAAGATATCGTTTCTATTCCTACGGGGACGCGTGTCTTCTGTTGCGATGAGCGACGGTTTTGCGTTTCGGGTGCGCGCGACTGACGGGACGGCGCGCAGCGGCGAGATTGTGACGCCGCGCGGAAAGATCCGCACGCCGGCCTTCATGCCGGTCGGCACCGCCGGAACGGTGAAAGCGATGTACGCCGATCAGGTACACGCGCTTGGCAGCGATATCGTGCTTGCCAACACGTATCATCTAATGCTTCGGCCAGGCGCAGAACGCGTTGCCGAGCTCGGCGGCCTGCATAAGTTCATGCACTGGCCGCATCCGATCCTCACCGATTCCGGTGGGTTCCAGGTCATGTCGCTCTCGAAATTGCGCAAGCTCGATGAGAACGGCGTTACGTTTCAATCGCATATCGACGGGTCGACGCATGTTTTGACACCCGAGCGCTCGATGGAGATCCAGCGACTGCTCGGCGCCGACATCCAAATGCAGTTCGATGAATGCGTGAAACTGCCGTGCAGCAATGCGGAAGCCGACCGCGCGATGCGCTTGTCGTTACGCTGGGCCGAGCGATCGAAGCGTGCTTTCGGCGAGCAGAAGCGAAGGGCGGTTTTCGGCATCGTGCAGGGCGGCGCCGACGAGCTGTTACGTGCCGAGAGCGCGCGGGCTTTGCGCGACATGGACTTCCATGGCTACGCGATCGGCGGTCTCGCCGTCGGCGAGCAGCAAAACCTGATGCTTGCGATGATCGAAACGGTTGTTCCGCATCTGCCGAACGAGAAGCCGCGCTACCTCATGGGCGTCGGCACGCCGGATGATATTCTCGAGGCAGTCTCGCGCGGCATCGACATGTTCGATTGCGTGATCCCAACCCGCGCTGGCCGGCACGGGCTTGCCTATACCCGCTTCGGCCGGATCAATCTGCGCAACGCGAAGCATGCCGGTGATCCCACGCCGCTCGATCCAGCATCTTCGTGTCCCGCCGCACGCGATTATTCGCGCGCTTATCTGCATCATCTCGTCAAATCAGGCGAGATACTCGGGATGATGCTGCTCACCTGGAACAATCTTGCTTATTACCAGGAGCTGATGGCCGGCTTGCGCCAAGCTATAGGCGCGGGAGGGCTTAGCGATTTTTGTGAGCAGGCGAAGGCAGGCTGGGGCGAAGAGCACTGATCGCTAGAGCCCATCCCGCAACACACTTGCCGACCACGAAGGTGCGCGGTTCACAAAAAGAAAGAGCGGGGTCGGCTCATGGCCATCCCCGCTCTTCGGCATCCGTCCCTGACCGACATCTACCCTGCTGCCGTTAAGGCGAGCAACGCTGACTCCGCGTCTTCAGATAGGTCCGGCGTCCTCCCAGACTTGGACTGCAGCTACAACGGCACACTGGCCGCGGCCCCTTTTCGGAAAGCGCTCAAACCTAACTTAGGTGAAGTATGTTGTCACGTGAAATCACAGCAGTTTGACGCAATTTCCGGCGCCATTGTCCAAAAGTATAGCGTAGCTGCACTACCACTATCCAGCTTGTCTTTTGCCTCTCCTTACGTTTGTTAGCTGCGCGAATTGCCGCCTCGCGGATTCGCCTTACTTCCGGACATCCGAATGCGTCTTAGCCGTTACTTCCTGCCGCTTTTGCGAGAGACCCCGAAAGAAGCGGAGATCGTCTCCCACCGGCTGATGCTTCGCGCCGGCATGATCCGGCAGGAGGCGGCGGGGATCTATGCTTGGCTGCCGCTCGGCCTAAGGGTGCTCAAGAAGATCAACGCGATCGTGCGCGAGGAGCAGGACCGTGCCGGCGCGATCGAGCTCCTCATGCCGACGGTCCAATCGGCCGAACTCTGGCGTGAATCGGGGCGCTACGAGGCATATGGCAAGGAGATGCTGCGCATCACCGATCGCCACGAGCGCGACATGTTGTTCGGCCCGACCAACGAGGAGATGATCACCGAGATCTTCCG
>JAFASC010000179.1 GCA_019244955.1 Methylobacteriaceae bacterium | reverse complement strand
AGCGCTCTCGGGATACCGACCGCCGCCGCTGTCACCCATTCGCTGCGCACCGCATCGGGCGTGCGGTTCGAGCGTTTCGCCTCGTTGGCGATCATGCGGTTGAGCAGGCCTTGATCGGTGACGGTAAGGTCGACGCTCTTCACCAGGGCCGAGAGCGCCGCCGCTTGCGCTACCGCGGGCTCCGGCGCGAGCAAATCTTTAGACACGTTCGTGAGTAAACCTCTCAATTTCCACGCGCCCATTCCGGCCGCCGCGATAGAAATCTCGTTCACCGCCAATTCCTGCGCTGATTGTTTCCACGCGACGTCCATGCGTGAGGCAACATCGACCCGCGAATAACCGAGACCCGCAATCGTACGCAGGCTGTCGTCAGGTGAGGTCGGCGACACATCGAAGGACAAGCCATCCATGCTGGCCGTGAGCGCGGTGGGAATGCCTTCGTACACATCACTGGCGCGCGTCCCCATCTTGTTGATGCGCACATTCGTGCCGCCGCGTCCGGCGCCTGCCACGATGGCGCCGCCCGAACCCGCGCCGCGATATTCGAACGCCGAGAGGCTGAATTCGCGCAGGTTCGGCATCAGCTCGCGCGGTTTCGCCTCGTCCAAAGGCTGTGCGATGTCCGCGGCGGCCGTCCGCAGCCGCGCGCGCATTGCGCTCATGTCGAAGCCGCGGAACGCGACGTTATCGAAGCCGACGCGAGCGTTGTCGGAGGTCGTGGTCGAAAAGCCGGCCAGCGACAATTCGCCGATTTTGGCGTCGCCGAGATCGGCTAGCGTCATGCGATCGAGATGCGCGTCGAACGGCTTGGAGTCGGACATGCCTTTCAGGCGGATGTCGCGCATTTCGAATGTGCCGATGTCGAAGCTGTCGAGAAGATCGGCGCCAAAACCCGCCATCACCCGCTTCTGTGCGGGGCTCATGACTTGCGGCCGGCTATTGTCTTTCGGCAGCGCGCTTAAAGGCGTGGAGAACGGGCGTGCCTTCACGTTGGAGCCGGAGATGCGCCCAAAGGTGATCTCGACACCTTGTTTTGGCCCGACAAAGCCGCCGCCCTCGAGCGAAAAGCTTTCGTAGAGAAGCCCCTTTGCCTCATCGGCATCACCCCGGCTCGATGCGGCAATGCGCCCGGCAAGCACGAGATCGATATTGTGTGCGGCGAGGGCGCCGAAATCGCCGGAAACGTTGCCGGCATTATTGTCGGTGAGCGCGATCGAGACGCCCTGCGCGGACGCGTCGGTGACGTGCCCGGCGCTGACGCCTGTCAGAACGAAATTGCGATAGGTGACCGTCTGGCCCGGCGTGCCTGGCAGCTCGGCAACGATCTCCGGCGCGACAATGCGTTCGGCATTCAGCCCACGCAGCCGCTCCGGCAGGGATTTCGAATCCCCGGCATCGAACAATTGGCGCACATCTGCGGCGGACATCGCGCTCCCGAACACGTCGATGTGCTTGATGTGGTAGACCGCAAAGCCCGCGTCGATCGTCACATCGTCCACAGAAGCGGAAGGCGTCTGCGCGTTCGCCGCCGCAATCGGCGCGCCTTGTACGACGGCCAGCGCCATCGCGACGAGCGCCAACGATCGAATCATACGCATGTCTCTTCCTTCGCCTCAGGCCTCGATGGCCAACGCATTCTGTAGTTTGGTGATGTCGGCCCGGGTCGGCAGGCCCTTCTCGTTGCCGAGATACTGGATCTTGAACGCCGAAGCGGCGCGCGCGAATTCGAAATGCTCGCGCCATTGCGCCTCTGGATGGTCGAGATACGAGGCAACATACGCACCATGAAAGACATCACCCGCGCCGGAGGTGTCGATCACCGCTTCCCGCGGCACCGGCAGAGCAGGCAAGCGGGAGATTGTGCCGCTCTCGTCATACCAGATGAGGCCGCGCTCGCCCTCCGTAATGCCGCCGATCTTGCAGCCCTTCGATTTCAGGAATTCGAGCATCTGCGCCGTCGACAATTCCATCTGCTCGCAAAGCCGCTCGGCGACGATCGCGACATCGATATATTCGAGCAGTTCCCCGGTGTTCGTGCGCACGCCGCCTCCGTCGAGCGACGTCAGGATGCCGCGCGCCCGGCACTCCCTCGCATAGTAGAGCGCCGCGTCCGCCTGATGACCGTCGAGATGCAGGGCCCGGCAGCCCTTTAGATCGAGGCGCGGAAAATCGGTGAGGAACATCTCGTCGCGCGCGCGCAGGATGGCGCGCTTGCCTTCGTTCGGCAGGATGAAAGACAGCGACGAGCGCCTGACTTCGCGCGTATGTAGCGCAACCCGGTAGCGCGCCGCCATCTCGATGAACATGCGGCCGAGCCAATCGTCGGCGCAGGTCGTGATCAGATCCGGCCGATGGCCGAGCTTGGCGCAGGCAAACGCCGCTGTGACGGCGTTGCCGCCGAACGAGACGGCGTAATCCTCGGCGACGGCCTTTTCGTCGCCGCTAGGCATGCCGCCCGTCTGCACCGTCACGTCGATATAGGAATGGCCGATGAAAAGCGCTTCCATTCAGCCCCTTTAGCGCGCAGCGCCGGCTTCAGTCCATTTGGCCGGGCAGGAAAGCAGCTAGACCGTAAAGCTCGCGCCGCATCCGCAGGACGCCTTCACGTTCGGATTGTCGATCTTGAAGGACTGACCGATTAGGTCGTCGACGAAATCGATCCGCGTTCCGCGCAGGAAATCCAGCGACACCGAATCGACGAGCACCACGGCGCCGTCCTTTTCGATGACCAGGTCTTCCGGTTCGCGGTCCTGTGTCACATCGAAGGCGTATTGGAAGCCCGAGCAGCCGCCGCCATTGACGGCCACCCGTAGGGCCGAGCCCGGTGCCTCCTTGGCGAGGATGGCGGCCACGCGCCGGGCGGCGCGCTCGGTCACATCGACGGGAGAAGCGGTGGCAGTGTCGCTCATCGAGCCCTCGGGCCACGCTCAAAAGAGCGCAGGCGCTTGATTTTCAAGGTGCAGCAAAGATATGCCGGCAATCCCTAGCTTTCAATCCGTGCTCCCGCCCAGCCCGACCTACAGACGCGCCTTATATGCGGCGGACCCCACGGTGGGCCGCGGCCGGCGCGTCCCCGAATCACCCTCGGCGAGCCGAACCGATTTCCAGCGCGACCGCGATCGAATCCTGCATTCGACCGCATTCCGGCGCCTCGCCAACAAAACGCAGGTGTTCGTCCTCGTCGAGGGAGACGCCTACCGCACCCGACTGACGCACACGATCGAAGTCGGTCAGATCGCCAGGGCGCTGGCGCGCGCGCTTGGCCTTGACGACGATCTCGCCGAGGCGCTGGCGCTTGCCCACGATCTCGGCCACCCGCCCTTCGGCCATACCGGCGAGGATGCCCTCGCCGCCGCGATGGCGCCTTACGGCGGCTTCGATCACAACGCTCAGGCGCTGCGGATCGTGACAAGCCTCGAGCGGCGCTATGCCGCTTTTGATGGACTGAACCTCACCTGGGACACGCTCGAGGGCCTCGTGAAACACAACGGGCCTCTCCGGTCCAGTGCGGTGATTCCCGCGCCCATAGCCGAGTTCGATGCCGTTTGGCCGCTCGAGCTCGACAAGTTCCCCAGCGCGGAGGCGCAGGCGGCCGCGCTCGCCGACGATATCGCCTATAACGGCCACGATCTCGACGATGGCTTGCGTGCCGGCCTGTTCTCACTGCGACAGGCGGAGGCGATTCCCTTCCTCGCCGACCTTCTCGCCGATGTGCGCGCCGCGCATCCGGACCTCGAACAAAATCGCGTCATCCATGAGTTGGTGCGGCGCGTGATCACGCGCTTCGTCGAAGACGCGATTGCCGAATCCTCGCGCAGGATCGAACAACTCAGACCTGCAAGCATCGAAGCAATCCGCGGTGCGGAGTATCCCGTGATCGGTTTTTCCGCCGAGACGCAGGAAGCCGTGCGCGAGATCAAGGCGTTCCTTCTCGAGCATATGTATCGAGCCCCGCAGGTGATGCCGGCCCGCGATGCAGCGACGCGTGTCGTCGCGCAGCTTTTCGCAAAGCTGCTCGCCGAGCCCCGCCTCATGCCCCCCGAATGGCAGGCGATGGCAGACGCGGCGCAAAGCGAGCCGAAGCGCACGCGCGTCGTTGCCGATTATATCGCCGGCATGACCGACCGATACGCGGTGACGCTTTACCACCGCTTCTTTGACGATACCGTCGATCTGCGCTAGCGCCGCCCCCATGAACATATTCGCCGATTTCCATGAGCGCATCGGCCGCCACATCGACGCGATTGCCGCCTCCGGGCGATTACCGGCCGGCATCGACAAAACGCGTTTCGTGGTCGAGCCGCCGCGCGACCCAAGCCACGGTGATCTTGCATCGAACGTCGCGATGGTGCTCGCAAACCAAGGCAAGCCGCATTTCGCCAATCCGCGCCAGCTTGCATTTGAGATTGCCGGACTGCTAGCCGAAGATGCCGATGTCGACACTGCGGAAGTGGCGGGCCCGGGTTTCCTCAACATCCGCCTAAAGCCGAATGTCTTCACCCGCGTTCTATGTCAGGTGTTGACGCTCGGCACCGATTTCGGCCGCGCGCCTGCCGATCGCGCCGGCCGTGCGGCGGAAAAGGTGAATGTCGAATACGTCTCGGCAAATCCAACGGGACCGATGCACGTCGGACATGGCCGCGGTGCCGTATTCGGCGATGCCCTCGCCAACCTGCTGGCGTTTGCCGGCCATGATGTCACCCGCGAATATTACGTCAACGATGCCGGGGCGCAGGTGGATGTGCTCGCGCGCTCCGCCTACCTGCGCTATCGCGAAGCGCTCGGCGAAAACATCGACGGAATTCCACCAGGCCTTTATCCCGGCGATTATCTGAAGCCGGTCGGCGTCGCGCTCGCTAAAAAGTTCGGGCGCGAGCTTCTCGGCAAGTCGGAAGAGGTTTGGCTTCGACCGGTGCGCGCCTTCGCGATCGACGCGATGATGGAGATGATCCGGGACGATCTCGCCGCGCTGAACATCAAGCACGATGTGTTTTTTTCCGAGCGCTCGCTGACGCGCGGCGATGATGGCGATCTGGTCGCCGCGGCAATTGACGAATTGCGTGAGCGCGGCCTCGTCTACGAAGGCCGCCTGCCGCCGCCGAAAGGCGCTCCATCGGAGGATTGGGAAGATCGCGAACAGACGCTGTTTCGTTCAACCCAGTTCGGCGACGATGTCGACCGGCCACTGAAGAAGTCGGACGGTACTTACACCTACTTTGCTTCCGATATCGCTTATCACAAATCCAAGATAGACCGTGGCTTCTTCAACCTGATCGATGTCTGGGGCGCCGATCACGGCGGCTACGTCAAACGGATGCGCGCGGCGGTCGCGGCGCTATCGCAGGGCAGGGCGGAGCTCGATGTCAAACTTTGCCAGCTCGTTCAGCTCATGCGCGCCGGCGAGCCGGTGAAAATGTCGAAGCGCTCAGGCGATTTCGTCACGCTGCGCGAAGTCGTCGACGAGGTCGGAGTCGACGCCGTGCGCTTCATGATGCTGTTCCGCAAGAACGACGCGCCGCTTGAATTCGATCTCGCCAAGGTGATCGAGCAGTCGAAGGACAACCCGGTTTTTTATGTCCAGTACGCATACGCCCGCTCGAGGTCGGTATTCCGCCAGGCGCGGGCGACCTTTCCCGACATGGACCTCTCCGCCGCCGGGCTGACGCGGGCCGACCTTGCGCGGCTCACCGACGAAGGTGAGACCTCGCTGATGAAGCTCATCGCGCAGTATCCCCGTACTATCGAGGCGGCGGCGTTCGCACATGAGCCGCACCGGGTCGCTTTTTACCTGCACGAGCTCGCAGCTTTGTTCCATTCTCATTGGAATCGAGGCAAAGATCAGCCACAATTACGCTTTGTTAATGAGGAAGAGAGAGATTTATCGAGCGCCAGACTGGCTTTGGTTTCCTCCTTAACTTCAGTTCTGGCGTCGGGCCTGAATGTTCTCGGTGTAAATGCCCCGGAAGAGATGCGCTGAGTGCTCACGCGCATCCAGGGATCGGGTCCGCGGTGCTGCGTTGCCACGCGAGGTGGGAAATGGGTGAGTCTGCCAACAAACTTCGCTCTGAGATCGACGTCGCCGAGTTCGAGCGGCGGCTGCGCGCTCCCGCGGCTTCGACGACCTACGAGGATCCGCTGGCTGAACTCGCCCGTCTCGTCGATGCCAAGAACCAGTCGGGCGACGATCCTTTCCGTGAGCTTTTTGCCGCCCCGCGCCAGGCGCCCGAGCGCCGCGCGCCCGCGGCACCCGCCCTCGGGCGCCAGCGCGCTTTCTTCGCCGATCTGCGTGGCTCTTTAGACCATGAACAGGCCGCCGAGCTCCCGCCCGATGCGACCCCAAGTCAGCCGCCCGTTGCCGCGTCCGAGTTCGCGGCCGAGGAGGAATACGGCGATCCGGCCGCCTGGGCGGACCAGGAGGCGGCCTACGCAGAGCCGCAGATACGCGTGCAACGTTCGCGCCGGCCGCTTTATGCGATGGGTGCGATCGTTTGCGCCGGACTGGTCGGCATTGGCGCGAGCTTCGCCATGCGCAGCAAGGCGCCGGGCTCGCAGGAACTCGCGCTTGTCAAAGCGGCAAGCGGCCCGGTCAAGGTGGCACCTGAAAACCCGGGCGGCCTCAACGTACCGAACCAGAGCGCTTCGGTTCTCGACCGCGCGGCGGGTTCGCAGGTGGCCAAGGTGGTGAGCCGTGAGGAGCAGCCGGTCGATCTCGACCAGCAGGTCAAGCAAATGCGCGTGATCACGCTCGGCGGCCCGAAAGACGGCAGTGTCTCGAGCGGGCAGGGCGCTGCTTCCGTACCAGTGCCGCCGCCGCCGGCCGCGAGCGTTTCCACGAGAAACAATGGCTTCCCAGAGCCGAAACGGGTGAAAACCGTCTCGGTGCGCCCGGACGGATCGCTGGTCGTTGCCGAGGCTTCGCCGACGCCTTCGGCGGACCCGATCGCCGCCATCGCCGCGGGGCGTCCTGCGCCGGCCGCCTCGAGCGAGGGCGCGCTGCCAAAGAGCGCAACCCCGAAAGCTAGCGCAAGAATTACGCCTCCGAGCGTCGAAGCTGCGGCTCCTGGTGACCAGGCGGTTTCCACCACGCCGCCCCCGGCGAAGCCAAAAGTGGCCGCGGCAAAACCGAAGCCTGAGCCGACGAGGGTTGCTTCCGCCCAGGAGACAGATGCAACCCCGACCCAGTCTGCTGCGACCGGCGGTTTCGCCGTCCAGCTCGCCGCGCCCGGCAGCGAGCAGGATGCGCGTAGCATCTCGAACAAACTCGGTCAGAAGTTCGCCGGTATATTGGACGGCCATCGCCCCTCGGTCGTGAAGGCGGAAATCGGCGACAAGTCGATTTATCGTGTCCGCGTCGGCAGCCTGTCGCGTGAAGAGGCCACTTCTCTCTGCGGCAAGATCAAATCCAAGGGCGGCGAGTGCTTCGTCGCCAAGAACTGATCCAAACGAACCAGATATACAGAGGACTATGATGCCGGTCTCGGCCTTCATCTGCGGATGCGCCGGACTGAGCCTTACGGCCTGGGAGCGGCGCTTCTTGCGCGAGGCGCAGCCCTGGGGCCTGATCCTCTTCAAACGCAACGTCGATAGTCCGGCGCAACTTGCTGACTTAACGGCGTCGTTTCGCGATGCAGTCGGTCGCTCCGACGCCCCCGTCCTGGTCGATCAGGAAGGTGGCCGGGTGCAGCGTCTCGGGCCACCGCACTGGCCGGTCTACCCCTCCGCCGCGAGCTATCTCAAGGGTGGCGGCAGCCTCGAGAGCGCTGCGAAGCTCGTCCGCCTAACGGCGCAGCTCATGGCCACGGACCTTGCGGGGGTCGGGATCAACGTCGATTGCCTGCCCGTTCTCGACGTAACCTACGCCGACAGCCACCGTGTCATCGGGGATCGCGCTTATGGCAGCGACCCCGCCGCAATCGCACGCCTCGGCCGCGCCGCAGCAGAAGGGCTCCTCTCGGCCGGGGTCCTGCCGGTCATGAAGCACCTCCCGGGTCATGGCCGCGCCTTGGCCGACAGTCACCTCGAACTGCCGGTCGTGACCGCCTCGCGGACCGAACTCGAAGCGTCCGACTTTCTGCCTTTCATGACCAATGCCGACCTGCCGATCGGCATGAGCGCGCACGTGATCTATCCCGTCCTCGACCTGGAGCGTCCGGCGACCACCTCACCGGTCGTGATCCAGGAGATCATCCGCGGCAGAATCGGGTTCGACGGGCTTTTGCTGAGCGACGACCTCTCGATGCAGGCTCTCTCGGGGACTCTGCGCGAACGCGCCGAGGCCGCGCTCGGGGCTGGCATCGATGTCGTGCTCCATTGCAACGGCAACCCGGACGAAATGCAGGATGTGGCGGCTGTTAGCCCGCCACTGACCGGTCGCGCCCTCGCGCGCGCCGAGGCAGCGCTCGCCAGGCTCGCGCGCCCTGTGACCGATTTCGATCCTGTGGACGCTCGGGCGCGTCTAAATTCCGCCCTTGCGATGGCGGTTTGAAAAGACCACTTTCCGCCGCTCTGAAGGCCCACAATGCATGTGAGTGATTCGGGCGGAGAGCATGGCCGAAGACCTGCCATTCGAGAGCGAGACCGTCGAACGGGCTGAAAGCGAGCCGGCCTTCTTCGTCGACCTCGACGGATTTGAGGGCCCACTCGATCTTCTGCTCGAACTGGCGCGCCGCCAAAAGGTCGATCTGCACCGGATTTCGGTCCTGGCGCTAGCCGAGCAATATCTCGAATTTATCGAGGCCGTGCGACGGGTCCGGCTGGAACTCGCCGCCGACTATCTGGTCATGGCGGCATGGCTCGCCTACCTAAAATCGAGGCTCCTGCTGCCAGAGCCGCCGAAGGGCGAGGATGCAGATGCCGCCGATCTCGCCAATGCGCTGGCGTTGCGTCTGCGCCGGCTCGAAGCCATCCGCGCCGCCGCGCAACAGCTCGTCAATCGGCCGCGCTTCGGCCGTGACATCTTCGGCCGCGGTCAGCCCGAAGGTATTCAGACCATTGCCTCCACGCAATGGCAGGCGAGCCTCTACGACCTGCTTACAGCCTATGCCCAACAACGCCAGAAGCGGGCGCTCTCGCATGTGACCGTGCGGCAGCGGATCGTCTGGACGATGGCCGAGGCACGCGAAGCCCTCGAGCGGATCGTCGGCCGCACGCTCGATTGGAGCGTGCTCGACGACTACCTCGTGGAATATTGCGTAACGCCCGAAATGGCGCGCACCGTACGGGCATCGGCGTTTTCGGCCTCGCTCGAAATGGTGCGCGAAGGCGAACTCGATCTGCGCCAGGAGCGGCCGTTCGCGCCGCTGTGGATACGCAAGCGGCGCCAGGCCGACCGGCCGGCGCTTACCCTCGTGGTTTAGGAGCGATCGTTGGCAGACGTCATCCGCATGTTCAGCTTCGAAGAGGAGCGCGATGACGCCGCGCCCGACGAGGCGGAGGCAAAATTGCGCGAGGCGACGCGGATTGCCGAGGCATTGCTCTTTGCCGCGAGCGAACCGATGGAAGAGGCTGAGATCGCCCGGCGCCTTGCCGAGGGCACCGACCTCGGCGCGGTGATGAACCGGCTGCGCGAGGACTACGCGCAGCGGGGCATCAACCTTGTGCTCGTCGGGCGCAAATGGTTGTTCCGCACCGCTGCCGATCTCGGCTGGATATTGTCGCGTCAGCGCAGCGACGAGAAGAAGCTGTCGCGCGCCGCTCTGGAGACGCTTGCAATCGTCGCCTATCACCAGCCGGTGACGCGTCATGAGATCGAGGACATTCGCGGTGTCGCGATCTCAAAGGGCACGCTCGACGTGCTGCTCGAGACAGGCTGGGTGCGACTGCGTGGCCGCCGCCGCGCGCCGGGCCGGCCGATTACGTATGGCACGACCGAGCAGTTCCTCCTGCATTTCGGCCTGGAGCAGATCGGCGACCTGCCGGGACTCGAGGAGCTGAAAGGCGCCGGCCT
>JAFASC010000006.1 GCA_019244955.1 Methylobacteriaceae bacterium | reverse complement strand
AGCGGCGGGCGCGTTTACCCCCTGAGCACGGAATGCCCGATCTGCCGGCAGATGGTGCGGCTGCATGTGAACAAGGGCGGCCGGCGGCATATGTACGCGCACGCGCGCTCCCTTTACGACGGCTCGCGGTTCTACGCGCATTATGTTGCCAAAATGAGATGCCCGGGCTCGCGCACGCGGGCGGTATTTGATCCTCGCCCGAACGAGCACCAGCGCTTCAAGTTGCCGGACGCGCCGCGCTAAGCCGCAACGGCGATAGCGACGCTTATTGCGCCATTATTATCGAGGCATTCCGGCCCGCCGCGCCTAGGGCGCCCAGATTTCCGGAACCAACGCATCGGCGGCCGCGTTTTCACTCGAACGCCGGCCGAAGAGCCCGATCATGTCTCGCCTGCAAACGTCGTTAATTTTCGATCTCGACGGCACGCTCGTCGACAGCGTTTATCAGCATGTGCTCGCCTGGCGCGAAGCGCTGGAGATGGAAGGCATCAAGCTTTCGGTGTGGCGCATTCATCGCAAAATCGGCATGAGCGGCGGATTGTTCACGAACATGCTGTTGCGCGAAACGGGCCTGGCGATCGAGCCGGAGAGAATTGAACGGCTGCGCCGATTTCACACGAGTGCTTTCAACCGCCATGCGGCCGACGTGCGTCCCCTGCCCGGCGCTCCCGAACTTCTTTCCTATCTGAGCAATGCGGAGATTCCCTGGGCGATCGCGACCAGCGGGCGAATGGAAACGGCGCGCTCGTCGATCGAGACGCTCGCGGTCGATTTCGAGCGCACGACCATCGTCACGCGCGACCAGGTGAAATTCGCCAAGCCCGACCCCGATCTTTTCTTGACCGCCGCCGAGCGGCTCGGCGTTGAAATAGCCGATGCCTTCGTGGTCGGCGACAGCGTCTGGGACATGCTCGCGGCACGCCGCGCGCACGCGCTCGGCATCGGGCTGCTGTCGGGCGGCTACGGCCGCGAGGAACTGGAGCGCGCCGGCGCTTACCGCGTCTATGAAGACCCGGCCGATCTGCTCGGACATATCGACGAGGTGGGTGGCCGGCGATGAGTTTGATTGCCGCGCGCATCCGCGCGGCCGGTTCTCGCGACGTCCGCGGCCCACCGTTGAAATCTACTGAACGGTGACGGCGATCGTCGTGTGGATGATGGTTCCGTTGCCGTCGGAGTCGTAGCCGACCGTATCGCTCCCGCGGAATCCGGGCTTCGAGCGATACATGATTTTCTTGCCCTTGATCGTCTTGCCGGCGCATTGCCCGGTGTCACCCGACCCTGGCGTGCTCGGCGGCAGGACTTCGTCGGCTTCGACCGACCAAGCGGACCCATTCTCGGGCTGGTGGGTGAAGGTAATCTTGACCGGCAGCGAATTGCAGTTGCGGTTCCATCGGCCGGAGTGGGCAAGACCGGAATCGACGCCGGACTTCGCATTGCGCGAGAGATTCATGGTCTTTTCCGCCGACCAAGCCCCGCTTGCCGCGGTTAGCATGGCGGCAAATGCGGTCATCGCGAAGAAGTGCTTGTGCATGTCGCCCCCGATTTGATGCGCGCAAAGCCGCCGCGCGCCACGCGCCACGCGAATGAACGATAATCGATAACACATTCGCGCGAAACCGCTCTACGTCCATTTACCTCCATCGATTTCAAGCCATTGCGCAACGCGCGCCGCTGACGGAAGATCGGCGCGCCGGCTTTGAAGTGAAGCACGGGGGAGCGGCCAGATGGACCGAAGAGCATTCCTCAAATCCACCGTCGGCGCCGGCGTTCTCGGTGTGACCGGTCTCGCGGCGCCGGCGATCACGCAAGGCGCCGCCGCACGCGTGGTGCGCCTCGTCCCGCACGCGGATCTCGCCAATTTCGATCCGATCTGGACGACCGCATATGTCGCGCGCAATGCCGCGATGCTGGTGTGGGACACGCTCTATGGCGTCGACGCCAAGCTCAACGTACAGCGCCAGATGGTCGAGACAGAGGAGGTGTCGAGCGACGGGCTGACCTGGACGTTCCGCTTGCGGCCCGGCCTCAAATTCCACGACGGCGAACCGGTG